>NZ_LABZ01000241.1 GCF_001043955.1 Methylobacterium tarhaniae | reverse complement strand
GGGTCGCCGGCCCGGGCGAGGTCGGCCATGGCGTCGTGGAGGGCGTCGAGGCGGCGGCGCTCGAGCGGGCTCATCGACTGGGCGGCGAGCCGCGCGCAGGTCGCCTCGATCTCCCCCATGGCGACGAACAAGGCGGCGAGCTGCTCGGGCGTGACCTGCGCCACCACCGCGCCGCGGCGCGGCCGCACCTCGACGAGGCCCGAGGTGCCGAGCTGGCGCAGGGCCTCGCGCACCGGCGTGCGCGACACCCCGTACTGGTCCGCCAGCGCCTGCTCGTCGAGGCGGTGGCCCGGCGCGAGCGCGCCGGTGACGATCGCCTCGGCGATCTCGGCCGCCAGCCGCTCGGTCCGCGTCCGTCCTGTCGCCTCGTCCATCCCGTCCCCACTCGCGAACGGCTCAGACCCTGCCGCATCGTCACGGCGCGGGCATGCCTGAAATTGCGGCGCCTGCGCCCAAACAACATGCGTGCAAGATCGTCGGAATGCATGCACTCTTTCCGAGTTGCATGCAATTTCCGGTGCCGGTCCGAACCTTGCCTCGCGGTGGCGTGATGCCCGCCGTTGCGGGCATACGCCCCTCTTGCCGACGAAGGCCCGTGCCGCATGATCACCCGCCGCACCGCTCTCGCCGCCGGGCTCGCCGCGCCGTTCGTGGCGAGGAACCAGGCGCACGCCCAGAACCCGACCCGCAACGAGACCCTGCTGCTGGTGCAGGAATACGGGCCGAACTCCCTCGACATGCAGGGCATCGGCGCCTCGCAGCCGGTGAACGGGGTGGCGCTCAACTGCTACGACCGGCTCCTGCGCTTCAAGCCGGTGCCGATCCCGGGCGGCGGCGGGAATGCCGTGAAGATGGGCGAGCTCGAAGGCGAGCTGGCCGAGAGCTGGCAGGTCGCCTCGGACGGGATGAGCTGCACCTTCAAGCTTCGCGACGCCACGTTCCATTCCGGCCGGCCGGTCACGGCCAAGGACGTGAAGTGGTCCCTCGACCGGGCGGTCTCGATCGGGGGCTTCGCCACCACGCAGATGAATGCCGGCTCGCTGGAGAAGCCGGAGCAGTTCGTCGCCCTCGACGACAAGACCTTCCGCGTCGACTTCGTCCGCAAGGACAAGATGACGATGTCGAACCTCGCCGTCACGATCCCCTTCGTGATCGATTCCGAGCTGGCCCAGCGCAACGGCGGTGGCGACCCCTGGGCCAAGGAATGGCTCAAGAACAACGTCGCGGGCTCGGGCGCCTACCGGGTCGAGAGCTGGAAGCCGGGCGTCGAGACGATCTACGCCCGCAACGACGCCTGGACGTCGGGCAAGCTGCCGCAGCTGCGCCGGGTCATCGCCCGCGACATCGCCTCGCCCTCGACCCGCCGGGCGCTCATCGAGAAGGGCGACGCCGACATCTCGTACGGGCTGCCGCCGAAGGACTTCAAGGACCTTATCGACGCCGGCAAGATCAAGGTCGTCGGCGTGCCGATCCCGAACGGGGTCTGGTCGGTCTACCTCAACACGGCCGTCGGGCCGTTCACCGATGTCCGCCTGCGCCAGGCGGTCGCCTGGGTGCTGCCCTACGAGAAGATCCTGCAGGCCTCGCTGTTCGGCCGCGGCCTCGACATGTCGGGCGGGCCGGAGACGCCGCGGGTCGCCTGGCCGCAGCCCTACCCGTACCGGACCGATCCGGCGAAGGCGAAGGCCCTGGTCCAGGCCGCCGCCCCGGGTGGCCTCTCGACCACGCTCCTGTTCGATGCCGGCAACGCCACCGTCGCCGAGCCGATGGCGGTACTGATCAAGGAGGCGCTCGCCGGCATCGGCATCACGGTCGAGATCGGGAAAATTCCCGGCGCGAACTTCCGCGGCGAGATCTCCAAGAAGACCAACCCGATGGTGCTCAACCGCTTCGCCGGCTGGCTCGACTATCCCGACTATTACCTGTTCTGGACCTTGCACGGGGCGAACTCGATCTTCAACATCGCCTCGTACCAGAACCCGGCGCTCGACAAGCTGATCGACACCGCCCGCTTCGCCGAGGACAAGGCGGTTTACGATCGAAGCGTGATCGACTTCGTGTCCCTCGCCGAGCGCGAGGTGCCGATGGTGCCGATCGCCCAGCCGACCCACGACGTCGCGATGCAGCGCACGATCAACGGCTACCAGTTCCAGCCCTGCCGCGAGCCGGATTTCCGATACCTGACCAAGGGGACGGCATCGTGAGGGGCGGTACGCTGCGTGGGTGAGCCCTTCCTCTTTCGCTGAACTGACCGAGGAAAGGAATGGCGCGGGTTTCCCCTCCCCTCTGCGGGGGAGGGTGGCGAACGCAGTGAGCCGGGAGAGGGGACGCCGCTTCCGGAAAGGTCGCCGCCTGACGTGAAGAGCGCCACGTTCTTCAGCGTCGCGCCGCCCCTCTCCCGCCCGGCTCCGCCGGGCACCCTCCCCCGCAGAGGGGGGAGGGAGAACCGGCGCCTCTTCCTTCCCCGGATCACCATGCGGGACGAGGACGCCCATCCGACACCCCAACCACCACCGGCCTCACGCTCAGGAGGGCCACACGATGCTGCGCACGCTCCTCGACCGCCTCGCCACGACCTTGCCGGCGCTTGCCGGGGTGGTCGTGGTGTCGTTCCTGCTCACCCGGGTGCTGCCGGGCGACACCGCGGCCTATTTCGCCGGCCCCGCCGCGACGCCCCAGGCCATCGCCCAGATCCGCACCGAGCTCGGCCTCGACCGGCCGCTGCCCGAGCAGTTCGCCCGCTACGTCGCCGACCTCGCCCGGGGCGATCTCGGCCGCTCGCTCACCACGGGACAGCCGGTGACGGCGGATCTCGGCAGCCGGCTGCCGGCTTCCGCCGAGCTGACCCTGTTCGGCCTCGTCCTCTCGCTCGTCATTGCGATTCCGCTGGGCGTCGCGGCGGCGCTCCGGCAGGGCTCCCTCGTCGATCACGCCTGCCGGGTGGTGGCGACGGCGGGCGTGTCGCTGCCGGTCTTCTTCACCGGGCTCCTCCTCGTCTACGTCTTCTACTTCGTGCTCGGCTGGGCCCCGGCCCCGCTCGGGCGCCTCGACGCCTTCGCCTCGCCGCCGCCGACGCGCACCGGGTTCCTCCTCCTCGACAGCCTCGCGGCGGGCGACCTCGAGACCTTCCGGGCTGCCCTCGCCCAGATCGCCCTGCCGGCCCTGACGCTGGCGATCTTCGCCCTCGCCCCCATCGCCCGCATCACCCGGGCGGCGAGCACGGCGAGCATCGCCGCCCGGGTGATGCGGGCGATGGGGGCGAGGGCGAAGATCGCCAGCGTCAGGGCCGGCAGGGCGATCTGGGCGAGGGCAGCCCGGAAGGTCTCGAGGTCGCCCGCCGCGAGGCTGTCGAGGAGGAGGAACCCGGTGCGCGTCGGCGGCGGCGAGGCGAAGGCGTCGAGGCGCCCGAGCGGGGCCGGGGCGCAGCCGAG
>NZ_LABZ01000240.1 GCF_001043955.1 Methylobacterium tarhaniae | reverse complement strand
CCGATCGGGTTCCCGGGTCAGTGGGCGGACAATGAGAATGGGCTGAGCTACAACCGGTTCCGGTACTACGATGCCGAGGCGGGGCAGTATGTTAGTCCGGATCCGATTGGTATTAACGGAGGGTCTAGTGCATTGATTCATTCAGATGGTGCAGCGTTGCCGTTGACGGCATTGAGGATGGCGGCGGCCGGCTTGGTCCAGACGAAGGGCTTCGGCTTTTCGTTGTGCTTGGCGATGTAGCGGTTGATCGCGGCCTGAAGGTCGACGATCCCGCTGAAGCTGCTTCGCTTCAGCCTGCGCCGGGTCAGGGCGGAGAAGAAGCCCTCGATCGCTTCATCCACGAGGCAGAAGTCGGGGTGAAGTGGAAGATCCAGCGCGGGTGCCGGGCCAGCCAAGCCTGCACCCTCGGGTGCTTGTGGGTGGCGTCGTTGTCCAGGATCACGTGGATCAGTTTGCCGGCCGGCACCGCCGCCTCGATGGTGTTGAGGAAGCGCAGGACCTCGTCGTGGCGGTGACGCTGCATGCAGCGCCCGATCACGGTACCCTCCAGCACGTCAAGCGCGGCAAACAGCGTCGTGGTGCCGTGACGAATGTAGTCGTGGGTCTGTGTCTCGGGGCGACCGGGGGTGACAGGTCGGCTCGGGCGGGTGCGCTCCAGGGCCTGGATCTGGCTCTTCTCGTCAAGCGAGAGCACGACAGCGTGGCGTGGCGGATCCATGTAGAGGCCGACGATGTCTTCCACCTTCTCGGCGAAGGCGGGATCATTCGAGCGTTTGAAGCTGCGCACCCGATGCGGCTGGAGGCGGTGTGCGTCCCAGATGCGCTGGACCGACCGCAGGGAGATCCCGACGGCTCGCGCCAGGGCGCGGCCGGTCCAATGGGTGACCTCACCGGGCGGTTCGGAGCAGGTGAGGGCGAGCACCTCGGCGACGGTGTCGGTGGAATGGGGCGGCTTGCCGGGCGGACGGGTCTTGTCGCGCAAGAGGCCCTCGACGCCTGCTTCGGCGTATCGCTGTTGCCAGCGCCACACCGCGGGTCGGCTGACACCTGCCTGGTGGGCGACGTCCAGGACGGAGAGGCGTTCGGCCGAGAGCAGGACGATGCGGGCACGCTGGATGTGCTTGAGGGGCCGCGCCCGATCGACGACGATAGCGGATAGGTGCGCCAGGTCAGTGGCGCTGGGGGTCACACAGACAGTCTGAGCCATGCCCTCAGACGCGCATGCCTCACGCCCCCTGTGAATCCTATGAATGCGTCAATGCACTAGCGAGCCCTCGATCCAATCGAGGGTGCCGCCGTTGTTGGTCGTATAGTAGTAGTAGCCGTCGCCACCGGTACCGCCTTCGCCGCCCGTGATGACGACGCCCGAGCCCGAGGTGAAGGTCATACCGTTCGCGATGAAGAGGCCTAAACCACCGGTGCCTCCGTTGCCGCCCTTGATCTGGGAGCTGGCGCTGCCCGCGCCGCCGCTGCCGCCCTGGCCGCCCGTGAGCGTGAGCCCCGACAGGTTGAGCGTGCTGCCGGAGGTGATGACGGCAGCGGAGCCGCCGGCACCGCCACCGCCGCCGGTGTTCTGATTGGCGGTGGCTCCGTCGGCGCCGCCCGCGCCGCCGGTCTTGCTGCCCGTGAGGCCGCTGGCCCCGCCGACATAGCCATGCGCACCGCCGCCGCCGGCCGAGGCCCCGCCAGCCGCTCCGCTGGCGCCGGCCGCGTTCCCCCGGCACCGCCGGCGGCACCGCCGTAGGCCTTGCCGCCGGCTCCTCCCTTCACGCCGCCGCCGCCGCCGCCGGTCTTGTAGGTGCCGTCCGGCGCGTAGTCGCCGGGCGCTCCGTTGCCGCCGCTGAAATTGTCGACGCCGCCCTTACCGTAGAACGACCCGGATCCGCCGCTTGCGCCGCCGGACCCGGCAAGAGCCGGCCCGGTCGCCAGGAACGGCGCGGCCGGCACCGAGACCAGGGCCGTGGAGGCGCACAGCGCGAGCAGCCACGCCGTCCGGCGCGGGGCCACCTTCCGCCCACGCACAACACCCTGGTTCGCGACGATCTGCACGTTCGACATCCGGCCCGGCCCCTGGGGGGGGGCAACAGCGAATCGCGACCCTGAATCTTGCCGCAGAGACAGGCCATATTCCGAGGCGAATAGGAAGCATCTGCTGGGCAGATCGCGTTACTCATCCCTCCTTGATGCAAGCTTGCAACTGATTCGGATTGGATAATTCTAAAATATTTACCAATAAAACCTGCCATCTCCGATTTATTGTCGATATCTCGGTAAAATATCTAGATATAACAGAATTAAAATGCTTTGTTAGGAAAATATGCCATCCGCCTTCTATCAAATACGCTTGTTAGTCCATGTGTCCGGCGCTCTCGCTGCGCGGCCGTCCTCCCAGCCCGGGAGTTCCGCCACGGTCACGACATCCGTCCGGGATTGCCCCGGATCGGAGACTGCTGGCGAATCCTTCTGCCTTGTTAGCTCGTTGATGTGACAACGCAATCCGACGCTCGCGGAGGCTCGTCATGTCGCTGCAGCCAAGCTCGCCCGTCGAGGTTCCCAGCCAGACCGCCGCCGTAGCTCAAGCCGCGTTTCCGCGGGGCCATGCCTACATGCGGCTGAGGGATGAACTCGGTACCGTGTTCACCGACGCGCAGTTCACGGCGCTGTTCTCCTCCCGCGGCCGCCCGGCCGAGGCACCCTGGCGGCTGGCGCTCGTCACCATGCTGCAGTTCGCCGAAAACATTTCGGATCGCCGCGCAGCCGAGGCAGCTCGTGGCCGCATCGACTGGAAGGACCTTCTTGGCCTCGACCTCACCGACCCGGGCTTCGATGCCTCGGTGCTTTGCGAGTTCCGCTCCCGCCACCACGAGGGTTGTTTGGCGAACAGCCTCGGAAGGCATTCCTCCTTCACTGCTGATGATCGCCTCGCCCTACGATCCAGAGACCCACGACGCCAAGAGGCGTTCGACGACGTGGACCGGCTACAAGCTCCACCTCACCGAGACCTGCGACGCGGATCGCCCCCGCCTGATCACGCACGTGGCGACCACGCTGGCCCCGGTTGCCGACCGTGACGCACTCGGGTCGATCCAGGCCGATCTGGCAGCCCGCGATCTTCTCCCCGACACGCACCTGGTCGATGCCGGCTACGTCGATGCGGAGCTGTTGCTCGCCAGTACACGCGATCACGCCGTGACGCTGCTCGGGCCGAGCCCCCAGGATACGCAGTGGCAATCGCGTCAATCGGGAGCGTTCAGGCTTCAGGACTTCCAGATCGACTGGGATCGAAAGATCGCCATCTGTCCCGCGGGACACACGACGACGAGTTGGAGCCCGGATCGCGATCTGGGTCGTACGGTGATCCGTATCCGCTTCTCCAGCGCGGACGGCAAACCCTGCGCGCTGAAGCAGAACTGTACGCGCTCCCCGCGCCGGTTGCTCACGCCGCGTCGGCGTGAGGACCATGCCGCGCTGGAGGCTGCACGCGCGCGAGAGGTCGACGGGGCCCTTGCCGAGCAGTCCTTCTACCCGCTTCTACCCGCGGGACGGCTGCTGCCATCCGACGGGGCTCTCCCCTCACCGGCAGCAGGTCATGATCGTCCGGAATGATCTCAGGAGAGAACCTCGTTTGCGCCGTCCACCTGGGGAGGCCCAAAAGGAAGCCCGGAGCCCCCCTTACGGCCGCGTCCCGTCGATGCCGGCCGGTCCCCCTTGCTGGAAGGTGTTGTCCCGTGAGCGATTCCGTCCTCGTAACCTCTGACGACGTCCGGACACGCTTCAGCCGTGCGATGTCCGAGATGTACCGGGCCGAGGTACCGCAATACGGCACGCTCATGGACCTCGTCGCCACGGTGAACGCCGATGTCCTGGCGTCCGACGCCGGGCTCCGGGCCCGCCTGGAACGCACAGACGACTTGGAGCGCATCGACCTCGAGCGCCACGGGGCGATCCGCCTCGGCACAGCGGAGGAGTTGTCGACCATTCGCCGCCTGTTCGCCGTCATGGGCATGGCGCCGGTCGGCTACTACGACCTGTCGGTCGCCGGCGTCCCGGTCCACTCGACGGCGTTCCGCCCGGTCCGGGACGAGAACCTGGCGAAGAACCCATTCCGGGTCTTCACCTCGCTCCTGCGCCTCGACCTGATCGAGGATCCGAAGCTGCGCGACGAGGCCGGCAGCATCCTCGCGCGGCGCCGGATCTTCACCGATCGCGCCCTCGCGATGATCGAGCGCCACGAGCGGAACGGCGGCCTCACCTCGGATGAAGCCGACCTTTTCGTGCGCGAGGCCATCGAGACCTTCCGCTGGCACGGTGAGGCGACAGTCGATGCCGAGACCTACCGGGCGCTCGCCACGGCCCACCGGCTGATCGCCGACGTGGTGTGCTTCAAGGGCCCGCATATCAACCACCTGACCCCGCGCACGCTCGACATCGACGCGGTCCAGGCGGGCATGCCGCAGCGCGGCATCGCCGCCAAGGACGTGATCGAGGGCCCGCCGCGGCGCGCTTGCCCGATCCTCCTGCGCCAGACCAGCTTCAAGGCGCTCGAGGAGCCGATCCTGTTCCGGGGGGAGGACGGGGCCACGCCCGGCACCCATACGGCGCGGTTCGGCGAGATCGAGCAGCGCGGCCTGGCGCTGACCCCGAAGGGCCGCGCCCTCTACGACCGGCTCCTCGCGAGCGTACGCGACGAGGGGCGCGCGGGGGCGGATTTCACCGGGCGCCTCGCCAGGGCCTTCGAGGCATTTCCGGATGACCACGACGAGATCCGGCGCCAGGGCCTGGGCTATTTCCGTTACGTCCTGAACGACGCGCGGCCCGCCCACGCGCCGCGCAATCCCGCAGGCACCACGATGGAGGACCTTGTGGCGGGGGGCTACGTCGCGGCCCTGCCGATCGTCTACGAGGATTTCCTGCCGGTCAGCGCGGCTGGCATCTTCCAGTCGAACCTCGGCGGCCAGGAGCAGCGGGCCTACGCGGCGAATGCGAACCAGACGGCCTTCGAGGCCGATCTCGGGGTGAGCGTCCTCGACCCGTTCCAGCTCTACGCGGAAACCGAGGCGCGCTCGATCGCTGCCGTCCGCGCGGCGCTCTGGCAGGCTGCCTGAGCGGTACGTGACCTGGCGCGGCCGTATCCCCGATCCGGTTGCGCGCCTGAACGCACGGACGATCCTTGACAGCCATTCGCGAGCCACAAACCATGAAGGACGACCCGCGCAGCCACGGTCTCTGGGAGCGCTCGGCTCCCCCGGCACCGCCGACATCGCCACTCGAGGGCCGGGTCGCGGTCGACGTGGCGATCGTCGGCGGCGGCTTCACCGGCTTGTCCGCTGCGCTCCATCTCGCGGAGGCCGGTGCGGACGTCGCCGTTCTCGAGGGCGTCGAAATCGGCTTCGGCGGCTCGGGCCGGAATGTCGGGCTCGTCAATGCCGGCATGTGGGTGATGCCCGACGACCTGCCGGGCGAGCTCGGCGACCTCCACGGCTCGCGCCTCCTCGACCTGCTCGGCGCGGCGCCCGCTGACGTCTTCGATCTCGTCGAGCGGCACGGCATCGCCTGCGAGCCCGAGCGCCAGGGCACGCTGCACTGCGCCGTCGGCAAGAAGGGCATTGCCGAGTTGCAGGAGCGCGCCCGCCAGTGGCAGGCCCGCGGCGCCCCGGTCCGTCTGCTCGACGCGGAGGAGACCGCCCGGAAGATCGGCACCCGCGCCTATGCGGGGTCGCTCCTCGACGCGCGGGCCGGCACCATCCAGCCCCTCGCCTATGCCCGCGGGCTTGCCGGGGCGGCGATCGCCGCCGGGGCCCGGATCCATGCCGGCAGCCCGGTCGTCGCGGTCGCCGATGCGGGCACGCATTGGCGCCTCGACACCCCGAAGGGCCATGTCGAGGCCGCCCGCGTCATCGTGGCGACCAACGCCTATACCAGCGCGGTCTGGCCGGAGATCCGGGCGGAGCTCGTCCACCTGCCGTATTTCAACATGGCGACCGCGCCATTGAGCGACGCCTTACGCCGCTCGATCCTGCCAGAGCGCCAGGGCGTCTGGGACACCCGCGAGGTGCTGAGCTCGTTCCGCTTCGACCGGGCGGGCCGGCTGGTCTTCGGCAGCGTCGGGGCCTTGCGCGGACCAGGCCTGGCGATCCACCGCAGTTGGGGCCGGCGGGCGCTGGCCAAGCTGTTTCCGCAGCTCGCGGGCGTCGCCTTCGAGACCGAGTGGTACGGCCAGATCGGCATGACGGCGAACAACCTGCCGCGCTTCCACCGCCTCGGCCGGAACGTCGTCTCGTTCAGCGGCTATAACGGCCGCGGCATCGCCCCCGGCACCGTCTTCGGCCGCTGCCTCGCCCAGCTGATGCAGGGCACGATCGGCGAGGACGACCTTCCCCTGCCGGTCACCGACCCGGTCGCCGCCCCGCGGCGGCGCTTGCGGGAAGCCTTCTACGAGGCCGGGGCCCAGGTCGCGCACCTGACCGATGCGCGCTTCTGATCGACATCCTTTCATACGGGACACACCCATGACCGACACGACCCGCCCGCTCGCGGCCCAGGCCCGCGACATCCTCCTCTCCCTCGGCATCGCCGCCGACCGCATCGCGGGCGGTCCCCTGCGGGTGGTCTCGCCGGTGGACGGCTCCCTCCTCGCCGAGGCCGCCACCGTGTCGGCCGGGGAGGCGCGCGAGCGGATCGGCCGCGCCCACGACGCCTTCCTGGAGTGGCGCTCGATCCCGGCCCCGCGCCGCGGCGAGCTCGTGCGCCTCCTCGGCGAGGAGCTGCGCCGGCACAAGGACGCGCTCGGCCGCCTCGTCAGCCTCGAAGTCGGCAAGTCGCCCTCGGAAGGCCTCGGCGAGGTCCAGGAGATGATCGACATCTGCGACTTCGCCGTCGGCCTGTCGCGCCAGCTCTACGGCTTGGTCATCCAGTCCGAGCGGGCCGAGCACAAGCTGACCGAGCAGTGGCACCCGGTCGGCGTCGTCGGGGTGATCTCGGCCTTCAACTTCCCGGTCGCGGTCTGGTGCTGGAACGCGGCGCTCGCCTTCGTGTGCGGCGACGCGGTGGTGTGGAAGCCGTCCGAGAAGACGCCGCTCACGGCGCTCGCGGTCCAGGCCCTGTTCGAGCGGGCGGCGTCGACCTTCGGCGGCGTGCCGGCGGGCCTCTCGACGCTGCTCGTCGGCGGGCGCGACGTCGGCGAGATCCTGGTGGACGATCCCCGCGTGCCCGTGGTCTCGGCCACCGGCTCGACCCGGATGGGACGCGAGGTCGGCGAGCGCCTGGCGCGGCGCTTCGCGCGACCGATCCTGGAACTCGGCGGCAACAACGCCTCGATCGTCACGCCCTCGGCCGATCTCGACCTGACCCTGCGCGCCGTCGCCTTCGGCGCCATGGGCACGGCCGGGCAGCGCTGCACGACCCTGCGCCGCCTGATCGTCCACGAATCGGTCCGCGGCGCCCTCGTCTCGCGCCTCATCGGCGTCTACGAGACCATCTCGGTCGGCGATCCGCTGACGAGCGACGCCCTGGTCGGGCCGCTGATCGACGAGGCGGCGTTTACCGGCATGGCGCGAGCGCTCGACGCGGCGCGTGCGGTGGGCGGCAAGGTCCATGGCGGCGAGCGGGTGAACGTCAACGGCCCCGGCTCGTTCTACGTCCGCCCGGCGCTGGTGGAGATGCCGGGCCAGGTCGGGCCGGTGATCGAGGAGACCTTCGCGCCGATCCTCTACGTCCTGACCTACCGCACCCTCGACGAGGCGATCGCGCTGCAGAACGGCGTGCCGCAGGGCCTGTCCTCCTCGATCTTCGCCACAGACATCCGCGAGATCGAGCGCTTCCTGTCGGCCCGCGGCTCGGATTGCGGCATCGCCAACGTCAATATGGGCCCGTCCGGCGCCGAGATCGGCGGGGCGTTCGGCGGCGAGAAGGAGACCGGCGGCGGCCGCGAGAGCGGCTCGGACGCCTGGAAGGCCTATATGCGGCGCCAGACCAACGCGATCAATTACGGCCGCACCCTGCCGCTCGCGCAGGGCGTCAAGTTCAACGTCGACGGGGGCTCGGCGCAGGCATGAGCGCCGCACTCCGCTCCCCCGGCGCCGGCTTCTCCCCGGCGCCCCGGATCGCCACGATCGGCGTGTCCGAGATCCTGAGGATCACCGCCAAGGCCGGGGCGCTCAAGCGCGCCGGCCGCCCGATGATCGTCCTCGGCGCGGGCGAGCCCGATTTCGACACGCCCGAGCCCATCAAGAACGCCGCCATCCGCGCCATCGGCGCCGGGGCGACCAAGTACACCGCGCTCGACGGCTCGCCCGAGCTGAAGGAGGCGGTCCGTCGCAAGTTCTCGCGGGAGAACGGCCTCGTCTTCACGCAGGACGAGGTCACCTGCGGCGCCGGCGCCAAGCAGATCCTGTACAACGCCTTCATGGCGACCCTCGCCGAGGGCGACGAGGTGGTCATCCCGACCCCGTACTGGACGAGCTACAGCGACATCGTGACGATCGCCGGGGGACGGCCGGTCCTCCTGCCCTGCGGGGCGGAAGCCGGGTTCCGCCTCCAGCCCGCCCAGCTCGAGGCGGCGATCACGCCGCGCACCCGCTGGCTCCTGCTCAACTCGCCGTCCAATCCCTCGGGCGCGGGCTACCGGGCGGAGGACCTCGCGGCGCTCGCCGCGGTGATCCGCCGGCATCCGCAGGTCTGGGTCATGTCGGACGACATGTACGAGCACATCGTCTACGACGGGTTCCGGTTCGCCACCTTCGCGGCCGTCGCCCCGGACCTCACCGAGCGGACGCTGACGGTGAACGGCGTGTCGAAGGCCTATGCGATGACGGGCTGGCGCATCGGCTACGGCGGCGGCCCGTCCGCGCTGATCAAGGCCATGGCGGTGGTCCAGAGCCAGGCGACGTCCTGCCCGTGCTCGGTCAGCCAGGCGGCGGCCATCGCGGCGCTCGACGGCCCGCAGGACGTCGTCGCCGAGCGGCGCATGGCGTTCCAGCGGCGGCGCGACCTCGTCGTGCAGGGGCTGAACGCCGTGCCGGGCCTCGACTGCCCGGTCCCCGACGGGGCGTTCTACACCTTCGCGAGCTGCGCCGGCCTGATCGGGACGCGCACGCCCGAGGGGCGCGTCATCGGCTCGGACCGCGATGTCGCCGACTACCTGCTGGACGCCGACGTCGCCGTGGTGCCGGGTTCCTGCTTCGGCCTGGAACCGTTCTTCCGGATCTCCTACGCGACCTCGGATGAGGAGTTGCGGGTCGCACTCGCGCGCATCGCGCAGGCCTGCTCGGCCCTCGTCGCTCCGGTCCGGGCGAATTCCTGAGCGACGGGCTTTGCCCGTGTCGCCACGACCCGCCATTCGGGACTGGATGAGGGGGCCCTGACATCCTCCGCGCGCGAGAGGTCTGCGTGGATGCAGATCTTCTTGGTGCCGAGATCCTCATGGCCCCGGATCCGTCGATGACGCTGGAGCCAGCGCCGTCGACGATCCCGCTCGCCCCGCACGATCGGCTGTCGATCAGGCCGCTTTATCGGCTGGACCTCGGCGGGTGTGTGGCCGGTTCCGGGGTTCTGACGTGATGCGTTGGATGGGAATGTCGGTCGGGCGACGCCGACTGCCCGACGTGGAGGGGCAAGGACCGGTCCGAGGTGCGTTCGAAGGCTCGCGAGCGCAGGGAGGGAGAGCAGGCTGGCGACTCGCGCATGCTCCGTCACGCACTGATGTCAAAGCGCGGTCCCGGTCGCACGACCGGGAGAGCCAAGCATCATCTCTCACATCGAAGATTCCGACGTCATGATCCCGCACTTATCCCCCGGGCCCGAGACGGTGCCGCTCCACGCGGCCTTCTGCGCCGAATTGCGGGCGCGGGGCTTTGCCGGCGATCTCTCCCTGTCGCGCGCCGACCGCACCGTGCTGGCAACCGACAACTCGATCTACCAGCTGACGCCGCAGGCGGTGGCCTACCCTCGCGACCGCGACGACCTCGTGCGCATCGCCAGGCTGCTCGCCGAGGACCGCTTCGAGGAGGTGCGGATCGCGCCCCGCGGCGGCGGCACCGGCACCAACGGCCAGTCCCTCACCGACGGGCTCGTGGTCGACCTGTCGCGGCACATGAACCGGATCCTGGCGATCGACCCGGAGGCCCGCACGGTCCGGGTCGAGGCCGGCGTGGTCAAGGACCAGCTCAACGCGGCGCTCGAGCCCTACGGGCTGTTCTTCGCCCCCGAGCTCTCGACCTCGAACCGCGCCACGATCGGCGGCATGATCTCGACCGACGCCTGCGGCCAGGGCTCGTGCCTCTACGGCAAGACCCGCGACCACGTGCGGGCGCTGACCACGATCCTCTCCGACGGCACGGTCTGGCACTCCGAGCCCCTCGACGCGGCCGGGCTCGCGGCGGTACAGGCACGGCCCGACCGGGCCGGCACCATCCACCGCGAGGTCGACCGGATCCAGCGCGAGAACGCGGCGCTGATCGACGCGACGTTCCCGCCCCTCAACCGCTGCCTCACCGGCTACGACCTCGCCCATATCCGGCGCGCCGACGGCCGTTTCGACCTCAACGCGGTTCTGTGCGGCTCGGAGGGCACCCTCGGCTTCCTGGCCGAGGCCACGCTCGCCGTCCTGCCGCTGCCGAGCCACGTCGCCCTGGTCAACCTGCGCTATGCGAGCTTCGACGCGGCGTTGCGCGACGCGCGGGCGCTGAGCCGCCTCGCGCCGGCGTCGATCGAGACGGTCGATTCCAAGGTGCTGGCGCTGGCCCAGGGCGATCCGATCTGGGACGGCGTCGCCGCCTTCTTCCCCGAGGATGCGGGCGAGCGGGCCCGCGGCGTCAACCTCGTCGAGTTCGTCGGCGATAGCGAGGCGGCGGTCGCCGGCGCGCTCGCCCGCCTCACCGCCATGCTCGACGAAAGAGGACCTGCAGCGGGGCGGCGCGGCTACACGGTGGCGCGGGCTGAGGCCGAGGTCGGCCGGATCTGGACCATGCGCAAGAAGGCGGTCGGCCTTCTCGGCAACCAGAAGGGCGAGGCGCGCCCGATCGCCTTCGTGGAGGACACCGCGGTCCCACCCGAAAACCTCGCCGACTTCATCGCCGAGTTCCGGGCGGCCCTCGACCGGCGCAACCTCGATTACGGGATGTTCGGCCACGTCGATGCCGGCGTGCTGCACGTCCGGCCCACGATCGACATGAAGGCGCCGGGCGCGGAAGCCCTGGTGCGCGCGGTCACCGAGGAGGTCGTCGGGCTGACCCAGAAATATGGCGGGCTGCTCTGGGGCGAGCACGGCAAGGGCGTGCGCTCGGAGTTCTCGCCCCGGTTCTTCGGCCCGCTCTACCCGGCGCTCCAGGCGGTGAAGGCCGCCTTCGATCCGCTGAACCAGTTCAACCCGGGGAAGGTCGCGGTACCCGAAGGCGGCGCACTGCTCACCATCGACGGCGTGCCGACCAAGGGCGGCCACGACCGGGCGATCCCGGCGGAGGTGCGAGCGGCTTACGACGAGGCCCTGCACTGCAACGGCAACGGCGCCTGCTTCACCTACGATCCTGACGAGGCGATGTGCCCGTCCTGGAAGGGCACGCGCGAGCGCCGGCATTCGCCCAAGGGCCGCGCCCATCTGATGCGCGAATGGCTGCGGCGGCTGGCTGCCGAAGGATTCGACCCACTGGCGGAGTCGCGTGCGTTCCGCGCCCGTCCAGCCTGGCTCGGCTTCCCGGCCCGCCTCGCCGCGACCTTGACCCGGCGCGACGACGACTTCTCGCACGAGGTGCACGAGGCGATGGCGGGTTGTCTCGCCTGCAAGTCCTGCACCGGACAATGCCCGATCAAGGTCGACGTGCCGACCTTTCGGGCGAAGTTCCTCGAACTCTATCACGGCCGCTACCTGCGGCCGCTTCGCCACCACGCCATCGCGGCCCTGGAGCCGCTGGCACCCTGGCTCGCTCGGGCCCCGCGCCTCGTCAACGCCGCGATGGGGTTAGGGATGGCTAAGTCGGTCGGGTTGGTTCACGCGCCGAAGCTGTCCGGGCTCGATTTCGGGCGGGAACTGGCGCTCCGGGGCGTCGCCCTCGCCGATGCGGAGGTCTTGGCTCGACTCTCGCCGGCCGAGCGGCGTTCACACGTCGTCGTGGTGCAGGACGCCTTCACCAGCCATTACGACACGCCGGTTCTGCTGGCCCTCCTCGACCTGCTGATCAGGTTAGGCGTCCGGCCCTGGCTCGCCCCCTACCGGCCGAACGGCAAGCCGCTGCACGTCCACGGCTTCCTCGGTCGCTTCGCGCAGGTCGCCGCCCGGAACGCCGACGATCTCGGCCGGCTCGCGGCGACCGGCGTCGCGCTCGTCGGCCTCGATCCGTCGATGACGCTCACCTACCGTTCCGAATACAAGCAGGCCCTGCCGGGACAAGAGCTACTGCAGGTGCTGCTCGTGCAGGAATGGCTCGCCGCGTGGCTCGACGTCAGCGACTCGGAGGCGGATGGCGAACCCTATTGGCTGCTGCCGCACTGCACCGAGCGGGCGACGGCGCTGCCGGCCTTGGCGGCGTGGAGCACCGTCTTCCGGGCCTTCGGCCTGCGCCTCGCGGTACTGCCCTCAGGCTGCTGCGGCATGGCCGGCACCTACGGCCACGAGGCCGAGAACCGAGCGACCTCCGAGCGGATCTACGGCCTTGGCTGGGCGAGGCCCGTGGCGGAGCATGGCCGGACCGACCGCCTCCTCGCCGACGGGTATTCGTGCCGCTCGCAAGTCAAGATCATCGACGGCGTGCGACTGCCGCACCCGGTCGAGATCCTGCGCGACCATGTTTTGACCGAGATCCTCGCGCCCGCTTCACCGACTGGCAGCAGCTTATCTTTGCCGGCGCTGGCTATGTCAATATAGAGTTAATTGTTATGGCATGTGCAGGCTTGCATAATACGGCGGCTACGAGTGCCATGGCGTCCCCCGGGCCGAGTTGATCACCCGGGTGGGGACAACCGCACCACAAGGCCGCCGAACCGCGACGCCTCTCGCACGAGCGAACCGCCGTACAGCTCCGCCAACTCCAGCATGGACGAGGGCGAGATCGTCGAGGACGCACAGGAGGGGTTTTTTGGCCCCCGCAGCGAGCGCGCCCAGACCTTCCTGTCTAGGATACTTCAGTACTGAGCGGTCGGCTCGACACGATTCAAGACGAGGCCAGGCCGCTGCCGGCTGCTCGCGAAACCAGGTGCGCATGATGTCTTTGGAAATACGCGCCAGTGCCCAGACGGCAATGATCCGCGACAGATTGATCGAAGCTGTCACCGACGCGGTCGGTGGCCAAGCGGAATATGGTGAGTTCGTCAGGGATCTCTTCGGCCGGGTCTCGGTCGACGACCTCGGGGACTATGCGCCTGCATCGCTCGCCACGCTCACCGTGGCGGCCCGGGATCACCTCGCGCGGCCCCGCCGGCCGGGGCGCCCGGCAGATGTGGCGCTCCACGACGTCCGTGTCACGCGCGGGAGGCAATCCCAAGGCATCACCGTGGTCGAAGTCGTCGATGACAACCGGCCCTTCCTGCTCGATTCCACGCTCGCCGCGTTGACGGCCCACGGCCTGTCGCCCGACCTCGTCGCCCATCCGATCCTCGGCGTCGAGCGCGATTCGGCTGGGGTCCTGAGGCGGCTCGTCGGCGAGACCACGGCGGAGGCAAATGACGGCTGGGTCCGCGAAAGCCTGATCCACATCCACGTCGATCGGATCGAGGGCGAGGATCGCTAACGCCTGGAAGCGGACCTCGTACGGGCCTTCCACGCCGTGGCGTGTGCCGATGAGGACGGCGCGGCCATGCTCGCGCGACTTCGCGCGCTCCAAACTGTTCTCGCCGACCGGCCGGCTCGCCGGCGAGGTCCGCCTCGTCGGCCTGTTTACGGCCACGGCCTATGCAAGCCCCGTCCGCGACGTGCCGGTCGTGCGCCGCAAGATCGCGGCCGTGGCGAGTCGCGCCGGCCTCGACCAGGATCGCATCCACACCGCCGACGAGGCGATCGGCCTCGCCGAGCAGCGCCCGCTGCAGCGGAGCCTCCTCCCAGATCCCAGCCGCGATGAAGTGGTGCAGCCGGTCGTAGGAAACCCCATCGGCCCGGGGGCCGCCATTGGCTGGACGCTCTTGCGATCACCCAGGGGGTGTCCCTTAGAGTGGTGTAGCTGACCGAGAGCGGGAGAGCCCGCCTGCGCGGCTTTCACAGCGCTGTAGCCGGCGGGATCTCTCGCGGGGGTGGCCATCG
>NZ_LABZ01000024.1 GCF_001043955.1 Methylobacterium tarhaniae | reverse complement strand
ACGGGGCGGTTGGTTCGGTCAAGGCTGGCAGGGTCGGCCTGCCGCGCTACCGCGCTCGTAGACCCCTCGCACGCGGCACCCGACGCTGCCTTGGGGCGGAAGAAGGAAGAACCGTACGGGCTCGATGTGTCGCAAAGATTTATGGCTGCCTTAACGCCTCGACCGGCACACCTCTCCCTCGTGGAGGTGGCACCCATGCTGCTGTTCGTGTTCGTGGCGATTGCCGGTGGTCTCGTGACGGGTGCGGCAATGGCCCCCTTCGGCTGGGTGATGGCCCTTCTCAGTGCTCCGCTCGGTGGTAGTCTCTGCGCAGCGGCGGCAGCTCTGGTCGTCATGCAGTTCCGCGGACCCACCTACCAGTCGGAAGAGGATCTGGAGGCGCAGACGGACGCCATGGTGGCCGATCTGCGAGGCATTGCCGCCGAGGCGAAGCGCCTGGAAACCTCGCAGTCGGAGATCCGTCAGGATGGGAGACGAATCGCCTGAAAAGGCCATGCGCTCGGATCTATTTTCCGACGAAGCTCGGCTGCAACGAAAGGCTTGTTGTGCAGTTGATCCCGCATGAGAACTGAACCGAACTCCGGAACGGCGGTCGGCATCGTGCTTCCAGCGCTGATTGTCGGCCCGCTTGCAGCGGCGATTACAGCTCCTTGCGGCATTGTCGCGGCAGTGATCTCGGGGCCACTTGCCGCCAGTGCCGTCGCTCTCGGGCTGGCGACGTGGGTGGGCTTGAGAGGGCGGCGACAAGCGCTTCGCGTCCAAGGCGTCAAGGCGACGGCGCATTTCGAGCCGGGATGGCATTTCACCGTTCGCGGATGAGCCGTGAGAGTGCCTCCGGCGCTTTTGAGGCGGTGAGGAGGGCCACACCGAGGCCTCGCGACGCTTACGACGGCCAGTCGCTCTCCCTTCCGCCTGGCGGGCGTGACGGTGTGTCCGTCGCTCCTGCGGATGGTCGCCTTCGTGGCCGGATTCGCCATGCCCGGAATGGGCCCGCAAGTCCTGCCATGAGCAAGTCCTGACGTGAGCAAGTCCTGACGTGAGCGCGAGGGGCCGCGCCGCCGGAAGCGACGCGGCCCCCGGCCAGGTCGGGCGCCGAAAGGCCGCGCCTCGTGCGCCGGAACCCCGGCCGGCCGTCGCCTGTTGCGAACGGTATCGCCCCATGCTCCATCAGGAGGCCTTCCATGCGCGCTCTCACGGTCCAGGTGACCGTTGCGGCGGCCCTCGTCCTCGGGACGGCCGGCGCGGCGCTCGCCCGCAACAACGATTCCGGCAGCGGGCTCTCGCCCTATGCGGGGCTGAACGGCAACGACCGCTCGGCCGGCGTCAACAACGGCAATTTCCGCCAGCCGCGCTACGACCCTTACCTGCGCACCTATGGCCGGCCGCCGGCCGGCTACGGCTACGGCTACCGCCCGGCGCCGCCGCCCGGCTATTACGGCTACCCGTATTGAGGCGCTCCGTCGCCCGCGCAGCCCCTTGATCCGGCCGCGTTTCCCGGCGACCACCGCCCGGCGGCGCGCCGGAGACGCCGCCGGGAGACGACGATGCCGACACCTTTCCGGTCCTGCCGGGCCTGCTCCTCATGAGCCTGGAGGCGGGCCTGCCGCCCGCGACCCGTGCGGGCCTCGCCGCCTTGCGCCGGGGCGACCTCGCCGGGGTCCGGGAGCTGCGGCTCCCCGGCGGGCCGCAGGGTCGGCTCACCGAGCTGCCGCCCGAAATCCTCGGCCTCGCCGACACGCTCGAATTCCTCGACCTCGGCCAGAACGACCTGACCGCGCTGCCCGCCGATTTCGGCCGCCTGCGCCGGCTCCGGGTGCTGTTCTGCTCCGGCAACCGCTTCGACCGGCTGCCGCCGGTCCTCGGCGATTGCGCCGCCTTGAGCCAGGTGGGCTTTCGCGGCTCCGGCATCGCCGAGGTGCCGGCCGAGTCCTTGGCCCCGGCCCTGCGCTGGCTCACCCTCACCGACAACCGCATCGCCGTCCTGCCCGCTTCGCTCGGCGCCCGGCCCCTGCTGCAGAAGCTGATGCTGGCGGGCAACCGCCTGCGGTCCCTGCCGGAGAGCCTGAGGGACGCCGAAAACCTCGAACTCCTGCGCATCGCCGCCAACGACCTGTCGGCGCTGCCCGCCTGCCTCACCGCCCTGCCGCGCCTCGCCTGGCTGTCCTGGGCCGGCAACCCCTTCGAGGACCGCGCCGCGCCGGCGCCAGCCGCGGCGGCGGTCGCCTGGGGCGACCTCGCGGTCGGCTCGCTCCTCGGCGAGGGCGCCTCCGGGCGGGTGATGCGGGCGGCGTGGCGGCAGGAGGGCGCGGGAGAGGACAGGCCCGTCGCCCTCAAGCTGTTCAAGGGCGCGATGACCAGCGACGGCCTGCCAGAGCGCGAGATGGCGGCCTGCCTGGCGGCGGGCCCGCACCCGCACCTCACCGGCGGCCTCGGCCGCCTCGCCGACCATCCGGACGGCGCGCAAGGGCTGCTGATGCCGCTGCTGCCGGAGGGCTGGCGGGTGCTCGCCGGGCCGCCGAGCCTGGAGAGCTGCAGCCGCGACGTCTACGAGCCCGGTCTCCGACTGACGCCGCCGGTCGCCTTGCGCCTCGCCCGGGGCGTGGCGGCGGGCGCCGCCCACCTGCACGCGCGGGGCTTCGGCCACGGCGACCTCTACGCCCACAACGTCCTGTGGGACGGGGTCCGCGGCGAGGCGGTGCTGAGCGATCTCGGCGCGGCCTCCGCCCTGCCGCCGGGCCCGGAGGGCGCGTTCCTGCAGCGCCTCGACGTGCGGGCCTTCGGGCTGCTCCTCGAGGAGCTGCGGGCGATCGCCCCCCTCGCCCATCCGGCCCTCGACGCCCTGGCGCGGGCCTGCACCGGGGCCGATCCGGCGGCGCGTCCGCCGATGGCCGAGGTGCTGGACGCCCTCGACGCGAGCATCGGGGAATCGGGGCCGGCCTGACCGGCCCCGATGCTCGTCTCAGCGGCTCTTCTTGTAGAGCTTGCTGGCGATCTCGAAGATCTCCTCGGGCTTGTAGTTCGGCGCGAAGGCGCCGTAATTGCCGTCGAGTTCCGGGATCTTGCCGCCCTCGGGCGCGCCGTCGACCACTTCGAGGTTGCCCGGCGGATCGCCCGGCAGTGCCACCTCATCGTTCGACCACACCCCGGCCGCCTCCGGGTAGTCGGGCGAGTTGAAGCGGTAGAGCCGGCGGTGGCTGCCCTCCTGCAGGTACTTCTGGCATTCCGGGATGCGGTCGAGGTTGATGTTGGGGGTCGGCAGCATCTGCTCGATGGCGACGCCCGTGAGCTTCTTCAGCGCCAGGGCGTAGGCGTGGGCATGCACCGAGCCGCGCACCAGCAGGTAGCCGCAGACCTCGCGCCCGGTCGGGTCCTTCAGGGTCTCGTAGACGCGCAGCTTGTGCAGCCGGGCGCCGCATTCGAGATGGAAGTTGTGCAGGAGGTCGATGATGATGTTCCCGGTCGTGGTGACCATGTCCATGTTCCACGACGCGGCGTTCGAATTCATCGGCATCGCGCCGCCGCCGTTGCTGAGGAAGCTGCCGGCCAGCCGGATGTCCTGCATCTCGTGGAACGGGGCCTTCGACACGTCGACGTCCGGGGTCGGGTCGCCGGGGCCGTTGTTGAGCATCGCTACGCCGGTCGAGACCAGCTCGACATGACCGAGCTCTTCCATGAAGATGCTGGAGACCAGGCTGTAGAAGGGCCGCAGCTTGGATTTGTCGCGAAAATTGAAGCTCTGGAACATGTAGTTGCCGAGCGTCGACATCTCGCCGTACTTGCCGCCGAGCAGCTCCTGCAGGGCGGCGGCGGCGTTCGGGTCGGGCCTCTTGGGCTGCGGCAGCTCGGCCTGCAGGCGGTCGATCCTCATGAACATGGCACGGCACCTTCTCGCTCGGGGATAGTCCCCGGGAGCATCGATTTGATCCATGTTGGGTTCCCCCGCCGCGCGCCGGCCGGGCGCATCGGTCGCAGGGCGCCGAGGAGTGTGGGAAGCGGTGCAATAGTCCTTGACCGCGGCGCACCGGCGGGCGCCCCTGGGGAATCGCCGCGCGAATCCCGGACACCGAGATACCGGACCCCATGGCCACCCCGATCGACACCGGCACCATCGTCACCCTGCTGCGCCGCGCGACCGAGACGGTGCGCGCCTCCACCGCCCGCGTCGCCGCGGCCGAGGCCCGGGCCGACCGGCTCAGCCGCGAGGTCGGCGCCCTGCTCGGCCGGGTCGAGGAGGCGCTGCGAGCCTCCTCCACCGAGGCCGTCGACGCGCGTCAGGCCGCCGCCGAGGCCCAAGATGCCGCCGCCGAGGCCGAGGCCAAGCTGTCCGCCGAGCGGTCCCGGGTGCGCCGGCTGGAGGAGCGCCTGGCCGAGGTGATGGCCGATACCGCGGCGGCCCGGAGCGCTGCCGTCGCCGCCGAGGCCGGCCGCGAGGCGGCGGAACTCCGGCTTGCCCGCATCCGCACGGCCCTGCTCGACGAGGCCGCGATACCGCCGGAGGCCGAGCGGCCGGCGGCCCTGCACTGACTGCCGCGGCGACGCCGGACATGGGCGGGGGCAAATGGGACAGGGGCCGGTCGTCGCCGGCCCCGCAGGCTCTCACCCCACCTTCGACAACGGGTCCGCGATACTCTCCAGCGACTTCCCCTCCGCATCGACTCCCAGCCTCCACTCCGTCACCGCGGCGATCACCAGCAGCAGGGCCGCTCCCGCATAGCCCCCCGCCAGCGCCCAGTGCCGGCCGGATTCGATCAGGTGGGTGAAGAGCCACGGCGCCATCACGCCGCCGGCGCCGGTGCCCAGCGCGTAGAACACCGCGATGGCGAGTGCCCGGGTCTCCAGCGGGAAGATCTCGCTCGCCGTGAGATAGGCGGAGGAGGCGGCCGCCGAGGCGACGAAGAAGATCGCGATCCAGGCGAAGGTCTGGGTCCAGGCGGTGAACAGGTCGAGGCCGAACACCACAGCGGTCGCCATCAGCAGCACGCCGCTCAAGGCGAAGGTGCCGGCGATCATCCGGCGCCGGCCGATCGTGTCGAAGAAGTGGCCCAGCAGCAGCGGGCCCAGGAAATTGCCGATGGCGAGCGGCACCAGGAACACGCCGGCCTTGTTCTCCGGCACGCCGTAGAACTTCGCCAGGACCAGCCCGTAGGTGAAGAACACCGCGTTGAACAGGAAGGCCTGGGCGATCATCAGCACCAGGGCCAGGATGCTGCGGCCACGGTGCTTGTGGACCATGGAGGCGAAGATCTCGCCGAAGCCGAAGCTCTTCTTCGGATGCACCTCGAGGATGCCCTCCGCCTTCGGAAGCGTCTGCCCCGTCTCGGCCTCGACCTTGCGCTCGATCTCCGCCACCGTGCGCTCGGCCTCGTCCTCGCGGCCGTGGGTGACGAGCCAGCGCGGGCTCTCGGGCACGTAGCGGCGCAGGAAGAGGATGCCGAGACCCAGCACGCCGCCGATGCCGAAGCCGAGGCGCCAGCCGAAATCCGGGTCGAGGAGGTCGGGATCGAGGAGGAGCAGCGAGGCCCCCGCCCCCGCCGCGGCCCCGATCCAGAAGCTGCCGTTGACGATGAGGTCGACCCGGCCGCGATACTTGGCCGGGATCAGCTCGTCGATCGCCGAGTTGATCGCCGCGTACTCGCCGCCGATGCCGAGCCCGGTGACGAGGCGAAACAGCGCGAAGCTCCAGAAATCCCAGGCGAGCGCACTCGCGATGACGCCGCCGACATAGATCATCAGCGTGGCGTAGAAGACGAGGCGGCGGCCGAACCGGTCGGTGAGCCAGCCGAACACCAGGGCGCCGACCACCGCGCCGACGACGTAGAACGAGGCCGAGGCGCCGATCTCCTGGAGCGTCAGGCCGAGCGCCCGCTTGTCCTGCAGCACCGGGCCGATCGCCCCGACGATGGTGACCTCGAGCCCGTCGAGCACCCAGGTGATGCCGAGCGCGATGACGAGCAGCAGGTGGAAGCGGCTCCAGGGCAGCCGGTCCATCCGGGCCGGCACGTCGGTGCGCACGGTCCCCGTCCCGGCGCCCCGCGCCGCTTCCGCTGCTGCCGCCACGTCGCATCCTCCCGACTCGTCCGTGGCAGAGAGAACAGCAGCGCGGCGGTTGCGTTCCGCACGTCCAGGCCTGCATCGGGGCGCGAACGGGGATCGCCCGCACGGCGACAGGGCTGATCTTTGCCGCCTGGGACAGCAGCTTTTCCCGCTCGAGACCGGCTGGCACGCAACCCTGCGGCAGGGGCGAAGATCTTGACAGGAACCCGATGTCGATCCTACCCTGTCTTCACATGATCTTTCGTGTTGCCGCGGCTGCTGAACCGCTCTCACGAAAGTCTGGTCATGTATATCAGCTCTCCGCCACGCAGGCCGTGGCGAAACAGCCGCGGCTCATGCCGCTGGTTCCCCGACAAGATGGTCCGGGTCGGCTTCCAGGGGCGCCGCCGCCGCGGCAACGGCCGAATGGTGGCCAACGGCAACGAACGGGTTTGCGTTCGCAAGGCCCGGGTCAAGCAACGCCGGCTCGATCGGCACCTCGCCGAGCCCTGGAGCGGCGAATGGGATTGAGAAAGGCCCCGGCCTCCGCCGGGGCCTCTCCGGTGTGACGTCGATGCCGACCTCCGCGAGTTCGTGCTCCGCGCGAAAGCCGCGACGGGAGTTCGTGCCGGCATCGCCACCACGTCGTCCTCCCGCCTCATCGCGGTGGACCGGACAGCCGCGCGGCGGTTGCGTTCCGCCTGCGCCTCCGGCACGGTCGCGGGGCCGCCCATGCTCCGCATCGAGTCCCTCCGCCGCGGCCGCTTCGGCCCGTTCGACCTCGCGCTCGCGCCGGGCGAGGCCTGCGCGGTCGTCGGACCGTCGGGGGCCGGCAAGAGCGTGTTCCTGCGCATGGTCGCCGATCTCGACCCGTCCGAGGGCCGGGTCAGCCTCGACGGGATCGACCGGGAGGCGGTGCCGGCGCCGCTCTGGCGCCGGCGCGTGACCTATCTCGCCGCTGAAGCAGGCTGGTGGGCCGAGAGCGTGGCCGGGCACTTCTCCGCCGACGCCCCGTCCCGCCTCGGCCCGGAGCGGGAGGCCTTGCGCCTGCCGCCGGAGGTGTTCGGCTGGCCGGTGGCGCGGCTCTCCACTGGCGAGCGCCAGCGCCTCGCCCTGCTGCGGGCGCTGTCCGGCGGGCCGCGGGTGCTGCTCCTCGACGAGCCGACCGCCTCCCTCGATCCCGACAGCGTGCGGGGCGCCGAGGCGGTGATCGAGGCGCGCCGCGCCGCCGGGCTGATCGTCGTCCTCGTCTCCCACGACCCCGCCCAGGTGGCGCGCCTCGCGTCGCGCCGGCTCGCGGTCGCGGACGGCCAGGCGATTCCGTCCGCAACGATCCCGTCCGCAACGATCCCGTCCGGATGATCCCCGGACCCCTCGACCTCGCCCTCGGGGCGGCCTTCGTGCTCCTCAATGCCGGCCTCTCGGCGATGCTGGGCTTGGGGCTCGCCCGCACGATGCTGGTGGCGGCCTGCCGGCTGGTGGTGCAGCTCACCCTGGTCGGGCTGACCTTACGCACGGTGTTCGGCCTCGGGGCGCCGGGGCCGGTGGTCGGGGTGGTCGCCGTGATGGCGCTCGCCGCGGCCTACGAGATCGGCGCCCGGCAGGAGCGGCCCCTGCGAGGTCCGTGGCGCTATGCGCTCGGCGGGTTCGTCACCGCGGGGGCGACGGTCATCGCCGTCGCGGTCGGTCTCGCGGCGTTGCGCCCGCTTCCGTGGTGGGACCCGCACGCGCTGATCCCGCTCGCCGGCATCGTGCTCGGCTCGGTGATGAGCGGGGTCGCGATCGGGCTCAACGGCTTCACCGGGGCGGTGCAGCGGGAGCGCGCGGGGATCGAGGCGCGGCTCGCGCTCGGCGCCACCCGGGACGAGGCGCTGGCGCCGCTCACCCGCAGCGCGATCCGGGCCGGGCTGATCCCGGTGCTCAACCAGATGGCGGCGGCGGGGCTGATCACCCTGCCGGGGATGATGACCGGCCAGATCCTCGCCGGGCAGGACCCGCAAGGCGCGGCCGCATCGCAGATCCTGATCCTGTTCCTGCTGGCGGGGGCGAGCGGCCTCGGGGTGACCGGGGCGGTCCTCGCCGCGTCGCGCCGGCTCACCGACGCCCGCCACCGCCTGCGGCTCGACCGGCTGGCGTGACGGCGGGCCCGTTCCGGTGGATCAGCCCGGGCTGCGGCCGGTCTCGGCGGCGGCGACGCGGCAGATGTTGCGGGCGGGGCCGAGTTCGGCGAGCGGGGTCTGCTGGGCGTTGCGCGCGACGCGGACCGGTTGCGAGGTCCAGCGGGCGCTGCCGGCCGAGCCGGATTGGAGCTGGGCGAGCTGGGTCGCGGCGCTCGGCACCCGGCGCGCCGTCGTGCCCCCGCGGTCGTACCACGGACGCTTCTCGTAGAAGGCGTTGCCGCCGGCGAGCGCGACGTAATGCATGTTGCGGTAGGAGAAGGTGTAGCCGGCGGTGTGGAAGAACATCGCGCCGCCGACCTTCTCGTGGCGGTCGCCGGCGAGGATCGCGTCGGCGATCTGTTCGGCCTTCGCGCGCTCCTTGTCGCGCATCGGCTTGTGCAGGACGCCGGTGGCGAACTGGCGCTTCTGGCCGACGACGCCGCAGATCGAGTTCGGGTAGGCCGGCGCCTCGAGCCGGTTCATCACCACGGTGCCGACCGCGAGCAGGCCTTCCTCGCTCGAGCGGTTGGATTCGAAATACATCGCCCGGGCGAGGCAGTCCCGGTCGGCGCCGGTGACGGCGGCGAGCTGCTTGCGGTCCGGAAGGCTTCCCGTCGCGTCGACCCCGGTGGGCATCAGGCTGCAGGCGCCGAGTTGCGGGGCCGTGGCGAGAACCGCGAGGGCGGCTGTGATGGGGAAAGTCCGGTTCCGCGTCATGCAGGCCCCTCTCGTGCACTGGCCGGGCACGGCCGGAATGGCCGCGCTCCTGGCCTAGCTTGAGGCGGAATGTGGCGAAGACGGGGCACGGATACGGTTCGTAAACCATTCATCGAGCTTGGCAGTAAGATCCAAGCGACGTGATGCAAACGGGAAACACCGCCGGCTCACGGCCCGTGCGTCGTGCGATCAGCCTCCGGAGGACGGCCCAATCACGGCCCGATCATGGCCAGTCGATGGCACCGCGGCGGTGGGACGACATCGCCGCGCGCCCGGATCTATCCTGTCTTCGGCAGTGATGCGGCGGTCCCGCGGGTCTTCCCGCTCCATGGGGCTCGGCCGAGGACAGGGGCGCGAAGTCGATGCCGGCCGCCGAGACCGTGCGCCGCAATCCGATGTCGCGCAGCAACCTGTCGTCGAGCCCGGCCAATCTGGTGCGGTCGCGGCGCTGCCGCAGCAGTCGGGCCCATGCGCCCTCCCCGGGCGGGCCGCTCCCCGGGACGTCCGGGCGGCGGAGGGCGAGGAGGCGGCGAATCAGCGGCAGCATGGCGGACCATCCGGTTGGGGATGGCGCGAGCCTCGCGCGGCCTCCGGCCGGCGTGCTTCGGCCGCGGTCGAAGCGTCACGATCACGTGTCGGCCGAGGCCGAATCGTCCAGGATCACGCTTCGGCCGGGGCCGAAGCGTCGGGCGCCGTGCCGGACTACGATGCGCAAGCCCGGTGAGCCGCCCGAGGAGACCGCCCGAGGAGACCGCCATGGTGACGACCACCGCCCTTGCCCGTACCGCCGCCCTGGTGGGCGATCCGGCCCGCGCCGGCATGCTGGCGGTGCTGATGGACGGCCGGGCACTGACCGCGGCGGAGCTCGCCCGCGCCGCCGGCGTCACGCCGCAGACCGCGAGCGGCCACCTCGCGCAGCTGACGGAAGCGGGCCTCCTCACGGTCGCGCGCCAGGGGCGCCACCGCTATCACCGCCTCGCCTCCCCGGCGGTGGCGCGGATGCTGGAGGGCGTGATGGCGGTGGCGGCAGAGCCGGGGCCGGACCCGGTCCCGTCACCGCGAACCCGGCCGCCCGGTCCGCGGGACGCCGCCCTGCGGGAGGCCCGGACCTGCTACGACCACCTTGCCGGACGCCTCGCCGTCGCGATGGCGGACGCCCTCGTGGCGCAGGGCGCGGTGGAGCTCGGGGCCGACGGCGGTGCCGTCACCCCGGCGGGCGAGGTCTTCCTGCGCGGCCTCGGAGTCGACCTCGCGGCGTCCTCCTCCGGCCGGCGGGTGTTCTGCCGCCCCTGCCTCGACTGGAGCGAGCGCCGGCCCCACATCGCCGGCGCCCTCGGGGCGGCCCTGCTCGCCACCTGCCTCGACCGGGGCTGGCTGCGGCGGACCGAGGGCAGCCGGGCCGTCGCGGTGACGCCCGGCGGGCGCCTCGCGCTCCGGCAGGCCTTCGGCTACGGGCAGGCCTGCGCCTGCGGGGATCCTTAGCGTCTCTCTCAAAAAACTCCCGACCGCTGTCGTCGCTCGCTATGGCCGCGTCAGCGCAGCGGGAGTTTTGTGAGGTGCACTGAGAGCCTCCCGCGACGCGGCGCCCCCTCACGCCACCGGCAGGGCCTCCCCGTCCCCGGCGGCGACCCGAGAGGTCAGGGGCACGCTGCCGCGGCCGGTGCGGCGGCGCTCCGTCGCCTCCTGCATCAGCGTGTGGGCGTATTCCGTCAGGGTGTGGCCGAGATCGGCCAGGGTGTCGGCGGTGGTCTCCTGGACGTTGGTGGCGTGGCAGGCCACGTCCACCAGGCCCTCCATCATCTCGACGATCTCGCCGAGGGCGCGGACCAGGGGGGGCAGGATGTCGGCCATCTCGTCGATGGTCGGTGGGGGACGGCGGCTCATGGTCTCTCTCGTTCTCTCTCTCGGTGTCTCGCTGTCCCATGGGTTCCCCGCGGGGGTTCCGCCGGGGTCCCATGGGGCGTCTCGGGTGGTGTCTCGAAGGGCGGCCGCGTCAGGCCATCAGGTAGGTCGGCGAGGTCGGGGCCAGGACCGAGGCCTTGGTGCCCCGGATCTCCTGGAGCTTGCGCAGGGTGCGGGCGTCGAAGCGGGCCTCCACCGCGATGATCCGCTCGCCGTCGATCTCGGCCGGCACGCCGAGCGGCACGGCCCGGAAGTGCAACTGGAGGACGTGCAGAAGGTAGACGATCGGCATCTGGGCGAGGAAGCAGGTCACCCCGTTCTCCAGGCCCCATTCGACGATGCCGGTCATCACCTCGAGGGAGACCGGGTGGTTCTTGCCGCGGGTGCGGTGGCTCGGCGCCACCGCCTGGCGGGTCCATTCCCAGATCTGCGGGCCGGCCGGCCGGTCGCCCTCGCACAGCTCCGGCAGCACGTCCGAGAGCAGGTGCGGCCGGGTCGTCGGCAGGAGCCGGCTGTAGCCGATCACCTGGCCGCTCTCGATCGCCAGGAAGTGGGCGGCGTGGGGCGTGTCGAACTGGTCGATCTCGCGCCCGTCCGGGCGGCGCAGGGCACTCCACCCCTTCTCCTCGACGAAGACGCGGTGGCGCAGGCGCCACACCTCCTCCATCTCGGCGGCGTAGCGGTCCTGGTTGGCGGCGGTGACGACGTGGATCATGGGAACGGTCTCCTCTCGGAGCCTTTCTCCATGCTCTGACGATGCAACCGTACTGGGGAATTCCCTAGTGTGGACGCCGGCGCCGCCGGATCGCGGGGATGGCGGCCGGGATCAGGAGATCAGGCCGCGCCGCAGGGCCACCGCCACCGACTGGGTGCTGTTGAGCGTGCCGAGCTTGCTCCGGGTGGTGCGCAGGTGATGCTCGACGCCCTTGGCGGAGATCGACAGGATCTCGCCGATCTCCCAGTTCGTCTTGCCCTCGGCCACCCATTGCAGCACCTCGCGCTCGCGCGGCGACAGGCGGATCTCGGCGCCGGCCTCCGAGCGCAGCAGGACGAGCTGGGCGAAGGCGTAGGTCGCCACGAGCTGCAGCGTGCCGAGATCCTCCGGCGAGACCTCGATCCGCGCGCCCGAGAAGCTGAAGCCCGCGAGCTGCCCGTCGAGGGTCAGGAGCGGCACGGTGACCCCGTGGCGCAGGCCGTGCTCCCCGGCCTCGTTCATGACGCGCAGGGCCGCCGGGTCCTCGCGGTAGCGGTCGGCGATCTCGGACCAGGCATAGGGCGCGTTCGCCTCGGCGAGGTGGCGCACCGTGGCGTCCCGGAAGAGGTAGCCGCGGGACAGGTAGCGGGTCTTCCAATCCGGCGGCATCGCGTCGAGGAGGGCGTGCTCGTATTGCTGGCGCGGCGGCGCGCCGATGATCGGCAGGGTCCCGGCCAGGGCGTGCTCGATCCCGAAGCGGCCGAGGAGCCGGAGCAGGAGCTCGGACACGTCCTGCGGGCTCGCCGTCCGGTCGAGGGCGCGCAGGAAGGCGAGGGTCAGGTCGAGGCGCTTCCGGCTCATGCAACCTGCCTAACGCGGAGTGGCATCCGGTAACATCGCTGATTGTGGCCGCTGGCGGCGGCCCGGGAGGCACAGTGTCGCGGATCGACGAGCCGGCAGCAAGATCCGCGGATCGCGTGTCTTGGCGGCCGGCGGCGGCCACGGACCGGATCCGTCCCGCGCCGTCCCAGCCGGCCCGATCCTTGCGTCATATCCACCGCGCTGGGCCGGAAACTCTGCGAATACCGCCTCCGAACCTTGCGGAATGAAGCCACACAAAGACTTTGGACCGCAAGCGGCCCGCCCCCGCCGGCCGGCTGCGCCTGGGGTCGGGCGGCCTTCGGGGAAGATCATGCCGCACCCCGGCCCCTCCGTCCTGCCCGGCGCCATCCGGGAAACGGGGCTCGGCCCGCGCCTGATCGCGGGAGGGGCCGCGCGGCCCACGATCTGCGCCGCCCTCCTATTCCCGGATCCGCTCCGGATCCTCTAAGGCCCTCCCCGGACACGCGATCAGGGGGAGAGAGACCATGAAGCCGGAGGAACGGACGGAAGAAGGGGGCTTCCCGCGCTGGCGGCTCGCCCGGGGGGCGGTGGTGCTGCCGGACGAGCGGCCGCCCCTCGGCCAGACGGTGGTGCTGGCGCTCCAGCACGTCGTGGCGATGTTCGGCTCGACCGCGCTCGCCCCGCTGCTGATGGGGTTCGATCCCAACCTGGCGATCCTGTTCTCAGGCATCGCGACGCTGCTGTTCTTCGTCGTGGTCGGCGGGCGGGTGCCGAGCTATCTCGGCTCCAGCTTCGCCTTCATCGCGGTGGTGATCGCCGCCACCGGCTATGGCGGCAGCGGCCCGAACCCGAACCTGCCGGTCGCCCTCGGCGGCATCGTGGCGGCGGGCGCGGTCTACGCGCTGATCGGCCTCGTGGTGATGCGGGCGGGCGATGCCTGGATCGGCCGGCTGATGCCGCCGGCGGTGACCGGCGCCATCGTCGGGGCGATCGGCCTCAACCTCGCGCCGATCGGCGTGAAGGGCATCTCGGGCTCGGGGATCGATGTCGGGGTCGGGCTGTTCACGATCCTGGCGGTCGGCCTCGCCGCCTCGTACCTGCCCGGATCCGCGCGGCGCCTGCCGCTCCTGATCGGGGCGGTGGCCGCCACCCTGCTCTACGGCGTGCTGGCGAACGGCCTGGGGCTGGCCAAGCCCCTCGACCTGTCGCGCATCGCCGAGGCGCCGTGGTTCGGCTGGCCGCATGTCACCGCGCCGGTCTTCGAGGCGTCCGCGATCTGGCTGATCGCGCCCGTCGCCCTGGTGCTGGTCGCCGAGAATCTCGGCCACGTGAAGGCGATCGGCGCGATGACCGGGCGCAACCTCGACCCCTGGCTCGGCCGCGCCTTCCTGGGCGACGGGCTCGCCACGATGCTGTCGGGCTTCTTCGGCGGCACCGGCGTGACGACCTACGCCGAGAATATGGGCGTGATGGCGGTGACCCGGATCTACTCGACCCTGGTCTTCGCCGTCGCCGGGCTCGTCGCGATCCTGTTCGGGCTGTCGCCGAAATTCGGCGCCGCGATCCTGGTGATCCCCGGCCCGGTGATCGGCGGCCTGTCGGTGGTGGTGTTCGGGCTGATCGCCGCCGCGGCGGGACGGATCTTCGTCGAGAACCGGGTCGATTTCTCCCGCACCCGGGTCCTGCTCACCGTCGGCACCGCCCTGGTGCTCGGCGCCGGCGACTTCACGGTCTCCTTGGGCAGCTTCAAGCTCGGCGGCATCGGCACCGCCACGGCGGCGGCGATCCTGCTCTACCACCTGCTGCGCGACGATCCGGCCTGACATAGGCCGGGGGATCCGGCGCAAGGCCCGGGAGCGAGGATCGAGCAGCGTCCGATCACCCGTCGATCGGGCGCGGCTCACCGTCTTCGATCGGAGGGCCTCGCAACGTGCTGCCTGGCTCGCGAAGATCAGGCGCGAACTGTCTGTGAGATGCTGCCGCGCGATGTCAGTACTTGCGCGCGATGTCAGCACTTGAGCGGCGTGGTGCCGAAATCGCGGCGGCGGTCTATCATCGATATCCGCCGCGCCGCAAGATAATCAATTCATAATTTCCAATAAATTTTACAAATCGGTAACTTGCTTGTCTTATCTCTACGGCATCGTATTCAACCGGAGATCCGGTTCGTGGCACCGATAGCAGCAGCGCAGAGGCCGACGGCGGCAGCTTCGAAGGATTTGGTCGTCGGCAAGGCCGTGCCCAAGCCACCGGTGCCGGGCACCGCGACAGCCGGCGCACAGGCTCTGCCGGGCTCGGCCGCCAAGCTGGGGGCCGCCACGACGGTCGACCTCAGCGCCGCCGCCAAGGCGAAACTCGCCGAACTCGTCAGCGGAACACCGTCGCCATCGATCGCCACCGGCATCAAGTCGCTCGACGACATCGCGCAGGAACGTTCCAAGGCCCTCGCGGACAAGCTCGTTGCACGGCTGAAGAACCTGGGCATCGAGCTCGACAGCCCGATCAATCTCAAGCTCGACAGCATGGGCAACGTCACGACCGACGGTGCCTACAAGAAGACCATCGACAAGATGTTCAAGGACGACCCGGATCTCGCCAAGGAATTCAAGGAGGTGGCTAGCCTCAACGCGATGAGGGCGGCGCAGAAGGCGCTGGAGGCCTTCGAGAAGGAGACGAAGGCGGCCAAGGACGATGACGGGCGCGCCGCCGCCCATGGCCGGTACGCCGCACGGCTGATCGCGTCGCAGGACGTGTCGGGGACGATGACCCTCGACGACGGCAAGCTGCGGTCGTGGAGCGCCGAATACATCGACGCGTCGGTGGGCGAGGCCAGGGCAGCCAAGGCGAGCACCAGGGCCGCGGAGGCCGCCACGCGGATCCCGCGCCCTGCATAGGCCGGCACGGGCCGCCGGCGGTGTCCGCAAATCGTCCGCAGCAGCGGCTCGGAGGCCGGCTGAACGGGATGAGGCCTCGCTTCGTGCAGTACCGGTCAGGCATCGCTCCCCTCTGCCGGCTTCAGGGAAAGCTCGCGGCCGGGTCGGGTCAGGTCAGGCCCAGTAGCCGTCCGGTCACGGCCATGCTCTAATCAGGCCTTTCTCCGCCCTGTCCGGGGCGCCAGGAGGCCGGCATGCAGCCAGGATTGCGCGTGCAGCAGGATCCACCCGGCCAGGCTGCGCCGGTTTCCGGCCCGCGGGCGGGCGCCGCGGCGGATCTCCTCACCAACCCCTTGGTGGCTCCCCTGGCGGGCGACCTGGTCGCCGGGTTGATGCGCCGCCACGAGGTCGCGGCCGAGCGGCTGATCGGCTGGCTGCGGGTGGGGATCGGGGCCTGCGTCTTCGTCACGGTGATCGCCGCCAGCCACGTGCTGCACGAGCTGGCGGGCGTGTCGCTCGGCCTGTTCCAGCGCAACGCCTGGATCGCCTCCCTGGGCTTCCTGGCCGTGGGGGCGGCCAGCATCGTGCTCGCGGTGCCGCAGCGCTGGCGCCACGGCTACGCCTACCTGTTCATGGTGCTGGATGTCGGGCTGGTGCTGGCCATCACGGTCCTCGCCCTCGGCGAGCGCGGCCTGCCCGGCAACGCCCTGCCCTCCGCGCCGATCATCTGGGCGATCCCCCTGGTCCTGGCGGTCGGGGCGCTGCGCTACGACGTGAAGGTCCAGCTCTCCGCCGTGGGGCTGCTCACCCTCGGCCTCGTCGGGATCGCGGTCGGGCTCGAGCACCACCTGGTCCTCGATCCGGACTCCGCCGGCAAGCCGGCCTGGACCCAGCTGTTCTCGATGCCCGTCAACGTGATGCGCTTCACGCTGATCCTGCTCGCCGGCGCGGCCACGGCCTTCGGCATCGTCCGCTCGCGGCGGCTCCTCGCCTCCGCGGTCCGGGACGCGGTCGGGCGGGCCAGCCTGTCGCGCTTCCTGCCGGCGGAGATCGCGCCCCGGCTCGCGGCGGGCGACGCCGCGCTCCGCCGCGGCCGCCGCCAGCGGGCGGTCATCGCCTTCGTGGACATCCGTGACTCGACCGGGATGGCCGAGGGCATGGACCCGGAGGGCCTGTCGCAGTTCTTCACCGCCTTCCGGACCCGCATCCTGGCCTGCGTGCGCCGGCATCACGGCTTCGTCGACAAGTTCATCGGCGACGGGGCCCTGATCCTGTTCGGGGTGCCGGACGAGGGCGGCGACGACGCGGCCCGGGCGCTCGCCTTCGCGCAGGATCTCACCGGCATCGTCGAGGCCTGGAACGACACCCGCGAGCTGCCCCGTGCGGTGAAGATCGGCATCGGCATCCATGTCGGCGAGGTCTTCTGCGGCATCGTCGGCGACGAGGAGCGGATGGAGTTCACGGTGCTGGGCGATGCGGTCAACGTCGCCTCGCGCCTCGAACAGGCGACCAAGCGCTACGGTGCGGTGGTCCTCGCCTCCGAGGCCGTCGTCGCCGGCTCCTCGGATCCCGCCGCCTGGCGGGAGGTCGGCCGCGAGCCCCTCGCCGGCCGCACGCAAGCCATCTCGATCTTCGCCCCGGTCCTTCCGCACGGAGAGGCGTGAGCCCCCGACGAAGAAGGCCCCGCCGAAGCGGGGCCTTCTTCTCTCTAGGTGCCGGTCGCGCGGCCGGGGCCGGCTCAGCAGATCTCGCAAAAGCGGCAGCCGGTTTTGCGACCAAAATCAGCGACCCAACAAGAACCTAAGCAGAGTTGCGTCGGCTCGCCGACGCAACTCTGCTTAGTCGGACGAGGGGGCGGGGCGCAGCCGCACCGCCTGGGCCAGGCGGATCAGCTCGCGCGCGGTGAGGCCGCGGCTGTCCTGCTGCGACCAGATCTCCCCGACCGGCCTCCTCTCAACGGGATTCTGGCCGACCTGCCTCTCGCCGCGGCGCGTCTCGCAGGATCGATCGGACCGGCGGGGCTCTCCACCCACGAACCGGTAGGCTCTCGCTGCCGTTCTCATGCGTGCTCCCATGCGAACCGGCGCATGGTTAGCGAAGCGTAGCCTTTTCCGAAATTCTTGAACTTGCGCGGCGGCGCGCTACCCCCGCTCCGACGGGAGCGAATATGTGGGCCATCAGCCGGCGACGCGGTTCCTGTTCCCCGCTGCGCCGACCCTCCCGCAACCACCCGGCCCACTGAGCCTCACAGGCTGGCGGGGAGAACTGGTCCACCGCCAACTCGTCGTCACGAGCTCCCTCACGGTCCAGCCTGTCGGCGGAGCCGGAGCGCCACAGGGTACGTCCACGAGGGAGAAGGGTCGTCTAACAGGTCGTGAAGGCAGGGCAAGGGGCGGTTTGACGCCGTCCCGGGCCACCGGTCCGGCCGCCATGCGCGACAAGCATGGCCGTCGTGCGGGGCGTCCGATTGCCGTGTGCGCTGCAGCATGAGAAAACGTTTTCGCACCGCAGCGATGGCGTCGCGGCGGTGCTGCCCTCTTTGGGCGTTTCCTCCCTAGACTTCGGGCCGCCTCGCAAGGGCGGCCTTTTTTCTGTGCGCAGGCTCATAGCCGAGCGGCCCCGATCCCGACAAGCACAATCGTGCCCCGTCCCTGCATGGGCCGGCAGTATCGTGCGGATCGCGCTCGGAGCGTCCGGGCGCTCTCGCCTCGAGGCCCCGCCGGCGTCACGGCTCGAAAGACCGGCTCCCCGACGACGAGCGTCGAAGTGCCGGGCCGTGCGGCTGAGCCGGTGCGGCCGGGCGACATCGTCCGCCCGGTCTCGCGGGTAAAGGGACCGGGGCCCTACTGCGCCAGGAAGGCCGCGATGTTGCGGCGGATGCGCGCCAGCGGCGGCTCGCTCGTGTCCGGCAGGGCGAAACGCTCGCCGGTGATCGTCTCGAAGGCGCCGACATAGGTGGCGGCGGTGCGCAGCACGACCTCGGGCGGGATCTCCGGCACCGGGTCGCGGTAGGGATCGCAGCGCGCCGCGACCCAGTTGCGGACCACGTCCTTGTCGAAGCTCTCCGGCAGGGTACCGGCGGCCAGGTGCTCGGGATAGCTCTTGGCGAACCAGTAGCGGCTGCTGTCGGGGGTGTGGATCTCGTCGGCGAGCACGATCCGCCCGTCGGAATCGGTCCCGAACTCGTACTTGGTGTCGGCGAGGATCAGGCCGCGTTCCGCCGCCATCGCCTGGCCGCGGGCGAAGAGGGCCAAAGCCGCCTCCGACAGGGTTTGCCACTGGTCCTGCGTCAAGAGCCCCCGCTCCAGGATCTCGGCGGCGGAGAGCGGCGCGTCGTGGTCGCCGTGGCCGGCCTTGGTGGTGGGGGTGATGATCGGCTGCGGCAGCGGCTCGTGCGGGCGCATCCCGTCGGGCAGCCGGTGGCCGTACATCTCGCGCTGGCCGGCCTTGTAGAGGGTCAGGACCGAGGTTCCGGTGCTGCCGGCGAGGTAGCCGCGCACCACGATCTCGACCGGCAGGATGGTGAGGCGCCGGCCCACCACCACGTTCGGGTCCGGATAGGCCAGCACGTGGTTGTCGCAGATATCCCGCGTCTTCTCGAACCAGTAGCGCGCGGTCTGGGTCAGGACCTGGCCTTTCAGCGGGATCGCCGCCAGTTCCCGGTCGAAGGCGCTCAACCGGTCGCTGGTGATCAGGATCCGCCGGCCGTCCGGCAGGTCGTAATTGTCCCGCACCTTGCCGCGGTAATGCCCCGGCAGCTCCGGCAGGGTCGCCTCCGGCAGGACGTAGTCGGAAAAGGGCGCGAGCTCGGCCGCCTGCATGATCACACTCCGCGTTCGCGCCCCGGAACCCGCGCGCTTTCGGCCCTGCCTATCGCCGGTGCGGGTCTGCGATCAAGCGGCGGGCGGGCGCGAGGAGCCGTTCTCTCCCACGCACGATCTCATCCTGGGGTGTCCGGCGACCTTCGATCGCCAGCACCTCAGGATGAGGTTATAGATGGAAAATCTAGATTGACATGAGCCGGAAAATTACACGTCGAGATTGGCCACGTTGAGGGCGTTCTCCTGGATGAACTCCCGGCGCGGCTCGACCACGTCGCCCATCAGCTTGACGAACAGGTCGTCGGCGTCGGTCGTGTCCTTGACCTTCACCTGGAGCAGCGAGCGCACGTCGCGGTCGAGCGTCGTCTCCCAGAGCTGCTGGGCGGTCATCTCGCCGAGGCCCTTGTAGCGCTGCAGTTGCAGGCCCTTGCGGCCGAGCGCCATCATGCCCTCGAACAGCGCGACCGGACCGTGCAGCGTGGTCTCGTCGCCCCGGCGCACCAGGGTGACGGGGGCGCCATAGATCTCGCTGAGATTCTCCGCCCGCTCGTCGAGGCGGCGCGCCTCCTGCGAGTGGATCAAGGCCTCGTCGAGCACCGCGACCTGGCGCACGCCCCTGAGCGTCCGCGACAGCACGTAGCCGCCGTCCTTGGCTTCGCCCTCCCAGCCCTGCTCGATCTCGTCCGCGATGGCGTTGAGGCGACGGGCGATCTCGTCGGCCACCACGTCGGCCTCGTCCGGGTTGCCGGCCACCGAGGGGCGGAGCGCCCCGGCGATCGCCGCCTGCTCGACCACGACGCGGTCATAGCGCGAATGCATCCCGTGCAGGATCTGGCGCACGCCGCGCGCCTCGTCGACCAGGGCCTTGAGCTGCGGCCCGCCGAACTCGGTGCCGGTGGCGAGCTTGAGCACCGCCCCCTCGACGCCGCCGTCGATCAGGTAATCCTCCAGCGCCCGGTCGTCCTTGAGGTAGATCGCGGTCTTGCCCTTCTGGGCTTTGTAGAGCGGCGGCTGGGCGATGTAGAGGTGGCCGCGGTCGATCAGCTCCGGCATCTGGCGGAAGAAGAACGTCAGGAGCAGAGTGCGGATATGCGAGCCGTCGACATCCGCATCGGTCATGATGATGATGCGGTGATAGCGCAGCTTGTCGGGGTTGAACTCCTCGCGGCCGATGCCGGTGCCGAGCGCGGTGATCAGCGTGCCGATCTCCTGGCTCGACAGCATCTTGTCGAAGCGGGCCCGCTCGACGTTCAGGATCTTGCCGCGCAAGGGCAGCACCGCCTGGAACGTCCGGTCGCGGCCCTGCTTGGCCGAGCCGCCGGCCGAGTCGCCCTCGACCAGGAGGATCTCGCATTTCGACGGGTCGCGCTCCTGGCAGTCGGCGAGCTTGCCGGGGAGCGAGGCGATGTCGAGCGCCCCCTTGCGGCGGGTCAGCTCGCGGGCCTTGCGGGCGGCCTCGCGGGCGGCGGCCGCCTCCGCCACCTTGCCGACGATGGTCTTGGCCTCGGAGGGGTGCTCTTCGAGCCAGTTCGACAGGCCCTCGTTGAGGACGTTCTCGACGACCGGGCGCACCTCGGACGAGACCAGCTTGTCCTTGGTCTGCGACGAGAATTTCGGGTCCGGCACCTTGACCGAGATGATCGCGGTCAGGCCCTCGCGGCAATCGTCGCCGGTGAGCGAGACCTTCTCGCGCTTGGCGATGCCGGAGGATTCGGCGTAGCCGGTGACCTGGCGGGTCAGCGCCGCCCGGAAGCCGGCCATGTGGGTGCCGCCGTCGCGCTGCGGGATGTTGTTGGTGAAGGGCAGCACCGTCTCGTGGTAGCTGTCGTTCCACCACAGGGCGACCTCGACGCCGATGCCGTCGCGCTCGGCGCGCACCACCACCGGCTGGGTCACCAGCGGGGTCTTGGTCCGGTCGAGGTAGCGCACGAAGGCCTCGACGCCGCCCTCGTAGACCAGCTCCTCGCGCTTGTGCTCGGCGTGGCGGGCATCCGTGAGCACGATGCGCACGCCGGAATTGAGGAAGGCCAGCTCGCGCAGGCGCTTCTCCAGGGTGGCGTAGTCGAACTCGACCATCGTGAAGGTCTCGGTCGAGGGCAGGAACGTCACCTCGGTGCCGCGCCGGTCGCCGGCCGGACCCACCACCGCGAGCGGGGAGACCGCATCGCCGTGCCGGAACTCCATCGCGTGCTCCTGGCCGGCGCGCCAGATGCGCAGGCGCAGCCAGGTCGAGAGGGCGTTCACCACCGAGACGCCGACGCCGTGCAGGCCGCCCGAGACCTTGTAGGAGTTCTGATCGAACTTACCGCCCGCATGCAGCTGGGTCATGATGACCTCGGCCGCCGAGACGCCCTCCTCCGGGTGGATGTCGGTCGGGATGCCGCGGCCGTTGTCGGAGACCGTGCAGGAGCCGTCCGGATTGAGGGTGACGGTGACGAGGGTCGCGTGGCCGGCCAGAGCCTCGTCGATGGCGTTGTCGACGACCTCGTACACCATGTGGTGCAGGCCCGAGCCGTCGTCGGTGTCGCCGATATACATGCCCGGCCGCTTGCGCACCGCGTCCAGGCCCTTGAGGACCTTGATCGAGTCGGCGCCATAGGTGTCGGGGGTCAGATCGCGGGCGGGTTCGGCCATGTCGGTTCCTGGTGCGGGCGGGCGCGCGTCCCGGGGCGGAGGCGGCCCGCGCCGGCGCCGGTTGGAACCGGCGCCGTCTGGGTCTCGTGTCTCAAGGGTCCCGGGCCGTGACGAGCACGATCCGGCGGATCCTTGATGTAAGCATTCCGCCTTGAAATTGCATCGGTTTTCGGCGCCGCAGAGGCGCTTTTCGCTGTCCGGCGGGGGCGGCCGGCAGCCCCGTCCATCCCCGCCGCATCCTAACCGAAGTTACGTTTCGCCGCACCTCGTTAAGGATCCGCCAACGGCCGCCTGTCAGGTCTTGAGCGTGCCCCGGCTCGCCTCTTCGAGCCGGGCGGACGCCGCCGGGTCGAGGGCGAGGCCCACGCCGCCCAGCACCTCGTCGAGCTGCGCCACCGAGGTGGCGCTGGCGATCGGCGCGGTGAGGCCCGGCCGGGCGACGAGCCACGCGACGGCGACCTGGGCCGGCGTCGCGCCGTGCTCCCCGGCGACCTCGTCGAGGAGGTCGAGGAAGGCGAGGCCGCGCGGGTTGAGGAAGGTCGAGACCCGGGCCTCGCGGGCGCGGCCGGCGGCGGCGCCCTCCTGCCGGTACTTGCCCGTCAGGAAGCCGGCGGCGAGGGAGAAGTAGGAGATCACCCCGATCCCCTCCTCCCGGCACAGGGGCTCCAGCTCGGCCTCGTAGCCCTCCCGGTCGGCCAGGCTGTAGCCCGGTTGCAGGCACTCGTAACGCGGCAATCCCTCGCGGGCCGCGACGGCGAGAGCCTCGCGCAGGCGGGCGGCGGAGTAATTGGAGGCCCCGATCGCCCGCACCTTGCCGGCGCGGATCAGCCGGTCGTAGGCCGACAGTGTCTCCTCCAGCGGCGTCTCCGCGTCGTCGGCATGGGACTGGTAGAGGTCGATCCGGTCGGTCTGGAGCCGGCGCAGGGAATCCTCCACCGCCCGCTCGATGTAGGGGGCCTTCAGGCCCGTCCGGCCCTCGCCCATGTCCATGCCGACCTTGGTGGCGATCGTCATGCGGTCGCGGGCGCCCCGGGCCTTGAGCCAGCGCCCGATCACCGCCTCCGACTCGCCGCCCCGATGGCCGGTCGCCCAGCGCGAATAGACGTCGGCGGTGTCGATGAAGGTGAAGCCCGTCTCCAGCAGGCGGTCGAGCAGGGCGAAAGAGGTCGCCTCGTCGGCGGTCCAGCCGAAGACGTTGCCGCCGAAGCAGAAGGGCGGGACCGAGAGGCCGGAACGGCCGAGGGGACGCAGATCCAAGGGACGCAAATCCAAGGGACGCAAATCCACGAGGGGGCTCCTATCGAAGGAATGGGTTCGACAGCCGCTCCTGCCCGATCGTGCCCGTCGGGCCGTGGCCGGGGATGAAGGCGACGTCGTCGCCGAGCGGCAGCAGCTTGGTCTTGATGGACGAGATCAGGGCGGCGTGGTCGCCCCCCGGCAGGTCGGTGCGCCCGACCGAGCCCCGGAACAGCACGTCGCCGACCTGGGCGAAGCGGGCGTCCCGGCTCACCAGCACCACGCTGCCCGGGGAATGGCCGGGGCAGTGCAGCACGTCGAAGGTGAGCTCGCCGACCGTCACGGTGTCGCCCTCGGAGAGCCAGCGGTCGGGCGTGACCGCCTTGGCGCCGTCGATGCCGTAGGCGGCCCCGGTCTCGGGCAGGCTGTCGAGGAGCGGCTTGTCGGCGCGATGCGGCCCCTCGACGGGGACGCCCAGCGCATCGCGCAGATCGGCGGCAGCACCCGCGTGATCGATATGGCCATGGGTGAGCAGGATCTTCTCGACCGTGACGCCGGCCTTGGCGATGGCGGCCTGGATGCGGTCGAGGTCGCCGCCCGGATCGATCACCGCGGCCCGCTTCGTCGCGTCGCACCACAGGAGGGTGCAGTTCTGCTGGAACGGCGTGACCGGGATGATCGCGGCGCGGGGCGTGCTCGGCATGACGGGCCTTGGGCTGAAGCTCGGGGGTGAGGAAGACGTGGCCCCTTGTAGCCTGGATGGCGCTGCCGCGGCACCCCGGGGCTGCCGGCCTCACTCCAGCCACCAGCCCTCCCCGGCGACGAAGGCCCCCGGTCCGGGCCGGCCGCCCCGGTGGAGACGGCGCACGCGGGTCCAGTCCCGGTCGCGGAACGCCGTGGCGAGGCGGGCCGCCTCCTCCGGCCGGCGGGCGCCCGCACAGGGCACGAAGCTCACCGGCGCCAGGAAGCGGGCCGGCCAGACCTGGGCTGACCCCGTCTGCGCGGGCCCCGCCTGCACGGGTCCCGGCGGCCGGGTCGCCAGCAGCATCCCGCCGCTCCGCTCGGCGGTCAGGGGCACCAGCAGGCGGCCGCCGGGGCGCAGCGCGTCGAGCCAGACCGGCAGCGGCGCCGTGGCGCCGGCCGCCACCGTGACGAGGTCGGCCGGCGGCAGCAGGCCTTCGGCTCCGGAGCGGTCGTGCACGCGCACCTGCCCGTAGCCGGAGAGCGCGGTGCGGGCCGCGGCCGCCAGGCTCGGCTCGACCTCGTAGGCCTCGACCCGGCCCTCCGGTCCCACCAGCTCGGCCAGGATCGCGGTGTAGTAGCCGCCGCCCGCCCCGACCTGCACCACCCGCTCGCCGGGCTTCACCCCCACCGCCGCCAGGCAGAGGGCGTGCAGGCTCGGCTCGCCGTTGTTGAGGCCGGCCTCCGGGCGCAAGGCCACCAGCGCGTCGCGGTAGAGCCCGGCCGGATCCGCGACCCTGGCCGCGCCGCCCTCCTCCAGGATCGTCCAGGGCCCGGGGCCGCAATAGGCCTCCCGCGGCACCGTCGCGAAGGCGCGTCGCAGCGCCGGGTCGTCGGTGCTGGCCTTGGCCGTGACGCGGGCCGCGTAGGCGGCGCGCTGCTGCGCGAGATCGGTCATGCCGGGCGGCCTCACCTCCCGATACGGGGCGAACGGGCCGGCGGCGGGGCGGTTCCGGCCGGCTCAGGGGGCGTAGGACGATTGTCGCGCGATCGTGCGCAGGAGCCCCTGGCGGCGGGGCCGGCCCCGCGCTAC
>NZ_LABZ01000239.1 GCF_001043955.1 Methylobacterium tarhaniae | reverse complement strand
GGCCGGGGCGGAGCGGGCGGCCCGCTCCGCCGCGCGCCTCGATCTCGTGCGGGTTCTCCTCGCCAACGACGTCTCGGCCGAGGCCGCCGGCGTGCTGGCCCTGGCCACCCGGGAAGACCCGGCGCTGGCGGCGGAGCGGCCGGTGCGGCTCTTCTCGGCCATCGCGGCCCTGCGCATGGGCCAGGACGCGCGGGCTGCGGCCTTCCTCGCACCCGACGGCAAGCAGGCGCAGGATCCGGAATTGCGGCTCTGGCGCGGCCTCGTCGACGCGCGCGGCCGGCGCAGCGCCGCGGCCCTCGCCGCCTTCAAGGCCGGCCTGCCGGTGATCGAGGCCTATCCGGACGACCTGCAGCTGCCGCTCTATCTCGCGGCCGCCGAGGCGGCGCTCGACGCCAAGGACCCGGGCTTCGCCCAGCGGGCGCTCACCGCGGTGGCGCCCCTCGCCGAGACCCCGTTCGCCCGCGACCGGCTGGCCTTCCTCAAGGCGCGCTTCGCCGAGGCGATCGGCCAGGACGGCGAGGCCCGCCGCGCCTACGAGCAGCTCGCCGAGACCGGCGCGGCGCCGGTCGCCGCCGAGGCGACCCTGCGGGTCGTCGACCTCGGGCGGGCCACCGGCACGATGACGCCGGAGGCGGCGATCGACCGCCTCGAGCGCCTGATCCTGACCTGGCACGGCGACGCGGAGGCCGAGGCCCTCGCCCGGCTCGGCCGCCTCTATGCCGGGGCGGGCCGCTGGCGCGACGCCTTCGCGACCGCCCGCAAGGCCAACCGCCTCTATCCCGACCACCCCGCGACGCGCGGCCTGCACGACGACACGGTGGCGTTGTTCTCCGCCCTGTTCCTGTCGGACCGGGGCGCCAGCCTCGGGCGGATCGAGGCCCTGGCGCTGTTCTACGACTTCAAGGAGTTCACGCCGCTCGGCCGCCAGGGCGACGAGATCGTGCGGCGCCTGGCCGACCGCCTCGTCGCGCTCGACCTCCTCGACGCCGCCGGCGACCTCCTGCAGCACCAGGTCGACACCCGCCTCACCGGCGCGGCGCGGGCGAGCGTGGCGGCGCGGCTGGCGACCGTGCGGCTGATGGAGGGCGAGCCGCTGAAGGCCCTCAAGGTCCTGCAGAACACCCGCCTGCCCGAACTGCCGGGGCAGATCCGCGACGCGCGCCTGCTGCTCGAGGCCCGCGCCCTCTCCGACCTGACGCGCACCGACCTCGCCCTCGAACTCCTCGACGGCAACGACAGCCCCGAGGCGGCGCATCTGCGCGGCGACATCCTGTGGGGGGCGCGGCGCTGGCGCGAGGCCGGGGAGGCGCACGAGGCGTTGCTCGGGATGCGCTGGCGCGATCCCGGCCCGCTCTCGGACGCCGAGCGCGCCGACGTGATGCGGGCGGCGATCGGCTACGCGCTGGCCGAGGACACGCTGAGCCTCGACCGCCTGCGCACGAAGTACACCCAGAAGATGGCCGACAGCCCGGACGCCCGCACCTTCGGCCTCGTCGCCGCGCCGAACGCCTCCGGCACCGTGGCCTTCCGCAGCATCGTGCGCCAGGCCACCAGCGCCGAGACGCTGACCGAGTTCCTGCGCGCCTACCGCGCCCGCTACCCCGAGAGCGCCGCGCCCGAGCGGCCGAGGCCGGGCCCGGACGGCGCCCCGGCCGCGGGTGCGAGCCCGGCCCCCGGCGGTCCGTCGCCCGAGGCCCGCGGCAGCGGCGGGCCGTCGCCGGGCTGACGGCGCGCGGCCGGCGGTCACGCCGCCTTCTCCGAGGTCCCGGCTGCCGCAGGCGGACCCTACAGGGAGCGGCGCAAGGCCGCCACGCAGCGTTCGACGTCGCCCTCGTCGGCCCAGACATGCGGGCTGAGACGTAGCGCCCCGGATCGCTCGCTCGCGTAGACGCCGTCTCGCCGCAGGCGATCCACCAGGCCGGAGGGCAGACCGCCCGGCGCGCGGAGCCCGACGATGTTCGGCGAGCGCAGGTGCGCCGCCGCCGCGGAGAGCCCGAGCCCGGCGGTGGCCTCGGCCAAGCGATCGGTGAGGCGGCGCAGCCGGTCCGCCACCGCCGACACGTCCCAGGACAGGACCAGTTCCAGCCCGGCCGCCGCCATCGGCAGCAGGACCGGATCGTTCAATTCGCCCCGGTCGTAGCGCCTGGCGCCTGAAGCGGGCGGGCGGTTGCCGGTATTCTCCTCGATCGGTGCGCCGTCCTGCCGGTGCGGAGCGGCATACAGGAAGGCGAGCGCGTAGGGACCGAGCGTCCACTTGTAGGTCGGGAAGGCCAGGAAGTCGGGGCGCCAGCGGCCCACATCCACCGGCAGAGCCCCCGCCGCCTGGGTCGCATCGATCACCAGCGCGGCCCCTGCGGCGTGGACGGCCGGCGCGAGCCGGTCGAGGTCGATCAGCCCGCCATCGGTCCAATGCGACGGGGTCAGGGTCGCGATCGCCAGGGGCGGTGCCCCGGGGCGTCCGACGGCCGCCAGCAGGGCCGCCGTCCAGTCGCCGCCTTCGGGACGGGGAACCTCCTCGACGATCAGGCCCCTTGCCATCGCGAGCCGGTCGAAGGCGTAGCACAACGACGGGAACTCGTCCGCGACGCGCAGCACGCGCCCGCCCGGCGCGACGGCCAGGTTCGCCGCGACGGTGGCCATCGCGTGACTCACGGACCCCACGATCGCCACGTCGTCCGGAGCCGCGCCGATGAGCCGGGCCGCCGCCGCCCGCGCCCGCTCGGCCTGGGCCGGGACCGCCTCGCGCGGATGCGCCCATGGCCGGCTCTTCACCAGCAAGCCCGCTTCCCCGGCTTCGCGGACGGACCGGGGCAGCGGTGACCACGCCGCCGCGTCGAGATAGCTGACGTCGCCCGGAACCTCGAACAGGTGCCTCTGGCACGGCAGGGAAGGGGCTGTGGCGTCCATGCTGGGGCACCTGCGTTCGGTCACCCGGACCTGCAGGCGGGCTGCACGGGGGCCTCACCGAGCGAGAGTGGAAGATCGGGGCTCCGCCCGCCCTATCATGACGGGAGCCGGAGCAGGAGGCCCGGCGGACGGACGGTGCCGGCCGATCCGTCGCGCCGTCGCGTCAGACCTCGCCCTCGCCCGCCGGGGCGGGCCGGCGCCGCGGCTCCTCGCCGGTCGTGCTGGTGCCCGGATCGAGGGCGTCCGCCTTCCGCGCGGCGTCGTGGTCGGCCGGCGTCACCCCGGCCTTGGCGGCCGCCTCGTCCTCGTCGCGACGGGTCAGGTGCGGTCGAGCGGTGAGCAGGTCGTCGCTGCGCGGCATGTCCGTCTCCTCAGGTTGGCGCAGCCCAACGCGGGGCGCCCCCGACCGGTTCGACGCGGAGCGGCCACGCTGGCGATCGAGAGGTTGGTTCGGCCTGGGAGCCTGTTCGAGAGCCTGTTCGATTGAAACGACAGAATTGAAGCGCTCCATCGTCATCCCGGAGCCGCGCAGCGGAGCCCGGGATCCATGAACGCCGACGATTCCGAATGGGGCGGAGCGCTGGTCGCTTGATCCTGGACCGTCAGCGATGATGGATCCCGGTTTCTCGACTTCGTCGAGCCTCGGGACGACGTGGAGACGTGTCGGTACCTGTACCAGATGAGTGGCGGGACGAATCAAGCAGACTCTGAGCGGGCCGCCTCAGTCCCCATCCTCCCGGTCGTCCCGGAGTCGCGCACCGGAAGCCGGGAAGATAAGTCGGTGCATGCGCCAGATCGGCTGGCCGGCTGCCCAGGCTTACTTTGAAGATTGGATCGGGTCGGTCCCGCCTCGGGGACGGCATCAACACCATCGAAGGGTGTTGGTGCCCAGGAGAGGACTCGAACCTCCACGGCTTGCACCACTGGTACCTGAAACCAGCGCGTCTACCAATTCCGCCACCTGGGCCCGAAAGCGCCGCCTTGGCGGCGCCCCGGTGACAGTCGTTTAGAGCCCGGCCGCGGCGGCGTCAACGGGCTTGAGCGGTGCCGGCGCAGGATCGGCGCGAAAGGCTCGCGCAGTCCGGCCCGGGAGGGCCGGGCCCGCCCGGGGGCCATCGGCGGAAATCCGCCGATCCCGCGATGCGATCGGCGCCTTTCCGCCCACAGGCCGACGCGGCGACGAGGTAAGTCGCTGACATCAAAAGGTTTTATAAAATCTTCACGCTGGCATCGCGCTTGCCATCGCCTCCCCGCTGCACTTCGGCGCCGTCCGCAAGAGGCCGACAGGCTCGGGACGGACCGGACATCCATCACGCCCGCTGCGACGCGGGACGGTTCGCATTCAGGGAGAACGTCCATGACCATGGCTGCACAGGCGGCGACCGGGGTGACCCCGGCGCAGGCCGAGACCTCGGACCGCCAGAAGATCAAGGCCATCGTCGCCGCCTCGTCGGGCAACCTCGTCGAGTGGTACGACTTCTACGCCTACGCCTTCACGTCGATCTACTTCGCCTCCTCGTTCTTCCCGAGCAGCAGTCCGACCGGCCAGCTGCTCGCCACCGCCGGCATCTTCGCGGTCGGCTTCTTCATGCGGCCGCTCGGCGGCTGGATCTTCGGCCGCATCGCCGACCGGCGCGGCCGCAAGTCCTCGATGGTGTTCTCGGTGCTGCTGATGTGCGCCGGCTCGCTGATGATCGGCATCCTGCCGACCTACGAGACGATCGGCGTGCTGGCCCCCGTGCTGCTCCTCGTCGCCCGCCTCGCGCAGGGCCTCTCGGTCGGCGGCGAGTACGGTACGGCGGCGACCTACATGAGCGAGATCGCCGGCAAGGGCCGGCGCGGCTTCCTGTCGTCGTTCCAGTACGTCACCCTGATCGGCGGCCAGCTGCTGGCGGTGCTGGTGGTGTTCGCGCTCCAGCACATCCTCACCGGCGACGAGATGCGCGCCTGGGGCTGGCGCATCCCGTTCCTGCTCGGCGCCGCCGCCGCCATCGTGGCGATGATGCTGCGCGGTTCGCTGAAAGAGTCCGCCTCGCACGAGACCATGAAGAGCAAGGAGGCCGGCTCGGTCCGCGCCCTGATGCAGCACAAGCGGGCGCTCTTGATCACGCTCGCCTTCACCATGGGCGGCTCGCTCTACTTCTACACCATGACCACCTACATGCAGAAGTTCCTGGTCAACACGGTGAAGCTCGACCTGAAGACGGTCTCGACCGTGATGACCCTGGCGCTCGTGGTGTTCATGCTGCTGCAGCCGGTCTTCGGTGCCCTGTCGGACAAGATCGGGCGGCGCAACAACATGATCCTGTTCAGCGGGCTCGCCATGCTCGGGGCGGTGCCGCTGCTCTCGACCCTGTCGCTGGTGACGAGCCCGTGGGCCGCTTTCGGGCTGATCCTGACGGGTCTGGTGATCGCGACCTTCTACACCTCGATCAGCGGCGTGGTGAAGGCCGAGCTGTTTCCGGCCGAGGTCCGGGCGCTCGGCGTCGGACTGCCCTACGCCATCGCCAACGCGATCTTCGGCGGCACGGCGGAATACGTGGCGCTCTCGTTCAAGACCTGGGGCAACGAGGGCCTGTTCTTCTGGTACGTCGCCGCCATGGCCGCGGTGGCCTTCGCCGCCTCGCTGTGGATGCCCGACACCCGCAAATACGGCTACCTCGACGGCAACGGCCGGATGAGCAGCTGAACACCCGCGCGTTCGGGACCCGGGACCGCCCGCAGGCTTTCGCTTGCGGGCGGTCCCCGTTTCGAGGCACGCCGGGGCGTCACGATCCGCATTTCCCCGCAGAGGCGCCCGGCATGAGCCAAGCCCGTCCCGCCGACCTCCCGGCCGCCGCGCCGCGGCGCGCGCGCCTCGTTGCCATCGGGGAGCGGCGTTGGGTCTGGGCGGTCGCGATCCTGGCGCTCACCCTCGCGGCCTTCCTCCTCGCCCTCAGGGCCGGCCACGACCAGGTGCGGATGGCCGCGCGCCAGCGCCTCGTCATCGCCGAGGCGGTCCTGCGCGCGGCGGTCGACCGCTACCGCTACCTGCCGGCCGTGCTCGCCCTCGACATGCAGGTCCAGGGCCTCCTCGCCGATCCGGGTGCGCGCGACGCCGCCGCCGCCGTCAACGCCAAGTTCGAGGCCATCGCCCGGGCCTCCGGGATCGCCGCGATCTACCTCATGGACGCCAAGGGGCTGACGCTCAGCGCGAGCAACTGGAACCAGCCGCTCAGCTTCGTCGGCACCTCCTACGCTTACCGGCCCTACTTCCTCGACGCCCTGGCGACCGGCGCCTCGCGCTATTTCGGCATCGGCACCACCACGCAGCAGCCGGGCCTGTTCATCGGCCAGGCGGTCGACGCCCGAGGCGGCGGAGTCGCGGGCGTCGTGGTGGTCAAGGTCGACCTGGAGGGACTGGAGGGCGAGTGGCGGCGTGCGGGCGAGCAGATCCTGGTCTCGGACGCGGCCGGCATCGTCTTCCTGGCGAGCGAGCCCGGCTGGAAGTACCGCCCGTTCCGGCCCCTGGCGGTGCCTGAGACCGACCGCATCCGCGCGGCCCGGCAATACGGCGACAGCGACCTGCGGCCCCTGCTGGCGGATGGCCCGCCCGATCCCGGCGGGACGATCAGGCTCCCCTCCGCCGGCGAAGCCGGGAGCGGCATCGTCGAGCCCGTTGCGATGCCGGATCTCGGCTGGACGCTCTGGTACGTCGCGCCGACCGGGGCCGCGTTGCGCCAGGCCGTGCTGGTGGCGGCCGCCACGGGCGTCGCCGGCCTGGCCCTCGCCTTCGCGCTCGCCGCGGCGAGCCAGAAGCGGCAGCGCCTGCGGGCCGAGCAAACCATGCGGCTCGCCCTCGAGCGGCGGGTGGCGGAGCGCACCCACGACCTCAGCGACGCCAATGCGCGCCTGCGGGCCGAGATGGCCGAGCGGGAGCGCACCACCGCGGCCTTGCGGGCGACCCAGGACGAGCTGATCCATGCCGGCCGGCTCGCGGCGCTCGGCCAGATCTCCACGGCGATCAACCACGAGATCAACCAGCCCCTCGCGGCCCTGCGCACCTTCCTGGCCAGCACCGCCTTGTTCCTGGAGCGCGGCGATCAGGCGACGGTGCGCCGCAACCTCCAGCGCATGACCGAGGTCACGCAGCGCATCGCCGAGATCATCCGGCACCTCAAGGACTTCGCCCGCAAGACCGGCCCCGAGCACCGCGAGCCGGTCCGCCTCGCTGCCGCGGCGGAGGCCGCCCTCGACCTGCTGCGGGTCCGGCTGCGGGCGGAGGACGTGACGGTCGATTGCCGGATCCCGCCCGACGCCGTGGTGCGGGCCGAGCCGGTGCGCCTGGAGCAGGTGCTCCTGAACCTGATGGTCAACGCCCTCGACGCGATGCGCGACGCCCCCGAGCGCCGGCTCGGCCTCTCCGCCACACGCGAGACCTCCGGCGGACGATCTCCGTCCTGGCGGCTCGACGTGGCGGATAGCGGGAGCGGGATCCCGCCGGAGCATCTGGGACAGATCTTCGATCCCTTCTTCACCACCAAACCCGCCGGGGAGGGGCTGGGGCTCGGCCTGTCGCTGTCCTCGCTCATCGTGCGCGACCTCGGGGGCAGCCTCACGGCCGGGAACGGTGCGTGCGGCGCCGTGCTGACCCTCGTCCTGCCGGCAGCGGAGGCCTGACATGGCGTCACGGGTAGAGCGCGTGCTGTTCGTCGACGACGAGGAGACGGTGCGCGAGGCGCTGGAGCAATGGCTGACGCTCGCCGGCTACGCCGTCTCGACCTTCGAGGCGCCGGAGGCCGCGCTCGCCGAGATCGACGCGGGCTTTCCCGGCATCCTCGTCACCGACCTGCGCATGCCGCGGATGGGCGGCCTCACCGTGCTGGAACGGGCGCTGGAGCGGGATCCGGACCTGCCGGTCCTCCTCGTCACCGGCCACGGCGACGTGCCGCAGGCGGTGGAGGCGATGCGGCGCGGCGCCTACGACTTCATCGAAAAACCCTTCGCGCCCGAGCGCATGACCGACGCGATCGGCCGCGCCTGCGAGAAGCGCCACCTCACCCTGCGCCTGCGCCGGCTCCACGCGAGCAAGGACGCCCACGCCATCGAGACCCGCCTGATCGGCACCTCCCGGGCGATGGAGACCCTGCGGCGCGAGGTGCTGGACCTCGCCGCGACGCCGGTCAACGTGGTCATCAACGGCGAGACCGGCTCCGGCAAGGAGCTGGTGGCGCAGTGCCTGCACGCCTTCTCGACCCGGCGCGACGGCCGCTTCGTGCCGGTCAATTGCGGCGCCATCCCCGACACGATGATGGAGAGCGAGCTGTTCGGCTACGAGGCCGGCGCCTTCACGGGGGCGCTCAAGCGTCGGATCGGCAAGCTCGAATACGCCCATCGCGGCACGCTGTTCCTCGACGAGATCGAGGCGATGCCGCTCTCCGGCCAGGTGAAGCTGCTGCGGGTGCTGCAGGAGCGCCGGGTGGAGCGGCTCGGCGCCAACGACTCGGTGGCCGCCGACCTGCGCACGCTCTGCGCCAGCAAGGTCGACCTGCGCGAAGAGGCCGAGGCCGGGCGCTTCCGCCCCGACCTCTATTATCGCCTCGACGTGGCGAGCCTGCGCATTCCGCCGCTGCGCGAGCGGCGCGAGGACATCCCGCTGCTGTTCGAGCACTTTGCGGCGAAAGCCGCCGAGGAGCATGGCCGGGCGATGCGGCCCTTGAGCGCCCGCCACGTCCAGGATCTCGTCGAGCAAGCCTGGCCCGGCAACGTGCGCGAGTTGCGCAACGCCGCCGAGCGCTACGCCTTCGGCCTCGACCGCCTCGGCGCCGCCCCGGAACCCGGCGAGGCGGGGATGCAGCCGCTCGCCGCCCGGGTCGAGGCCTATGAGCGGGGCCTGATCCAGCAGGCGTTGCAGCAGGCGCAAGGCAACATCGCCGAGGCGATGCGCCTCCTCGACCTGCCCCGGCGCACCCTCAATGAGAAGATGCAGCGCTACGGCCTGAGCCGTGGGGATTTCGTGGGGTAGGTGCGGGGCGGGCTCGGGTGCGACGGATCGGCGGGGGAGTTCTCGGCGATCCAGTTCATGGCAATGGGTCACGATGCCGACGCTCGATCCCTTGAAGGTCAGACTTGGACAACGCGATCGAGCCCGATCCGCGCCAAGAACGATGGATCGTGGCTGACGACAAGGAGCGCGCTGTCGATGCCGCGCAGGGCGTCCTCCAGCAATTCGAGGGACTCGACATCGAGATGGTTGGTTGGTTCGTCCAGAATGACGAGCCAGGGTGGGGTGGAGCGGGACAGGGTCGCTGCCAGCCCCGCCCGCAGACGCTCGCCGCCGGACAGCGTGCCGACGACCCGGTCCGCATCCTGGCTGCGGAAGGCGAAGCGTGCGCAGATCGCGTGGGCCGCCTCGTCGCTCGCATCCGGGTTCAGACGGCGGATGTTGTCGAGGATGCTGCGGTTACGATCCAGCACGGCGACGTGCTGATCGAGCATGACGATGCGCCCCTCGATGCGGCGCACCGTGCCGGCGACAGGGGCAAGCCAACCCGCTGCGATGCGCAGGAGGGTCGTCTTCCCGGCCCCGTTCGCGCCCTGGAGCGCGATCCGCTCCGGCCCGACGATCTGCAGGGTCCACGGGCCGAGGCATCGGTCGCCGGCCGCGGCCAGAACGCCGTCCATGGCAAGGATCATCGCGCCGGACGGCACGCCGCTCGGCGGCAGCCTGATCGTCAGGGGGGTCAGGACCTCCACGCGCGAACGGGCCGCGTCCGCCTCGGCCAGGGCCGCGCTCGCCCGCCGGTCGTGGATTCCTTGAGCGCGCCCGCCGCTGGTCTGCGCGCGCTCGGCTCGGGCATCCAGAAGGATCTTCGGTTCGGACCCCTTGGCGGCGAAGGCGCGTCCCGCTCTATCGCGCCTCTCCTTGGCCTCGCGCTGCGCTTGCGCGGCCTGGCGCGCGGCGCGAACGCCCGCTTCGGCGCGCTCGAGCTCGGCGTTGGCGCGCCGTCGATCGTCGTCACGCGCGGCGGCGAAGGCCGACCAGCCGCCGCCGAAGCTGCGCACCCCGATCGTCGTCAGTTCGAGGATGCGGTCCACGTCTTCCAAAAGGTCCCGGTCATGGCTCGCGACGAGGACGCCCCCGCGCCAATCCCGCACCAGGGCTCGCACGGCGGTGCGGCCGGCGGCGTCGAGATTGTTCGTCGGTTCGTCGAGAAGCAGAAGGTCCGGCGCCTCGACGATGAGGCGCGCGATCCCGACACGCGTCCGCTCGCCGCCGGACAGGGTCTGGAGGCGACGGTCCAGCGGACAATCGGGAAGACCCACCTGCGCGAGCGCCGCGCCGACCCGGGTCTCCAGGGTCCAGTCGGCGGCATCGAAATCATCGGCGGTGCCGTGACCGGCCAGAACGCGGCCGATCGCCGCCATCGCGCCCGCAACGCCGAGTGCTTCGGCCAGATTCCATTCCTGCGGCATGTCCTGCCGGAGAGTGCCGATCGTTCCGGTTCGCCGAACGACGCCGGATGACGCTTCGGCCAGACCGACGATGATGCGCAGGAGAGTGGATTTGCCCGAACCGTTGCGGCCGACGAGCCCGACGCGTTCCGTCCCGATCGTGAAGGTCAGGTCTTGGAAAAGCGAGCGGTCAGGCGTCCGGGCAGAGATGGAATTGAGTGTGAGGAAGGCGGACATGGTCAACCGTGACAGGTGTCGAGACAAGGCGGATCGCGTTGCTCATCCTGTTGTTCACGGCTGCACTCCTCTTCATTTCGACATCGACGGTATCACCGGAAAATCCGTCGCACAACCGAAGGTCAGGTTTCCGAAGCGTTCGATGGGTCAACGAAAGGATTTTCACCCTCCGTGTCACCTCGGGGCCGCGCAGCGGATCCCGGGATCCGTAACCGCTGATGATGCAGGGCAAAGCTTGCCGCGTTCCGCCTCATTCTGAACGGTCGCGCTTATGAATTCCTGGCTCTCGTCTTCGACGCCCCCCGAGATGACGGGAGAGATGTCAGCATGTGCGAGATCTCAACTACCGCACTCGATCCTGCATTCTTTGAACCTGCAAGTGATCGATCGCCTATCGCGATCACACCGGATGAGAGCGCATCGTCATCGCGGTCGGCCTCAACACCATCGAGGGGTGTTGGTGCCCAGGAGAGGACTCGAACCTCCACGGCTTGCACCACTGGTACCTGAAACCAGCGCGTCTACCAATTCCGCCACCTGGGCCCGTAGCGCTGCTGGGCAGCGCTGCGGTGAAGTTCGTTTAGTCGGCGGCGGAGCCGGCGTCAACGCCGAACTCCGCCGCCTCGTCAGAAGGACGTCAGGCGCGAGGTCTTAGATTCCTGCCGGCCACTCGCGGATGTCGACGAAGTGGCCCGCGATGGCCGCGGCCGCCGCCATCGCCGGGGAGACGAGGTGCGTGCGGCCCTTGTGGCCCTGGCGGCCCTCGAAGTTGCGGTTCGAGGTCGAGGCGCAGCGCTCGTGGGGCTTCAGGCGGTCGGCATTCATGCCGAGGCACATCGAGCAGCCCGGCTCGCGCCAGTCGAAGCCGGCCTCGATCAGGATCCGGGCCAGGCCCTCCTCTTCCGCCTGCTGCTTCACGAGGCCCGAGCCCGGCACCACCATGCCCGACACGTTCGGGTGGATCTTGCGCCCCTCGACCATGCGGGCGACGATCCGCAGGTCCTCGATCCGGCCGTTGGTGCAGGAGCCGATGAACACCTTGTCGAGGGCGATGTCGGTGATCCTGGTCCCCGGCGTCAGGCCCATATAGGACAGGGCCTTCTCCTTGGAGGAGCGCAGGTTCTCGTCCTCGATCGCGGCCGGATCCGGCACCCGGCCCTGGACCGAGATCACGTCCTCAGGGCTCGTGCCCCAGGTCACGATCGGGGGGAGGTTCGCGGCATCGAGCCGGATCTCGCGGTCGAAATGGGCCCCTTCATCCGAGACGAGGTTGCGCCAATAGGCGACGGCGCGCTCGTAAGCCTCGCCCTTCGGCGCCTTCGGCCGGTCCTTGATGTAGGCGAAGGTGGTCTCGTCGGGGGCGACCATGCCGGCCCGGGCACCGCCCTCGATCGACATGTTGCAGATCGTCATCCGGCCTTCCATCGAGAGGGAGCGGATCGCCTCGCCGGCATATTCCAGCACGTGGCCGGTGCCGCCGGCGGTGCCGATCTCGCCGATGATCGCCAGGATGATGTCCTTGGCGGTGACGCCGGCGGGCAGGCGCCCGTCGACGACGGCGCGCATGTTCTTCGCCTTCTTCTGGATCAGCGTCTGGGTGGCGAGCACGTGCTCGACCTCCGACGTGCCGATGCCGTGGGCGAGCGCCCCGAAGGCGCCGTGGGTCGAGGTGTGGGAATCGCCGCAGACGATCGTCTGGCCCGGCAGGGTGAAGCCCTGCTCCGGCCCGATGATGTGGACGATGCCCTGCCGCTTATCGAGAGCGTCGTAATACTCGATGCCGAACTCGCGGACGTTGTCGGCCAGCGTGTCGATCTGCGTGCGGCTCTCGGGATCCTCGATGCCGAAGCTGCGGTCCGAGGTCTGGACGTTGTGGTCGACGACCGCCAGCGTCTTCTCCGGGTGACGCACCCGGCGCCCGGCGAGACGAAGCCCCTCGAAGGCCTGGGGAGAGGTGACCTCGTGCACGAGGTGACGGTCGATGTAGAGGAGGCAGGTGCCGTCCGGCTGACGATCGACGACGTGGTCGTCCCAGATCTTGTCGTAGAGGGTGCGAGGGGCAGTCATCGGAATTGTTGCCTTGTCACGAAGACCTGACGGTAAGGCCGGGCGCGCGGCGTTCGGGCCCGGGACCCGTCATGTAACCGTCTCATGCGCCGAGGGGTAGACCCCACGGCGCCGCAAGGGGATGCACCCGCCGCACGAGTAAGGGCCGCTCCGTGTTGCAGGTGTCGCGCCCCGGGTGCGGCGGCCCGGGGCGCGACGACTGCTACTCCTTCACCGCCCCGGTCATCGCCGAGACGTAGTGCTCGACGAAGAACGAGTAGAGGATCACCAGCGGCAGCGAGCCGACGAGGGCGCCCGCCATCAGCGAGCCCCAGCGATAGATGTCGCCGTCGACGAACTCGCTCACCACCGCCACCGGCACGGTCTTGTTCTGGGTCGAGGACAGGAAGGTGAGGGCGTAGATGAACTCGTTCCAGCACAGGGTCAGCGAGAAGATGCCGGCCGAGATCAGCCCCGGCACCGCCAGCGGGAGGATGATCTTGAGCAGGATCTGCCAGCGGCTCGCCCCGTCGATGAGTGCGCACTCTTCGAGCTCGTAGGGGATCGTCTTGAAGTATCCCATCAGGAGCCAGGTCGAGAACGGGATCAGGATGGTCGGGTAGACCAGCACCAGGGCGAAGGGCGAATCGTAGAGCCCGTAGGCCTGGATGATGGTGGCGAGCGGGATGAACAGGATCGAGGGCGGCACCAGGTAGGCGAGGAAGATCGCCGCGCCGACCGCCACCGCGCCCCGGTAGCGGATGCGCACGATCGCGTAGGCCGCGAGCACGCTGGCGAACAGCGACAGCACGGTCGCCGCCACCGAGATCATCATCGTGTTCCAGAGCCACAGGGGGTAGTGGGTCTGGAACAGCAGTTTCGAGATGTGCTTGAGCGTCGGCGAGACCACCCAGAACGGGTTGTAGGTCTCCATGTCGATGAGCTGGTCGTCCGGTTTGATGGCGGTCAGCGCCATCCAGTAGAACGGGAAGAGCAGCACCACCAGGATGACGAAGAGCGGCAGGTAGACCGTGACGACGCGCTTCGGCAGCGTGTCGAGATAGGCCATGCCTTCGCTGTTGTCGGGGGTGTCGGCGGTCGTGGTCGCGGCCATGATTTATGTTTCCTTCTCAGCCGGTCTGCCACTTGCGGTTCTGGAGGCCGAACCACGAGATCGCGATGGCGAGGATCAGGAACGGCACCATCGCGGTGGCGATGGCCGCGCCCTCGCCGAGGTTCCCCGACAGGATGCCGCGCTGGTAGGACAGGGTCGCCATCAGGTGGGTGGCGTTGACGGGACCGCCGCGGGTCATCGCCCAGATCAGCTGGAAGTCGGTGAAGGTGAACAGCACCGAGAAGGTCATCACCACGGCGATGATCGGGGTGAGCAGCGGCAGGGTGATGTGGCGGAAGTTCTGCCACGGCGTCGCGCCGTCGATCGTCGCCGCCTCGTAGAGCGAGGGCGACACGGTCTGGAGGCCGGCGAGCAGCGTGATGGCGATGAACGGCACGCCGCGCCAGATATTGGCGAAGGTCACGCAGATCCGCGCCATCGTCGGGTCGCCGAGGAAGTCGATGTTGCGGTCGAGCAGGCCGAGATGGCGCAGCGACCACGAGATGATCGAGAACTGGCTGTCGAAGATCCACCAGAAGGCCAAAGCCGAGAGCACCGTCGGCACGACGAACGGGATCAGCACGATCGAGCGGATCAGGGCCTTGAACGGCAGCCGCTTGTTGAGGAGCAGCGCCAGGTAGAGGCCGATGGCGAACTTCGCCACCGAGGCGAAGCCGGTATAGACCAGCGTGTTGAACACCGAGAGCCAGAAGACGCTGTCGTCCCACAGCCACTCGTAGTTCTCGAGCCCGACGAAGCTGCCGCCGCGCCCGATCCGGGTGTCGGTGAGCGAGAGCCAGATGCCCTTGCCCAGCGGGTAGGCCAGGAACAGCAGCAGGATCGCGGCTGCCGGCAGCATGAACCAGAAGCCCAGCCAGCCGCGGCTCGTCCGCAACCGGCTCCAGGCCGAGCCGGTCGTGGGCGCCGCCGCGGCGGGGCGGGCGAGGGCGATATCGGCCACGGGGAGCCTCCTCCGGGTGTCTTTTTTGGTTCGGGGCCGCCTCGGGGAGGATGAGGGCAGCACAATCGCGCTGCCACACCCATCCGTCACCGCGTGAGGCGCTGGACTCTCCTCTCCCCGCGGGCGGGGAGAGGGCTTCATCGACGACGAGGTCGATGAAGTGAGCTGCAAACCGCAGGTTCGCCGCGAGGGTGAGGGGGTGTCCCCGGAGGAGCCTCATCCGGCATCTCCCCCTCACCCTCGGGTCGATCCCTACGGAATCGATGCGCCGCCTCGCTGTTGACCCGACAAGGGGTCAACAGCCCTCTCCCCGCCCGCGGGGAGAGGAGGGATGCGCATGGATCGCCCGGAGCCGTCAGGCCGACCGGAAGATCCGCTGCGCCTGCCGCTCCGCCGTCCGGATCGCGCTCTTCAGGTCCTCGCGGCCGGTGCAGTAGGAGGCGAACATGTCGACGACGACGAAGTCGGCGAGCACGGCGGCCACCTTCTCGCTCACCGGGGCGAGGCCGCCGGCGGCCAGCGTGCGGGTCGAGGCCTCGCCGAACACCTTGTTCTTTGGGTCGGCGGTCCAGATCGGGTTGTTGGCGTAGGCCTTGAGCGGGTGGCAGAGGTAGCCCTGCGACGCTTCGAGCCACGCATTGTAGTTCTGGGCTTCCAGCGCGAAGGCCATGAAGGCCTTACAGGCGTTCGGCGCCTTGGTGTAGGTATAGGCCAGGATCGGGAAGGCGAGCTGGAACTCGGTCGGCTTGCCGGACTTGCCGACCGGATAGGCGGCGTGGTCCATGTCCGCCGCGATGTCCTTCTTCTCGTTCTTGGCCGCGGCGTAGATCGAGATGCCGTTATTGGTCAGGTACAGGTCGCCCGACAGGAACGCCTTGTTGTTCGACGAATCGTTCCACGACACCGTGCCGGGCACGAAGGTCTCGTAGAGCGCCTTGACGTATTCGAGCGCCTTGGCGGTCTCCGGCGAGTTGATGATGATCTTCTCGTTGGCGTCGACCAGATAGGCGTCGTGCGACCAGAGGGCCCAGTGGATCCACGAATTGGCGTCGCCGGTGGCGTGGCCCAGCGCGAAGCCGGCCGGCGTGTTGTTCTTCTTCATCGCCTTGCACAGTTCCAGGAAGCCGGCATGGTCTTCCGGGAATTTTTGGAAGCCGGCCTTGTTCATGGCCGAGATGCGGTAGTTGAGGTAGCCGCCGTTGAACGCCATCGGGATGGCGATCCACTTGCCCTTGACCTTGCCGTAGGCCTCGGCCGCGGGCAGCCAGCCGCCGTACTTCTTGCCGAGGTAATCCGCGACGTCGCCGACCTCGATGCATTTCGACGGAAAGAGGGCCGGGAAGGAGTAGAGGCCCCAGACCATGTCCGGGCCCTGGCCGGTATTGGCCGCCACCGACGCCTTGGGCTGGATGTCGTCGAAGGATTCGCTCGTCACGCTCACCGGCACGCCGGTGGCCTTGGTGAAGGCGTCGACGAGGCGCATGAAGGCCTCGTCCTCGGAGGGGATGAAGCGCTTCCAGCGCAGCAGCTTGAGCGAAGCGCCTGCTTCAGGCTTCCACTGGTTCTCCTGCGCCCAGGCGCGGGCGAAGCCCTCCAGGCCCGCCGCGGAGGCGAGGCCGAGGGCGGCACCTCCCTTGAGGATCTGGCGACGATCGAAGGCTGACATCGTGGCGTCTCTCCCGGGATGATTTTGGTTGTTTGCTGAGCGGTTCCCGATGGCGGGATGGCGTCCCGCCACCGGGCGACAGTCGCGATTCAGTTCAGCCGGCGGCCGCTCTCGGCGTCGAACAGGTGGACGAGGCCGGGGTCGGCGGTGATGTTGATCCGCTCGCCCGGGCCGGCGCCGATACGGTCGCGGAACACGCAGGCGATGTCGCGGGCGACCTCCGTGGACACGTCCTTCGTCCCGCCGCCCGGCGGGCGCACCAGCACCATGGTCTCGGAGCCGGTCGGCTCCACCACGGCCACTTCCACCGGCACGCCGTTCTCCGCCAGGCGGACATGCTCCGGCCGCAGGCCGTAGACCGCCGGCATGCCGTCGGCGGGGCGCGCCCCGCGGGTCGGCAGCGGCAGGGTCAGGCCGCCCTCGGTGCGGAACGTGTCGCCCGCGATCTTGCCCTTCAGGAAGTTCATCGCCGGCGAGCCGATGAAGCCGGCGACGAACATGTTGTCGGGCCGGTCGTAGAGCTCGAGCGGGGCGCCGACCTGCTCGACCACGCCGTCATGCATCACCACGATCTTGTCGGCCATGGTCATGGCCTCGATCTGGTCGTGGGTGACGTAGACC
>NZ_LABZ01000238.1 GCF_001043955.1 Methylobacterium tarhaniae | reverse complement strand
TCGCGTTGGCGATGGCGTAGGACAGGCCGACGCCGAGCGCCCGCACCTCGGCCGGGAACATCTCGGCCTTCACGAGCCCGCTGATCGAGGTGTAGAACGAGACGCAGAGGAGCGCGGCGGTGATCAGGCCATAGGCCATGACCGGGTTCTGCGTGCTGCCGATCGCGTGCAGCAGCGGCACCGTCAGCAGGGTGGTGAGCCCACCGAACAGCAGCATCGAGGTCTTGCGGCCGAACTTGTCGGCGAACATGCCGAAGAAGGGCTGCACCACCATGTAGGTGAACAGCACCGCCGTCATCACCAGGTTGGCGGTCTTCTTGTCCATGTGAGCGGTGTTCACCAGGTACTTCTGCATGTACGTGGTGAAGGTATAGAAGATGAGCGAGCCGCCGGCGGTGTAGCCGAGCACGGTGAGGAAGGCGCGGCGATGGTTGCGCCAGATCGACGCCATGCTGCCGGCCTCCCGTGAGGTGCGGGTCTCGGCGGTCGAGGTCTCGTGGAGCGAGCGCCGCAGGTAGAGGGCGACCACGGCAGCGCCTGCGCCGATGAAGAACGGGATGCGCCAGCCCCAGGCGGTCATCGCCTTGTCGTCGAGGCCGAGCGTCACCAGCACCACGACGAGCGACGCGAGGAGCTGGCCGCCGATCAGGGTGACGTACTGGAACGAGCCGTAGAAGCCGCGTTTCCCCTTCAGCGCCACCTCGCTCATGTAGGTCGCCGAGGTGCCGTACTCGCCGCCGACCGAGAGGCCCTGCGCCATGCGGGCGAGCAGCAGCAGGATCGGCGCGAAGATGCCGATCTGGGCATAGGTCGGCAGGACCGCGATGATGAACGAGCCCGCGCACATCATGATCACGGAGATCAGCATCGAGGTCTTGCGGCCGTAGCGGTCGGCGACGCGGCCGAACAGCCAGCCGCCGATCGGCCGCATCAGGAAGCCGATGGCGAACACCGCCGCGGTGTTGATGAGCTGCACCGTCGGGTCGGCGCCCGGGAAGAACACGTCCTTGAAGTAGATCGCCGTGAAGGCATAGGCGTAGAAATCGTACCACTCGACGAGGTTGCCCGACGAGGAGCCGATGATGGCCTTGATGCGGGCCTTGTTGTCGTAGGCCGCGATGGTGGGGTTCGGCGAGGCGAGGCTGTCGGCGGCGGGCCGGCTCTGGGCAGTGGTGGTCATCGCGTGGTCTGTCTCCTCCCGGGGGTGAGCGATGGCGGCGTGACGCGGCCCTTCGGGTAGCGCGCCGCGCACGGACTAGGAGAATGAGGGGCCGGGGTACAGCCCCGCACTGCACCATTCCTCCATTATCGCACAATCCGCGCCGATTGTCCCAAGGATAGATGCTTGACGCTAGGTTTGCTCGGAAGATACTCCGGGCGGGACAGCGTGCGAAGTGGCTCGCGGAAACCGGCCGGAGCAGGACAGATGTCCTGCTGCAATGCAGCAATCTTGCGAAGACTTGTTACGGGCTGGCCGGGCAGGGTTGCCGGGGCTGTGCGCCGGCGGTGCCGGTCTCGGTGGCGACGCGCTCGGCATGGGCCGCCACGGCGGCGTCGAGATGGGCGCCGAGGCGCTCGCGCGGGGGCTGGATTTCGTCGCCGACCTGCACCCAGCGGGCGCCGGTCCATTCCTGCACGGTGACCGGGCGACGGCCGCTATGGTCGGCGCAGGAGAGGCGCAGGCGGCGGGCGAAGCCGACGAGGCCGAGCTCCTTCCAGCGCACCGGGTCGAGGTTGATCGCCTCGAGCCCGCGGCGCATCTCGGCTCCGTCGATTCGCGGCCGGCCGGCGAGCCGCTGGCCGTTGCGGATGCCCTCGGCCAGGATCACCCCGGCATAGACGCCGCGGTTGTAGAGCGGACCGGGACTGTCCTCCTTGGGCGTGCGCGACAGCCCGGCATCGATCACCAGCTGGTCGATCTGGTCGAAGGCCGGGAAGCTGTCGCCGGGCGCGTGCCAGGTCACGATCCGCAGGCCCTTGGCGGTGAGGTCCCGGGCGCCGGAGGCCGGTCGCAGCAGGTCGTCCTCGCCGGTCCAGCCCACGGTGACGACGCGGTTGAGGGCGAGGCCCGCGGCGGCCGCGTCCCGCAGGGGCGTACCGGGGAGGCCGGCGGTGGCATCGAGGATCACGGCGTCGGGATCCGCCGCCCGGACGGCGCGCCACGGCGATGGGCCATCCTCCGGCGCAGCCCCGTCCGGCAGGGCATAGGCGCGGAAGGCGAGGCCGGCCTCGGCGGCGAGCGCCCGCAGCACCGGC
>NZ_LABZ01000237.1 GCF_001043955.1 Methylobacterium tarhaniae | reverse complement strand
CCCGCCGCCCACACGATGGCGTGAGAGCCGGCCCCGAGGAGACACGCCGTGCCCCGCAAAGCCCTCGCCCCCCTCCTGTTCCTCATGCCCGTCGCGGCGCAGGCCGCCTGCCCCCCCCCCGCCGGCCCCGCCGCCGGCGAGCGAGAAGCCGGCCAAGCCCGCCCTGCCGCCGAAGCCCGCCTGCCTCGACGCCAAGGGCGGCTGCCCGGGCTGGGAGGCCTACACCTACAATGACGGGATCAAGGCCTACAACGCGCAGCTCGGCCCGTATCGCACGGGCGCCGAGGCCTATGCCCGCAAGCTCAAGGCCTATGCGGATGGCAGCATGGCCTATGCGAATTGCGAGATGCAGTCGATGCAGTAGCGCGGGCGCGGCAGGCTTCCCGGCAGGGCCGGCCTGCCCCTGTCCCGCATGGATGTCGACGCCGTCCTCGCCCGGAGCGGAACGGTTCCGGGCCGCCACGATCATCACTCGATCGGCGCGGCGATCGAGACCCGGATCGTCGGCGAGGTCACCCCGTCGCTCGACCCGCCCGGGATCACGCTCGCGATGGGAGTCCTCTTCGGCGCGCTGACCGGCATGCTACGATGCCGAGGCAGGACTGCCAGCGACAGGTTCGATGCGATGAAGCCGCTTCCGCAGACGCGCATGAGCGTGGACGAGTACCTCGCCTGGAGCGAAGCGAATCCGGGACGCTATGAACTCGTGCAGGGTGAGGTGTACGCGATGACACCGGAGCGTGTGCTGCATGCGGAGGTCAAGGCCGCCGCCTATGTCGCGCTCCGGCGCAGCATTCGGGCGGCCGCGCTGCCGTGCCGGGCGATGCCGGACGGCATGACCGTCCGCATCGACACCCGCACCGCGTACGAGCCGGACGCTCTGGTCTATTGCGGGCCGCGCAGGGACCCGAACTCCGTCGAGGTCCCCAACCCGATCATCGTCGTCGAGGTCTCGTCTCCCAGCACCCGCCGGACCGACGCGAGCGAGAAGCTGGCCGGCTACTTCCAAGTGCCGAGCATCCATCATTACATGATGATCGATCCGGATCGGCGCATGGTCATCCATCACCACCGAGTCGGAAACGAGGTCGAGACCGCCTTCCTGCAGGAGGGCACCCTCGTTCTCGACCCGCCAGGCCTCGAACTCCCCATCGCATTCCTTTTCGAGGAACCATGAGCCCACCGGCGCGCGCTTGACCCCCCGGGCGGCGGATGCGACAGGCGGCCCAATCTCTTGCGCGCGAGCCCCTGCATGACCGCCTCCCTCGACCTCCTCGTCCTCGGCAACGCCATCGTCGACGTGATGGCCCGCACCGACGAGGCCTTCCTGGTACGCGAGGGCGTGCACAAGGGCGCGATGCAGCTCATCGACGAGGCACGGGCCGAGCACCTGTTCGGGGTCATGGGGCCGGCCACCATCGTCTCGGGCGGCTCCGGCGCCAACACGGCGGTCGGTGCGGCCCTGCTCGGGGCGCGGGCCGGCTTCATCGGCAAGGTGCGGGACGACGAGCTCGGCCGTCTCTTCGCCCACGACCTCAACGCCACCGGCGTGCGCTTCGGCGTCGCTCCGGCGAGCGAGGGCCCGGCCACGGCGCGCTGCTTCATCCTGGTGACGCCGGACGGCGAGCGCACCATGAACACCTATCTCGGCGCCTGCCAGGGCCTCACCGCCTCGGACGTGGACGAGGCGACGGTGAAGAGCGCCCGCCACGTCTACCTCGAAGGCTACCTCTGGGATCCGCCGGCCGCCAAGGAGGCGTTCCGCAAGGCGGTCCAGATCGCCCACGGCGCCGGCAACAAGGTCGCGCTCACCCTGTCGGACGCGTTCTGCGTCGACCGCTACCGCGACGAGTTCCTGGGGCTCATCCGCGACGGCAGCCTCGACATCCTGTTCGCCAACATCCACGAGCTGAAGAGCCTGTACCAGACCGCCGATGCCGACACGGCGCTCGCGGCCCTGCGCCAGGAAAAGAACCTCCTCGGCGTCGTCACCCGCTCGGACGAGGGCGCCCTGGTGGTCTCGGGGTCCGAGACCAAGTCCGTGCCGGCCTCGCCGGTGCGCGAGGTGGTCGACACCACCGGCGCCGGCGACCTGTTCGCGGCGGGCTTCCTCGCCGGCCTCGCCCGCGGCCTCGACCACGCCGATTGCGCCCGCCTCGGCGCCGTGGCGGCGGCGGAGGTGATCTCCCATATCGGTGCCCGGCCGCAGGCGGATCTCAAGGCGCTGGCCGAGCAGGCGGGCCTGTAGGGGTCTCCGGGCGGGCGGCGCTTCCGTCAGAGCTTGACGGGTGCTAGGAGCGTCGCATGCCCGTCACCCCGGTGCGGCACGGAACGTAAGAAACCATCCGCCAGGGAGCGGCCCCGTTGGTCGAGAACCGCCGCTTCGGCAACCTGATCCCGCACCTCGTGCTGTGCCTCGGGGTCGGCATCGTCGTCTTCCCGGTCTACCTGGCGCTGATCGGCTCGACCCACGACGCCGCCACCATCGCCAACGGCCAGATGCCGCTCTGGCCGGGCCCTCACGGCGTCGAGACCTACCGGCGCGCGCTGACCGAATCCGGCATGGCCGGCGTCCCCGTCGGGATGATGCTCCTCAACAGCACGATCATGGCGCTCGCCATCGCGCTCGGAAAGATCTTCATCTCGCTGCTCTCGGCCTACGCGCTGATCTACTTCAAGTTCCCGTTCCGGCAAACCGCGTTCTGGGCGATCTTCGTCACCCTGATGCTGCCGGTCGAGGTCCGCATCTACCCGACCTACAAGGTCGCGGCCGACCTCCAGCTCCTCGATACCTATGCGGGCCTCGCCCTGCCGCTGATCGCCTCGGCGACCGCGACGCTCCTGTTCCGCCAGTTCTTCCTCACGGTGCCGAACGAGCTGGTCGAGGCCTCCCGCATCGACGGAGCCGGGCCGGTGCGGTTCTTCCTCGATACCCTGCTGCCGCTCTCGCGCACCACGATGGCGGCCCTGTTCGTGATCCAGTTCCTGTATGGCTGGAACCAGTATCTCTGGCCGCTCCTCGTCACCACCCGCGACGACATGCAGACGGTGGTGATCGGCCTGCGCAAGATGACCTCGATTACCGACCAGCTCACCGAATGGCAGATCGTCATGGCGACCGCCGTGCTGGCGATGCTGCCGCCGGTCGTGGTGGTGTTCGCGATGCAGAAGCTGTTCGTGCGCGGCCTGGTGGAGACCGAGAAGTGACCTCTTTCCGTACGATCGGACGCGTCTGATGGCCGGCCTCGCTCTCGACACCTTGCGCAAGACCTATTCGGGCGGCGTCGACGCGGTGCGCGGCGTGTCGCTCGACGTGCCGGACGGCGCCTTCTGCGTCCTCGTCGGCCCCTCGGGCTGCGGCAAGTCCACCGTGCTGCGAATGATCGCCGGCCTCGAGACCGTGACCTCGGGGGCGATCACCATCGGCGGCCGCAAGGTCAACGACGTCGAGCCGGCCGATCGCGACATCGCGATGGTGTTCCAGAACTACGCGCTCTATCCCCATATGCGCGTCTACGACAACCTGGCCTACGGGTTGCGCAACCGCGGCACCCCGAAGCCGGAGATCGAGACCCGGGTGAAGGAAGCAGCGCGGCTGCTCGGCCTCGAGGCGATGCTGACGCGCTATCCGCGCCAGCTGTCGGGCGGCCAGCGCCAGCGCGTCGCCATGGGGCGGGCGATCGTGCGCAAGCCCCAGGTCTTCCTGTTCGACGAGCCGCTGTCGAACCTCGACGCCAAGCTGCGGGTGCAGATGCGGGTCGAGATCCGCCGCCTGCAGCGCCAGCTCGGCGTCACCACGGTCTACGTCACCCACGACCAGGTCGAGGCGATGACCATGGCCGACCGGCTGGTGGTGATGAATGGCGGCCAGATCGAGCAGGTCGGCACGCCGATCGAGATCTATCGCCGCCCGGCGACCCGCTACGTCGCGACCTTCATGGGCTCGCCGCCGATGAACATCCTCCCCGCGGAGGCCGTGGCGGGCGGCGTGCGGATCGACGGAACGGTGCTCCCGGTCGTCGGCGTCGCCCCCGGCACCGCCATCGAGGCCGGCATCCGGCCCGAGGACCTGCGGATCGCCGGGGACGGCCTGCCGTTCCGCATCGCCTTCGTGGAGGAACTGGGCGCCACCCGCCTTCTGCACGGGCCGCTCGCCGGCACCGACGTGGCGGTGCAGGTGCCGGCGGGCTCCGCGCCGCAGGAGGGCGACACGCTGCGCCTCGCCGTCGATCCGGCTGCCCTGCACCTGTTCGATCCCGCCACCGGGCGGCGGCTGGCGCAGGGCTGACCGGAGGCCGGCGGGCATTCCCGCTGCCCAAGCCGCGTCGTAAGCAGGCGAGGACGATGAGCGCCATCCCGTCAACGGGAGGCGCGCCAATGGGAGGCTCGGTCTTCGTGCATAAACCCCTCGCCGGCATCAAGGTGCTCGAACTCGCCCGCATCCTGGCCGGCCCGTGGATCGGCCAGCTCCTGGCGGATCTCGGCGCCGAAGTGGTCAAGGTCGAGCGGCCGGGCGTCGGCGACGATACCCGGTCCTGGGGCCCTCCCTTCGTCGAGGGCGCCGAGGGCGGCACGCTGTCAGCCTCGTATTTCCACTCGACGAACCGCGGCAAGCGCTCGGTCGCGGCCGATTTCGAGACCGCCGAAGGTCAGGCCGTGGTGAAGCGGCTCGCCGCCCATGCCGACGTGGTGATCGAGAACTTCAAGGTCGGCGGCCTGAAGAAGTACGGGCTCGACCACGAAGCCTTGAGCGCCCTCAACCCGCGGCTCATCACCTGCTCGGTCACCGGCTTCGGCCAGGACGGCCCCTACGCGCCGCGGGCCGGCTACGACTTCATGGTCCAGGGCCTCGGCGGGATCATGTCGCTCACCGGCGAGCCCGAGGGCGAACCGGTCAAGACCGCGGTCGCCTTCGCGGACGTGTTCACCGGGGTCTACGGCACGGTGGCGATCCTCGCCGCGCTCCAGGGCCGGCACGCCACGGGCAAGGGCTGCCACATCGACATGGCGCTCCTCGACACGCAGGTCTCGGTGCTCGGCAACCAGGCGCTGGTCTACCTCGTCTCCGGGATGCTGCCGCCGCGGATGGGCAACGAGCACACCAGCATCGTGCCCTACCAGGTCTTCCCGACGTCTGATGGCCACATCATCGTCGCCTGCGGCAACGACGGGCAGTTCCAGAAGTTTTGTGGTGTGCTCGGCACCACCTGGCACCTCGACCCCGACTACGCCACCAATCCGGGCCGGGTCACCCGCCGCGACGTGCTGATCCCGCTCATCGCAGCCGAGACCGGCCGCCACACCAAGGCCGACCTTCTCGCGCGGCTCGGCGCCGTCAACGTGCCGGTCGGCCCGATCAACGACCTCGCCGAGGTCTTCTCAGACCCGCAGGTGGTCCATCGCGGGATGCGCCTCGACCTGCCCGACCCGCGGGCCAAGGGCGGCACGATCCCGAGCGTGCGCTCGCCGATCGTCATCGACGGCGTGCCGATGGCGGCGGAGACCGCCTCGCCGCAGGTCGGGGATCATACCGAGAGCGTGCTGGCCGATCCGGCCTGGGGTGGGTGACGCGGATCGGCTAGAGCAGCGCCCGATCACACTGCAATCGGGCGCTGCTCTAGGTTTTTGATTTTGCCGCATTTTCTGCGACGAACCGGTGTCCACTTCGTCGGAAAATGCTCTAGGCCTGAGACCTCGCTGGAGGACACGCCCATGACCGACGCTCCCCGCCCCCGCACCGGCGGGCAGATCCTGGTGGACCAGCTCGCCCGCCACGGCGTCGGCGATATCTTCTGCGTGCCCGGCGAGAGCTACCTCGCGGTGCTCGACGCGCTGCACGACGCGCAGATCCGCCTCACCGTCTGCCGGCAGGAGGGCGGGGCCGCCATGATGGCGGAGGCGCACGGCAAGCTCACGGGCAAGCCCGGGATCTGCTTCGTCACCCGCGGGCCCGGCGCCACCAACGCCTCGCCCGGCCTGCACATCGCCAAGCAGGATTCGACCCCGATGATCCTGTTCGTCGGCCAGATCGAGCGGGCGGCGCGGGAGCGCGAGGCGTTCCAGGAACTCGATTACCGGGCGGTGTTCGGCACCATCGCCAAGTGGGTGACGGAGGTCGACAGTGCCGACCGCCTGCCGGAGCTGGTCGCCCGCGCCTTCCACGTCGCCACCGCCGGCCGGCCCGGCCCGGTGGTGATCGCGCTGCCCGAGGACATGCTGGTCGAGACCGCGACGGTCGCGGACGCCCCCGCCTTCCGGCCGGTCGAGACCCATCCGGCCCTCGCCCAGATGGTGGCGCTGCAAACCATGCTGGGGCAGGCGGAAAGACCCTTCGCGATCCTCGGCGGCAGCCGCTGGTCGGCGGAGGCCGTACGGCGCTTCTCCCGCTTCGCCGACCTGTTCTCGCTCCCCGTCGCCTGCTCGTTCCGGCGTCAGGGCCATTTCCCGGCCGATCACCGCTGCTACGCCGGCGATCTCGGCCTCGGCGTCAACCCGACGCTGCTCGCCCGGATCAAGGAATCCGACCTGCTCCTCGTCATCGGCGGGCGGCTGTCGGAGATCCCGTCGCAGGGCTACACGCTTCTCGACATTCCAGGACCCCGCCAGCGCCTCGTCCACGTCCATCCGGACCCGGAGGAGCTGGGGCGGGTCTACAGCCCGGCCTTGGCCATCAACGCGAGCCCGACCGCCTTCGCGGCGGCGATCGAGACGGTGCAGCCGCCCCGCGCCCTGCCCTGGGCCGCCGGCACCGAGGCGCTGCATGCCGATTACCTCGCCTGGAGCGATCCCACCCGGATCACCACCCCCGGCACGCTCCAGATGGGCGGCGTGATGGCGCATCTGCGCGCGGCGCTGCCGGCGGATGCGATCCTGTGCAACGGCGCGGGCAACTTCGCCACCTGGGTCCATCGCTTCTGGCCGTTCCGGGCCCATGACGGCCAGCTCGCCCCGACCTCCGGCTCGATGGGCTACGGCGTGCCGGCGGCCATCGGTGCCAAGCGCCTGCTCCCCGACCGCACCGTCGTGGTGGTGTCGGGCGACGGCGACTTCCTGATGAACGGCCAGGAATTCGCCACCGCGGTACAATACGGGCTGCCGGTGATCGTCATCCTGGTCGACAACGGCATGTACGGCACGATCCGGATGCATCAGGAGCGGGAATATCCCGGCCGCGTCTCCGGCACCGCGCTGAAGAACCCCGACTTCGCCGCCTACGCCACGGCCTTCGGCGGCTATGGCGAGCGGGTCGAGCGGAATGAGGACTTCCCGGCGGCATTGGCGCGGGCGATGGAGTCGGGACTTCCGGCGATCCTGCACTGCCCAATTGACCCCGAGGCGATCACCCCGACCACGACCATCCAGGCGCTGCGAGACCGGAAGCGGTCGTAGTCCTCGGGGCGACCCATCCGACCACCCCCGGCAGTCCTGCGACCCTCCTGGTGATCCCGGGTTCTCGCCCTCGGCGAGCCCCGGGATGACGCTCAGAATCGGAATTCCGCCGGTGAGATCGAACAGACCCGAGTGACCGCTCTTGTCCCCCGATCACGGCTGTGCTTAGCCAGCGACTAACAAGCTGGCCGCCGCCTGAGACGGTGCGGGCCGCGTGCCGTCCGCCGCCGCTGTCGTCGGAGTGTCACGCGGGCCCCGCATGAGGGGCCGCACACGAGGAGACGACAACCCGATGGCCCCCACCATGACCATCCGCATCGCGCTCGCCGGCCTCGGCTTGGCAGCCGCCGCCACCCCGGCGCTCGCCGTGACCGAGCTGCAATGGTGGCACGCGATGACGGGCGCCAACAACGACGCCGTCAACCGCCTCGCCGACGAGTTCAACGCCGCGCAGAGCGACTACAAGGTGGTGCCGACCTACAAGGGCAATTACGGCGAGACGCTGAATGCCGGCATCGCGGCCTTCCGCGCCGGCACCGCGCCGCACATCATGCAGGTGTTCGAGGTCGGCACCGCCACGATGATGTCGGCCAAGGGCGCGATCAAGCCGGTCTACCAGCTGATGAAGGATGCCGGCGAGCCGTTCGACCCGAACGCCTACCTGCCGGCGATCACCGGCTACTACTCGACGACCAAGGGCGAGATGCTCTCGTTCCCGTTCAACTCGTCGTCGATGGTGATGTGGGCCAACCTCGACGCGCTGAAGGCGATCGGCCTCACCGAGCCGCCGAAGACCTGGCCGGACCTGTTCGCGGCGGCCAAGAAGCTGACCCAGAACGGCTTCCCGAATTGCGGCTTCTCGACCACCTGGGTCACCTGGCTCAACATCGAGCAGCTCTCGGCCTGGCACAACGTCCCCGTCGCCACCAAGGCCAACGGCATGGACGGCCTCGACACCACGCTCGAGATCAACGGCCCGCTCCAGGTCAAGCATATCGGCAACCTCGCCGAAGCGCAGAAGGACAAGTCCTTCGACTATTCCGGCCGCTACGACAGCGGCTTCGGCCGCTTCACCGCCGGCGAGTGCCCGATCATGTTCGGGTCCTCGGGCTCCTACGGCAACGTCAAGTCGGCGGCGAAGTTCGCCTGGGCCTCGGCGCCGATGCCCTACTATCCCGACGTGCCGGGTGCGCCGCAGAACAGCATCATCGGCGGCGCCTCCTTGTGGGTGATGGGCGGCAAGAAGCCCGACGAGTACAAGGGCGTGGCGAAGTTCTTCAGCTTCCTGTCCGATACCGACCGGCAGGCCAAGCTGCACCAGACCACCGGCTACATGCCGATCACCAAGGCGGCCTACGAGAAGTCGAAGGCGGACGGCTTCTACGCCAAGAACCCGGCCCTCGAAGTGCCGATCAAGGAGCTGACCAACAAGCCGCCGACCGAGAATTCCCGCGGCCTGCGCCTCGGCAACTTGCCGCAGATGCGCGACCTGTGGGCCGAGGAGATCGAGGCGACGCTGGCCGGCAAGAAGACGCCTAAGCAGGCTCTCGACGAGGCGGCGACCCGCGGCAACGCGATGCTGCGCCAGTTCGAGAAGCAGGCCGGACGGTAATCTGATGGGTCCCGAGCGCGTCACCTTCGGAGGCCGGCTGCTGCCGGCGGCGCTGATCGCGCCGCAGCTCCTCATCGTCGGCCTGTTCTTCTACTGGCCGGCTTTGCAGGCGGTCTGGCAGTCGTTCCAGATGCAGGACGCGTTCGGGCTCTCGACGGAGTTCGTCTGGTTCGAGAATTACCGGGCCCTGTTCACGGATCCCGGCTATTATCAGGCCCTCGTCACCACGCTGGTCTTTGCAGTTGCGGTGGCGGGGCTCTCCCTCGGCTTCGCGCTGCTGCTCGCCACGATGGCGGACCGGGAGATCCGGGGGGCCGGCATCTACCGGACCCTGCTGATCTGGCCCTACGCCGTGGCGCCGGCGGTGGCGGGCGTGCTGTTCGGCTTCCTGTTCCAGCCCGGCCTAGGCCTGGTCGCCCGCGGGCTCAACCAGATCGGCATCCCGTGGAACCCGCTGCTCGACGGCAACCACGCCATGATCCTGGTGGTGATGGCGGCGGCCTGGAAGCAGGTCTCGTATAATTTCCTGTTCTTCCTCGCCGGCCTCCAGG
>NZ_LABZ01000236.1 GCF_001043955.1 Methylobacterium tarhaniae | reverse complement strand
CCGCTCGAGGTCGGGGGCGAACTCGCTCACCCACAGGCCCGCCACGTCGGCCCCGGTCTGGCGGGCGAAGGCCGGGTTGGCCTCGGCAATCCGGTAATCGACCGCGCGGCCCTCCGCGTCGAACTTCATCTCCAGGATGCAGAACCCGACGTCGATGCTCTCGAGCAGGGTGCGATAGCGCTCCTCGCTGTCGCGCAAGGCCGCCCGCGAGCGGACCTGCTCGGTGACGTCGTAGCCGCCGACGAAGATGCCGGTGATCGCGCCGGCCTCGTCCCGGAGCGGCTGGTACAGGAGGTCGATGGCGCGCTCGCCCTCGTCGCCGGCGAGGAGGATCGGCATGGCGCGGGCCGCGAAGGGGCGGCCGGTGCGGTAGACCGTGTCGAGGAGCTCGTAGAAACCCTGGGCGGCGAGCTCGGGGAACGCCTCGCGCACGGTGCGGCCGACGAAGTCGCGCTCGCCGGCGATCGTCACGTAGGCGTCGTTGACGTATTCGAAGACGTGGGTCGGGCCGCGCAGCACGGCGACGAAACCCGGCATCTGCTGGAAGATCTGCTCCCGCCGC
>NZ_LABZ01000235.1 GCF_001043955.1 Methylobacterium tarhaniae | reverse complement strand
TGGTCGTGGGTGACGTAGACCATGGTCACGCCGAGCTTCTGGTGCAGCCGGGCGATCTCGATCCGCATCTGGGTGCGCAGCTCGGCGTCGAGGTTCGAGAGCGGCTCGTCGAACAGGAACAGCTTCGGGTGGCGCACGATGGCCCGCCCGATCGCGACGCGCTGGCGCTGGCCGCCGGAGAGCTGGCGCGGCTTGCGCTGGAGCAGCGGCCCGATCTGGAGGATCGCGGCCGCCTCCTCGACCCGGCGGCGGATCTCGTCGGCCGGCATCTTCGCCATCTGCAGGCCGAAGGCCATGTTCTCGAACACGCTCATGTGGGGGTAGAGCGCGTAGGACTGGAACACCATCGCGACCTGGCGGGCGGCGGGCTCGACATGGGTGACCTCGCGCCCGTCGATCGACAGCGTGCCGGCGGTGATCTCCTCCAGGCCGGCGATCATCCGCAGCAGGGTCGACTTCCCGCAGCCGGAGGGGCCGACGAAGACGATGAACTCGCCCTTCTCGGCGCGGAACCCGACGCCGTCGACCACGGTGTGGTCGCCGTAGCGTTTGACGATGCCGTCGAGGCTGAGGAAGGCCATCTCGTGTCTATCCGTGGTCGGCGGCGAGGCCGGTCTCCGCGAGGTCGTGGGCGAGAGGGGCGGCTTCCGCCGCCCGCGCGTCGCGCTCGATCGCGTTGCGGACCTCGAACAGGGTCAGGTAGGTGCGGTAGGCGCGCTCGTGCGCCCGCGCCCAGGCCGGGTCGGGCGTGAGCGCGGCTTGCTCGGGCGCCATCGCGTCGAGGGCGCCGAACAGGTCGGGGACGAGGCCTGCGGCGGTGGCGGCCACCATGGCGGTGCCGAGCAGCACCGGCTCGGCCGCCTCGCCGACCACGAGGGTGCAGCCGAGCGCGTCGCGGTACAGGCGCATCAGGAGCGGGTTGTGCCGGTGCCCGCCGGCCAAGGCCACCGTGTCGATGGCGTAGCCGTGGCGGTTCAGGTGCTCGCGGATGTGCCGGGTCTGGAGGGCGAGCGCCCGGGCGGTGGCGTAGTAGGCCTCCAGGAACGCGCGCGCGCTCGTCTCCTCGCCGATGCCGGTCAGGAGGGCGCGCACCCGCCCGTCGCCGAGCGGCGCCCGGTTGCCGAGCCAGTCCGGCACGACGTGGCGGCGGGCCGCGAAGGCCGGCCCCTCGGCGTCGAGGAGCGCCAGCACCGCGGCGGCGGCGGCCGCGTGGCGCTCCGGCGTCGGCGGCCCGGGGCTCGCCGGATGGTGGGCCAGCACCGCGTCGAGGGCGGCGCCCGACAGGCTCTGCCCGGCCTCGTGCATCCACAGGCCGGGGAAGACCGCGTCCTTGAACGGGCCCCAGACGCCCGGCACGTGGCGCGCGTCGGGGGCGAAGGGCATGAACGAGGTCGAGGTGCCGGCGATCATCGGCAGCACCCGGTTGAGGCGCGGGCGGCAGTCGCGGCCGAGCACCCCGAGGGCGCCGGCCTCGGCGTCGATCAGCCCGACGGCGACCGGCAGGCCGGGCGCGAGGCCGAGGTCCCGTGCCCCGTCCTGCGAGAGCGGCCCGTGCACCGTGCCCACATGGCCGGGTGACGCCGCGAGGTTCCCGAGGCGGGTGAGGTCGGCAAGGCCGAGCGCGTCGAGGAGATCGTGGCACCAGGGCTCGTCCTCGTGCGGCAGGTAGGGCCACTTGCAGGCGAGGCCGCAGACCGAGTGCCGGTCGATGCCCGTCGCCCGGTAGGCGAGCTCGTCGCAGAGGTCGCGGGCGGCGGTCAGCCGGGCCCAGGCCTCGGGGCGGTGGCGCTTGAGCCAGAGCAGCTTCGGCAGGTTCGTCTCCGGCGAGACGGCACCGCCGACATGGTCGAGGAAGCGATGGCCGGTGCGGTCGATCTCGAGCGCCTCCGCCTCGGCCCGGTGGTCCATCCAGCAGACGACGTCGGCCTCGCCGTCGAGCGGGGCCGCGCCCGTGGCGGTGAGGGCCAGCGACGAGGTGGCGTCGAAGGCCAGCCCCACGACCCGCGCCACCGCGCCGGGCTCGGCCGCCAGGGCCTCGCGCACGCAAGCACCCACCGCCGCCCAGATCTCCGCCATGCGGTAGACCGCGTGGTGCTCGGCCGGGCGCAGGAGCCGGAACGGGGCCTGGCGCGCCGCGAGGCAGCGACCGTCGGGAGCGAACAGCCCGGCCCGTGCCGACAGGGTGCCGACGTCGACGGCGAGGACGAGGGGGGTGGTCATCGCGCCTCCCGCGCGGGCTGCCCGCCGCCGGGCCGGCGGCCGGGGCACGTTCGTCTGTTCTCGCCCTTGCAGGGCTGTCCCGGAAAGGACGAGGCAGAGGTTTCCCCCTCTCCTCGCCCGCGGGGAGAGGGGGAAACCCGCGCCTTTCCTCTTCCTGGGACGGGCTTGCCGGCTGCCAGGAGAGAACGGGGACGGCGCCGGATCCCGAATCGCCCCGGGACGGGCTCGCCCATTCGCCGGCGGCCTAGGCTCGTCCGGATCCCGCTCACGCGCGCACCTCCCTCTCGTCCAGGACCGCCTCCGCCACCGCCTCGTCGGTGACGAGGCGGTTGACGTAGCCCGCCCGCAGCACCGCCGCCACGATCCCGGCCTTGTGCAGGCCGCCGGCGGCGAGGATCGAGTAAGGCACCTCGCGCAGGTCCTCCGGCGGCAGGGCGACGGCGCGGGCGTTGAGGGGGTGGTCGACCGGCATGCCATCGCGGTCGAGGTAGACGCCGAGCAGGTCGCCGACGGCGCCGGCCGCCACGAGCGCCGCGCGATTCTCCGAGACGGTCTGGGTGCGGGCGAGCAGCGAGAGGTCGGACAGGTCGCCGGCTGCCACCAGGGCGACGTCGGCCTGGCGCGCCCGCCGCATCGCCTCGGCGAGGCCGTAATGGGTCAGGAGCGCGAGCCGGTTCTCGCTCGACGGGCAGTAGATCGGGGCCGGGAGGTAGTAGCACTCGGCCCCGAGCGCCCGGGCGAACTCCGTCGCGACCTCGAAGGTGTTGGTGCCCGAGCCCCGGGTGAGGCCGCCCATCAGCGCCGCCACCCAGGCGCCGGGCAGGCGCCGCGGGCCGATCCGCCTTGCCGCCGCCGAGAGCGTGCTGCCCCAGCCGACGCCGAGGCCGCGGCCCTCCGCCAGCAGCGGGTCGAGGAGGGCGCCCGCCGCCTCGCCGATGACGCGCTGCTGGGCGGACGGATCGTCGACCGCCGGCACCACGACGGCCTCGGCGAGGCCGAAACGGTCCCTCAGGCGCGCCTCCAGGGCGACGCAATGGGCGAGCGGCATCCGCAGCTCGATCTGCACCGAGCCGTCGGCCCGGGCCTGGCCGACGATCCGGTTCACCTTCAGGCGCGTGATGCCGAGCCGGTCCGCGATCTCCTGCTGCTTGAGGCCGGCGATGAAGTAGTACCAGGCCACCCGGGCGCGGACATGCTCGCCCTCGTGGTCGGCCTCGGTCTCGAGAGACGTCGCCCTCACGCGGCCGCCTCGCGCAGGATGAGTGCCGAGCGGCGCACCGCGTCGAGCACCGAGGCGTCGTCCTGCTCGAACGGGTAGAACACCTCCAGGAAGACCGGCACGTCGCTCAGGCCCGCGCGGCGCTGGAGGGCGAGGGCCGCGCGCGGGTCGACCCGGCCCGGCCGGGTCAGGTCCCAGTGGCGGTCGAGCTGGTAGTCCGTCTGCTGGAGGTGGACCGCGCCGATCCGGTGGCCCAGCCCCTCGAACCACGGCTCCATCGCGGCCCGGCCCGGCCCGTAGAGCGGCTCGTAGGTGCCGTGGCCCCAATCGACGCAGTAGCGCCAGGGCAGCGCCGCGCCCGCGAGGTCCTCGGCCATCCGGACGGCCTGCTCGACCGTCCAGGGCCATTCCCGGCGCAAAGGGGTCGGCTCGACCAGGAGCTCGGTGAGCCCCGCGCCGGAAGCGACCTCGGCGAGGCGGTGCATCCGGGCGACGAGGTCGCGGTAGTCCGGGTCGGGGATCGCGTCCGGCTCGTGCCCGTCGGGACGCGCCGCCACCGCCCCGAGGGGGCCGCCGACGCGGGGAATGCCGGCCCGAGCGGCGAAGCGGTAGGCGCGGGCGAGCCAGTGCTCGGCGACCTCGCGCAGGCGCGGATCGGGATGGAGGAGCTGGTTGAAGCTGTAATGGGCGAGCCCGACGAAGGCGCTGTGGACCGTGATGCCGTGGCGGTCCGTCATCGCCCGGATGTCGTCCGCCGCGCCGTCGAGCACCGCGTCGGGCCAGAGCGGATCGACGAGGTCGAAGGTGAGCTGGACGAGGTCGAGGCCGAGCTCGTCGCGCACCAGCGGCGCCCAGAGGGCCGGCGTGACCCAGCGCTTGACGCAGAACGACAGGTTGATGCCGACGGATGGGCGCGTCACGTCCGAGTGGGTCACGTCGAAGTCCGTCACTTGGTCGCCCCCATGGTGAGGCCGCGGACCATGTGGCGCGAGACCGCGAGCGCGAACAGCGTCACCGGCAGCACGATGACGGTGCCGGTCGCCATGATCTTGCCCCAGGGCAGCTCGTAGCCGGACATGAAGCTGGTCGCGACGACGGGGGCGGTCTGCACCTGGCGGCGGGTGAGCACGAGGGCGTAGAGCAGCTCGTTCCACGAGAAGATGAAGCTGAAGATCGCCGAGACCGCGATGCCGGGCACGCCGAGCGGCAGGTAGATCCGGCGGAAGATCGTGAACTGGTCGGCGCCCTCCAGGCGCGCCGCCTGCTCGAGGTCGCGCGGGATCGATCGGAACTGGTCGGTGCAGATCCAGATCACGATCGGCAGGTTGAAGGTGAGGTAGATCAGGATCAGGACGAGGTGCGTGTCGAGCAGGTTGACCTGGAGCGCCAGCAGGTAGACCGGCAGGGCGAGCACGATCGGGCTGATCATCCGGTTCGAGATGAACCAGAACCAGAGGTCGCGCTTGCCGCGGAACTCGAACCGGGCGAGCGCGTAGGCGGCCGGCGTGCCGAGGCAGACCGCCAGGAAGGTGGTGGTGCAGACGACGATCAGGGAATTGAGGATGGCCCCCGACACCTTCTGGTCGGCGAAGATCTCGGCATAATGCGCGAGCGTCGGGCGGAAGAACCAGACCGGCGGCGAGGCCAGCAGGGCGGCCTGCTCCTTCAGGCTCGACGACACCATCCAGTAGAACGGGAACAGGGTGAAGCCCAGGGTGACCAGGAGCCCGAGGGCGTGCAGCAGGCGTGAGGAGCGGCCGGTCATGGGTCGATCTCCCGGTACAGGAGGCGGATGTAGAGCCGGCTCAGGATGATCGTGACGACGAGGAGCAGGATCGCCTGGGCCGAGGCGGTGCCCATGTCGAAGACCCGGAAGCCGATCCGCTGGATGTAGATCGAGATCAGGTCGGTGGCCGAGCCCGGCCCGCCCCGGGTCATCACGAACACCATGTCGAACAGCTTCAGGATGTCGGCCGAGCGCAGGATCAGCACGGCGGTGAGCCCGGGCAGCAGGTAGGGCAGCTGCACGTGGCGCAGGAGCGCGAGCCGCGAGGGCGTCTCCAGGCGCGCCGCCTCCTCGATCTCCATCGGCACCATCGACAGGCCGGCGAGGAAGATCAGGGCGCAGAACGGCGTCCACTGCCAGATGTCCATGATGGCGATCGCCGCGAAGGCGCCGGCCGAGGAGCCGAGCCAGTCGAAGCCGCCGAGCCCGACGAAGCCGAGGATCTGGTTGGCGACCCCGAAATCGCGGTTGAACATCAGCCGCCCGATCAGCCCGACCACCGCGAAGGTGGTGGCGAGCGGCACCACCAGCGAGACCCGGGCGAGCGCCCGCAGGAAGGGCAGCCCCGGCTGGTGCAGCATCAAGGCGATGGCGATGCCGAGGACCAGCTCGACCGGCATCACGGTCAGGAAGAACCGGGCGGTGAGGAGGAGCGAATCCCAGTAGCTCCGGTCGCCCAGCACGCCGAGGTAGTTCTCGAACCCGACGAACGGGAAGCCGTCCCGCGGCCGGGCGAGGTTGTAGCGCCGGAACGAGGTCACGAGCGCGAACAGCGTCGGGTAGATCCCGATCACCAGCAGCGTCCCGACCGCCGGCAGCAGGAACCACAGCGGCGTCAGCCGGCCGTAGCCGGGATCGAGCCGGCCCGATTTGGCCTTGGTCGGCTCTTCGGCCGGGCCGGCGGCGGCGGTCTCGGCGGGGTGCGGGGTCATTCGAGGTTGGTGTGGTTGGCGCGCATCGCCTCGGGGCTGACGCCGAGCCGCGCGCGGAGCTTCACGATCATGATCTCGAACAGCACGAACAATGCGCCCTCGTAGAGCGATCCCATCGGCAGGATCGAGGCGCCGCCCTGGTCACCCGCCCGGTCGTCCGCCATGGTCTGGGCCGGGACGACGAGGACGCGGTCGGCGCGCTGCGCCGCCTCGCCCCCGCCTTGCGCCGTCACCACCAGCACCGCCGCCCCGGCGGCGCGGGCCGTGCCGATCAGCGCCAGCACGGTCGAGAAGCTGCCGGGCCCGGCCGAGACCACGAGCAGGTCGCCGGCCCCGATCGGCGGGGTCGCCATGTCGCCGACGACGCTCGCCTCGAGCCCGAGGTGGAACAGCCGCATCGCGAAGCCGCGCATCTGCAGCCCCTCGCGGCCGACGCCGTAGAGCGCGACCCGCCCTGCCCCGGCGATCGCCGCGACGGCCGCGTCGACGGCCGCGTCGTCGAGGCGCGCGAAGACGTGCTCCAGCTCGGCGAGGGCCTGGCGGTAGGGAGTTGGCACGGGCGGTCCTCCTTGCGAGGTGACGGGCATCCTTGTCTCCCCGACCGGCGCGAAGCTGTCCGAGAGAGGGTCCTTTTCAGAAGCAAGCGCGGGATCCCCTCTCCAGGCGATGCCGGGCTTGCCCGGTATCGC
>NZ_LABZ01000234.1 GCF_001043955.1 Methylobacterium tarhaniae | reverse complement strand
GCGGTCACCGGGCCGACCGTGGTCGTCACCAAGTCCACCGTGCCGGTCGGCACCGGCGACGAGGTCGAGCGCATCGTCCGCGAGACCCGCCCGGAGATCGCCATCGCGGTCGCCTCGAACCCCGAGTTCCTGCGCGAGGGCGCGGCGATCTCCGACTTCAAGCGCCCCGACCGCATCGTCATCGGCGCCGACGACGCGCAAGCCGCGGCGATCGTCAGCGAGCTCTACCGCCCGCTCTACCTCAACCACGCTCCGATCCTGGTGACGAGCCGGCGCACCGCCGAGCTGACCAAGTACGCCGCCAACGCCTTCCTGGCGACCAAGATCACCTTCATCAACGAGATCGCGGATCTGTGCGAGCAGGTCGGCGCCGACGTGCAGGAGGTCGCCCGCGGCATCGGGCTCGACAACCGCATCGGGCGCAAGTTCCTGCATGCCGGCCCGGGCTATGGCGGCTCGTGCTTCCCGAAGGACACCCTGGCCCTGGTCAAGACCGCGCAGGATGCCGGCAGCCCGGTGCGGCTCGTCGAGACGGTGGTGGCGGTCAACGATCAGCGCAAGCGGGCGATGGCCCGCAAGGTGGTGACGGCCTGCGGCGGCAGCGTGCGGGGCAAGCGGATCGCGGTGCTGGGGCTGACGTTCAAGCCGAACACCGACGACATGCGCGACGCGCCCTCGCTGTCGATCATCGC
>NZ_LABZ01000233.1 GCF_001043955.1 Methylobacterium tarhaniae | reverse complement strand
GCGCTGGCCGAGGCGCTGGCGCAGGAATGGGGGGCGCAAGGCGAGTTCATCGACCCCGCCAGGATGCCGCTGACCCGCCTGGTCAACTCGGCCATCGACGGGGTGGCGGACCGGCGCGAGGCGGTGGTCGACGATCTCGCGGCCTATGCCGGCACCGACCTCGTCGTCTACCGGGCCGGCGACCCGGCTCGCCTCGTGGCGGCGCAAGCCGCTGCCTGGGATCCGGTGCTCGACTGGGCGCACGAATCCCTGGGCGCCCGGTTCATGCTGAGCGAGGGGGTGATGCACGTCGCCCAGCCCCAGGAATCGCTCGCCGCGATCCGCCGCGCGGTCGAGGCGGTGGAGAGCCCGACCGCGCTCGCGGGCCTTCACTCGATGACCACCCTGACCGGCTCGGTGCTGATCGCGCTCGCCGTGCTGCACGGCCGGCTGACGCCGCAAGAGGGCTGGGCGGCCGCCCATGTCGACGAGACGTTCCAGGCCGAGGTCTGGGGCCGGGACGAGGAGGCGCAGGCGCGTCTGGCGGGCCGGCGCACCGAGTTCGAGGCCGCGGCACGGGTCGCGGCCCTGAGCGCCTGACGGGGCCGGGGCAGGGCGTCCCGGCGGAGGCCCTCTCCCGCATCGCTTCCTTACTTGCGCAGAGAGCCGGTGGCGATCTCGGCGTTCGGATCGACCATCTGCGGCACCGACGGGCTGAAGGCCACGAGGCCGCTGGTGTCGATGCTGCGCACCTCCACCTCGGCCCCCGGCGCCATGCGGGGCAGGGCGGCGAAGAGCGGCATGCCGGCCGGCACGCTCTCGGCGAAGCCGGGCACGTCGAGGGCCGGGATGCCGGCCTGATCGAGGGTCGTGCCCTCGGCGCGGGCAGCGGCGGAGCCGACCATGACCAGGCCGGCCGCGATGACGGTCTTGAGGATCATCTCTGGGTCTCCGAGGTCGGGCAAGTCTTGCCGTGGCGTTCCTTGCCTTGGCGCCTCTTGCCGTGCCGCATCTTGGCAAGACAATGCGCGAACCCCGGCCGCGGTTCTCGGCGAAATGCTCAGCCGACGGCGCGCCAGGCCGGTTCCGGTGCCGCCGTCACCGCCGGCAGCTGGTGGAACAGGTGGAAGCCGCAGGTCTCGGCCCCGCGTTCGGCCACCTCGGCCGAGAAGCCGGGAGGCGCCTCCGAGGGCGAGCTGATGCTGCCGGCATAGGTCCAGGCCTCGCCGGTGACGAAGGCCGGCACCGGAAAGTCGTTCGGCACCGCGCAGACCAGGTCCGGCTCCGCGCGCCGACGAAACAGGTTGTAGGTCGGCCAGCGCCGAACCGTGCGCGGCCATGCGCGTGTGAACCCTGAGCTCACGCTGCTCGCAATCATGAGCGGTCTCCCCCCGGTTCCGATCCGCTGCTTCTTGGGGCCGATGCATATCCGGCGCGACCGGAACCGCTGATCACATTCGATAAGGTTTGCGACTTTTCTGAGCAATACTGCCGATACGGCATAGCCTAGATTGGATCGTGCGGCGGAAGGTGCAGCCACCTACCCCTTTAGGCCAAGCTCTTGGGCAGCATTTTAAAATTTTGAAGACGGGGCTCAGTTTTTTCAGTTTTCCTTGTCGCGATGCCGCCCGCATAGTCGCCCTCGACACGGCGACCCGGTGCGGTCGGCGGCGACGAGCCGCCACTGCTCCTCCGGTCACCGCGCCCGCACCGACAGCGTGCCGGCGGTGCGTACCCGAATTCACGAAACCGGACGGGGCAACGTCCGGCTTGTTCAGCCCGCAGGGGCGGAGGAGACACCATGGCTGGATCGAGACGTCCGGGACGCAACTTCCTCTTCGTTCCGGGTCCGACCAACATTCCGGAGCGGGTCCAGCGCGCGATGATCGTGCCGTCCGAGGACCACCGCTCCTCGGCCTTCCCCGAGCTGACGCTGCCGCTGTTCGAGGAGACCAAGAAGGTCTTCAAGTCCCGCGAGGGCCAGATCTTCCTCTTCCCGGCGACCGGCACCGGCGCCTGGGAGGCCGCCCTCACCAACACGCTCTCGCCCGGCGACCGGGTGCTGGCGCCGCGCTACGGCCAGTTCAGCACGTTGTGGATCGACCTCGCCCGCCGGGTCGGCCTCGACGTCGAGATCCAGGACGAGGAATGGGGCACCGGCGCGAATCCGGAGCGGATCGAGGAGGCCCTGCGGGCCGACCGCGAGCACCGGATCAAGGCGGTCCTGGTGGTCCACAACGAGACCACCACCGGCGTCACCTCCGATATCGGCGCGGTGCGCAAGGCGATCGACGCGGCGAACCACCCGGCGATGCTCTACGTCGACGGCGTGTCGGCGATCGGCAGCATCGACTTCCGGGCCGACGAATGGCGGGTCGACTGCGCCATCACCGGCTCGCAGAAGGGCCTGATGCTGCCGGCGGGCCTCGGCCTCGTCTGCGTCAGCAAGCGGGCGCTGGAGGCCGCCAAGACCGCCGAATGCCGGCGCGTCTATTTCGACTTCAACGACCAGGCCAAGGCCAACGCCACCGGCTACTTCCCCTACACGCCGGCCCTGCCGATGCTCTACGGCCTGCGCGAGGCGCTGGCTTGCGTCGAGGACGAGGGGCTTGAGAACGTCTTCGCCCGCCACCGCCGCCTCGCCGACGGCACCCGCGCGGCGGTGAAGGCCTGGGGCCTGACGCTCTGCGCCAAGGATCCGAAGTGGCATTCCGACACGGTGAGCGCCGTGATGGTGCCGGAGGGGATCAACGGCGCCGAGATCATCGACATCGCCTATCGCCGCTACAACCTCGCCCTCGGGGCCGGCCTGTCGCAGGTGGCGGGCAAGCTCTTCCGGATCGGCCATATCGGCGACCTCAACGAGCTGATGCTGCTCGGGGCGCTGGCCGGCGTCGAGATGGCGATGCAGGATGCCGGCATCCGCATCACGCCCGGCAGCGGCGTCGCCGCGGCGACGGAGCATTTTCGTAATACCCGCGAGGGGTAGGGAGGCGTGGGAATTCTCCTCTCCCCGCCCGCGGGGAGAGGAGAAGGGCGCTCTACCTCTTTGACCCGCTGCCGGGACCCGGCCCGGCATGCCATTCTGCCACGCCCCGCCCGCCCCGAGAGCGGGAGCCCCAAAAAACCCTCCGGAGACGCCCGAGTCATGTCCCACCGCATCGTCTTCCTCGACCGCGAGACCCTGGATGCGACCGTACGGCCCCCGAGCTTCGAGCACGAATACGTCGAGCACGCGGTGACGGCGCCCGACGAGATCGTGGAGCGGCTGAAGGGCGCCGACATCGCCATCATCAACAAGGTGCCGATGCGCGAGGAGACTCTGGCACAGCTGCCGGACCTGAAGCTGATCGCGGTCGCGGCGACCGGCACCGACGTCGTCGACAAGGCCTTCGCCAAGTCCCGCGGCATCACGGTCGTCAACATCCGCAACTACGCCTTCAACACCGTGCCGGAGCACGTGATCGGGCTGATCTTCGCCCTTCGCCGCGCGATCGTGCCCTACACCAACTCGGTCCGGCGCGGCGACTGGGCCAAGGCCCGGCACTTCTGCTACTTCGACTATCCGATCCGGGACGTCGCCGGCTCGACGCTGGGCATCGTCGGCTACGGGGCGCTGGGCAAGTCGATCGGCCAGCGCGCCGAGGCCCTCGGCATGCGGGTGCTCGCCTACGACGTGATGCCTCAAGCAGGCCTCGTCGACCTCGACACGATCATCCGCGAGAGCGACGTGATCACGCTCCACGCACCGCTGACGCCTGAGACCCGCAACATGATCGGGCGGGACGAGCTGGCGCGGATGAAGCGCGACGCGATCCTCATCAACACCGCCCGCGGCGGCCTCGTCGACGAGGCGGCCCTCGCCGAGGCTCTCCAAGCCGGCACGATCGGCGGCGCCGGCTTCGACGTGCTCACCAGCGAGCCGCCCCGGGACGACAACCCGCTGCTCGCCCTCGACCTGCCGAACCTCATCATCACCCCCCACGTCGCCTGGGCGAGCAAACAGGCCATGCAGATCCTGGCCGACCAGCTCGTCGACAACATCGAGGCCTTCGTGGCCGGCCGGCCGCAGAACGTGGTGGAGTAGGGCGAGAGGGAACGCTAACCCGCTCTCGCCAACCCGAAAGATGCCCCGCGCCGGCTTAAGACGCCCGCGGCGGAAAGGATCACGATGAAGAAGCTTCTGTTCCAGTTCGACACCGACCCGATGCCCAGCGTGTTCGACGTGGTGGTGGGCTACGACGGCGGCGCCGACATCATCACCGGCTACCCGAACGTGACCCCTGAGAATGTCGGAGCGCTGGTCGACGGCACGATCTACACCCGCGGCGGATCGGAGAAGAAATCGACCGCGATCTTCGTCGGCGGCGGCAGCATGGCGGCCGGCGAGGCGGTGTTCAAGGCGGTGCGCAAGCGCTTCTTCGGCCCGTTCCGGGTGTCGTGCATGCTCGACTCCAACGGCTCGAACACCACGGCGGCGGCAGGCGTGGCCCTCGTCGCCAAGGCGGCGGGCTCGCTCCAGGGCAAGCGCGCCCTGGTTCTCGCCGGCACCGGCCCGGTCGGCATGCGCTCGGCGGCCTTGCTGGCCAAGGAAGGCGCGACCGTGACGCTGGCCGGGCGCAACCTCGGGAAGGCGCAAGAGGCCGCGAAGACCATCGAGTCCCGCTTCAAGGTCGAGATCCGGGCGATCGAGACCGCCGACGCCGAATCCCGCGGCGCGGCTCTGGCCGAGGCCGAGGTGGCCTTCGCCGCCGGCGCCATCGGGCTCGAACTCGCCTCCGAGGCGCAGTGGAGCGGTGCGAAGGACCTCGCCTTCCTGGCCGATTACAACGCCCAGCCGCCCCTCGGCTTCGGCGGGATCGAGGCCACCGACAAGGGCAAGGAGCGCCACGGCAAGACCGTGTTCGGGGCCCTCGGCATCGGCGGCCTGAAGCTCAAGCTGCACCGGGCCTGCGTCGCCAAGCTGTTCGAGAGCAGCGAACTGGTCCTCGATGCGGAAGAGATCTACGCGCTCGCGAAAGAGATGGCGTGATGGCCAATCCTGAGGACACGATCCCGGGCTTCCTCGACGCGCTCGCCAGCGAGCGCCCGACCCCCGGCGGCGGCGGCGCGGCGGCGATCTCCGGCGCCATGGGGGCCGCCCTGGTCTCGATGGTCTGCAACCTCACCATCGGCAAGAAGAAATATGCCGAGGTCGAGGCCGAGATGATCGCGACCCGCGACCGCGCCGAAGCGCTCCGCGCGCAGCTCACCGGCATGATCGCCGAGGACGTGACGGCCTTCGACGCGGTGATGGGCGCCTACGGCCTGCCGAAGGCGACCGACGACGAGAAGGCGGCCCGCGCGGCCGCCATCCAGGACGCCTTGCGGCTCGCCACCGACGTGCCGCTCGCCTGCGCCAAGACGTGCCGGGCGGTGATCGACCTGTGCGAGGGGATCGCCGAGCGCGGCAACCTCAACGTGGTCAGCGATGCCGGCGTCGCCGTGCTGGCGGCCCAGGCCGGCCTGCGCAGCGCCGCCCTCAACGTCTACGTCAACGCCAAGGCGATCGAGGACCGGACCTTCGCCGAAGGCCGCCTCGCCGACCTCGCCCGGGCGCTGGACGGCGCCGACGCCCTGACCGAGCGGGTCTACGGGCTGGTGAAGTCGAAGCTGACCTGAAGGTCGGCACTGGCCCGGCGCAATAACCGGGCGATCGATCGAAGCAACGACCTGAGCTTTTCAGCCGGGCGCGAGGAACCCCCTCGCGCCCGGACCGGGGAAGCTTTGCTCAAACGACAGGAGGACGCCATGGACGTGCACGAGTACCAAGCCAAGGAACTGCTCGCGAGCTTCGGCGTGCCGATCCCGAAGGGCGCCGTGGCCTTCAGCCCCGACCAGGCGGTCTATGCCGCCACCGAGCTGGGCGGCGCCCATTGGGCGGTGAAGGCGCAGATCCATGCCGGCGCCCGCGGCAAGGCCGGCGGCATCCGCCTCTGCCGCACCACCCACGAGGTGCGCGACGCCGCGAACGACCTGCTCGGCCGCCGCCTCGTCACCCACCAGACCGGCCCCGAGGGCAAGCCGGTGCAGCGGGTCTACATCGAGACCGCCGACCCGTTCGAGCGCGAGCTCTATCTCGGCATCGTCCTCGACCGGAAGGTCGAGCGGGTGCGGGTCGTGGCCTCCAAGGCCGGCGGCATGGACATCGAGGAGATCGCCGCGACCGATCCGGAGGCGCTGCTGCAGGTCGTGGTCGAGCCGGCGGTCGGCCTCCAGCCCTTCGAGGCGCGCGAACTCGCCTTCCAGCTCGGCCTGACCATCAAGCAGGTCGGCGCCGCCGTGAAGACGATCATGAGCGCCTACCGCGCGTTCCGCGATTGCGACGCAGTCATGCTGGAGATCAACCCGCTGGTTGTGACCCGCGACGACCGGGTCCTGGCGCTCGACGCCAAGATGTCGTTCGACGACAACGCGCTGTTCCGGCGTCGCAACATCGCCGACATGCACGATCCGTCGCAGAGCGACCCGCGCGAGGCCCAGGCCGCCGAGCACAACCTGAACTACATTGGCCTCGACGGCGAGATCGGCTGCATCGTCAACGGCGCCGGCCTCGCCATGGCGACCATGGACATGATCAAGCATGCCGGCGGCGAGCCGGCGAACTTCCTCGATGTCGGCGGCGGCGCCTCGCCGCAGCGCGTGGCCACCGCCTTCCGCCTCGTCCTCTCGGACCCGAACGTGCGGGCGATCCTGGTCAACATCTTCGCCGGCATCAACCGCTGCGACTGGATCGCCGAGGGCGTCGTCCAGGCGGCGCGCGAGGTGAAGATCGGCGTGCCCCTCGTGGTCCGGCTGGCCGGCACCAACGTCGAGGCCGGCAAGGCGATCCTCGAGAAGAGCGGCCTCGACCTCATCACCGCCGACACCCTGACGGAGGCCGCCGAGAAGGCGGTGGCCGCCATCCGCACCAAGAACTGAGGAGGGACGCCCGATGAGCATCCTGATCAACGAGACCACCCGGATCCTGGTCCAGGGCATCACCGGGGACAAGGGCAGCTTCCACGCCCGCGAGATGATCGAGTACGGGTCGCGGGTCGTGGCCGGCGTCACCCCGGGCAAGGGCGGGCGCACCGAGCATGGCGTGCCGGTCTTCGACACCGTGCGCCAGGCGGTGCAGGAGACGGGCGCCGAGGCGAGCATCACCTTCGTGGCCCCGCCCTTCGCGGCCGACGCCATCATGGAGGCGGCAGATGCCGGCATCCGGCTGATCTGCTCGATCACCGACGGCATCCCGGCCCAGGACATGATGCGGGTGAAGCGCTACCTGCGGCGTTACCCCAGGGAGCGCCGGCCGATGGTGGTGGGGCCGAACTGCGCCGGCATCATCTCCCCCGGCAAGGCGATGCTCGGCATCATGCCCGGCCACATCTACCTCAAGGGCAATATCGGGGTGATCTCCCGCTCCGGCACCCTCGGCTACGAGGCCGCGGCGCAGATGAAGGCGGTGGGCCTGGGCATCTCGACCTCGGTCGGCATCGGCGGCGACCCGATCAACGGCTCGTCCTTCCTCGACCACCTCGCCCTGTTCGAGGAGGACCCGGACACCGACGCGGTGCTGATGATCGGCGAGATCGGCGGCCCGCAGGAGGCCGAGGCCGCGGCCTGGATCCAGGCCAACATGAAGAAGCCGGTGGTCGGCTTCGTTGCCGGCCTCACGGCGCCCAAGGGCCGCAAGATGGGGCATGCCGGCGCCATCATCTCGGCGGCCGGCGACAGCGCCGGCGAGAAGGCCGAGATCATGCGCTCCTTCGGTCTCACCGTGGCGCCGAGCCCGGGCGCCTTCGGGACGACCATGGCGCAGGTGATGGCCGGGCAGCGCAAGGCGGCGTGAGACCAGCTGTTCGGCTCGTGCGCATCTCCCCTCTCCCCGCCCGCGGGGAGAGGGCCTGGGGATCGGAACGATCCCACACGACCTTGCCGTCGGCGCGGCGAGGCGGCGCATCGATCCCGTAGGGATCGACCCGAGGGTGAGGGGGTCTCGACGAGTGAGACCCCTTCGGAAACACCCCCTCACCCTCGCCCTGCGGGCTCGCTGCGCTTCCTGAACGGAAGCACAGCCTTCTCCCCGCCCGCGGGGAGAGGAAGGCCGGCGCCATACTTTGGATACCCCCTCCCTCGATCCCCACGGGGAGCCCCCGATGATCCACACTCCCGTTCCCGACACCCCTTTCATCCCGCCGCTGATCTCCGGCACCGAGGACCGGGTCGCCCTCGACGTGCTGTTCCGCTCGCTGGTGGATGTCTGCCGGCGCCACCAGCCGGAGCTGGAAGCGGTCCTCCGCGGGCAGGCGGACATTGCCGGGCTGTCGCCGGAGCTGACCGCGCGGGCTTTGCAGGTCCAGGGCATCTGGTTCCAGCTGATCGCGATCGCCGAGCAGAACACCGCCATGCGCCGGCGCCGCCACGTCGAGCGCAATGCCGGACGCGACCGGCTGAAGAACTCGTTCAGCGCCGTCCTGGCCCGGGCCGCCGCGCAGGGCGTGCCGGCCGAGACCGTGCACGAGCTGCTGGCGTCGTTGCGCGTGCGCCCGACCCTGACGGCGCACCCGACCGAGGCCAAGCGGGTCACGGTGCTGGAGAAATTCCGCCGCATCTACCTGATCCTGAAGGAGCTGGAGATGCCGCGCTGGACCGAGCGCGAGCGCCACGCCCTGATGGACGACCTGCGCGACGAGATCGAGCTGGTCTGGATGACCGGCGAGCTGCACCTGGAGAAGCCGACCGTCGACCGCGAGGTGGCCTGGGGGCTGCACTTCTTCGACGAGACCCTGTTCGAGATGCTGCCGGACACCTTGAGCTCGCTCGAGGAAGCGTTGCAGGCGGCCTATCCGGGCACCCGCTTCGAAGTGCCGGCGTTCTTCCAATTCGGCTCGTGGATCGGCGGCGACCGGGACGGCAATCCCTTCGTCACCGCCGAGGTGACCCGGCGCACCCTGCGGCGCAACGCACTGGCGAGCCTGCGGCGCTATCGCGACGGCGTGGCCGGCCTCGCCCGCACCCTGTCGATCAGCGCCCGGTCCCTGCCGGTACCGGACGGCTTCGCGGGCGCGCTGGCCGGTGCCCTCGCGCTCCAGCCGGACGGGGAGCAGATCGCCCGGCGCAACCCGGGCGAGCCCTACCGCCAGTTCCTGACCTGCCTGAGCCGACGCCTCGATGCGACGGTGGCCGGGCTGGAGGAATCCGAATCCGCGCCCACGGGCCCGGCCTACGGCGACGCCGATACGCTGATCGCCGACCTGCGCATGCTGGAGGAGGGCCTGGCCTCGGCCGGCTGCCCGTCGCTGGCCGCCAACCGGGTGCGGCCGGTGCGCCGGATGGTCGAGATCTTCCGCTTCTCGACCGTGCGCCTCGACATCCGCGAGAACACCACTCGCACCACCCAGGCCCTCCAGGCCCTGTGGCGCCGGGCCCACGACGGCGACCCGCCGGATGTCGATGCCCCGGCCTGGACCGCCTGGCTCGAAGCCGAGCTGGCGCGCCCGCTCGACGGCCTGCCCGACCTCGCCGGCCTGCCCGAGGAGGTGCAGGAGACGCTGTCGACCTTCCGGCTGGTGGCGGAGATGCGCGGCAGCCTCGACCGCGAGGCCTTCGGCGCCTTCGTCCTGTCGATGACCCATTCGGTCCCCGACATCCTCGGAATCTACCTGCTGGCGAAGACCGCCGGCGTCTTCCTCGACGCGGCCGGAACCGAGATCTGCCCGCTGCCGATCGTGCCATTGTTCGAGACCATCGACGATTTGCGCGCCGCGCCCGCGATCATGCGGACACTGCTCAAGATCCCGGTCGTGCGCCGCTCCGCCCGCCAGCAGGGCGGGGTGCAGGAGGTGATGATCGGCTACTCGGATTCGAACAAGGATGGCGGCTTCGTCGCCTCGAACTGGGAGCTGGCCAAGGCGCAACGGCTGCTGACCCAGGTCGGCGAGCAGGCGGGGATCGGCATCGCGTTCTTCCACGGCCGCGGCGGCTCGGTCAGCCGCGGCGGCGCGCCGACCGCCCGGGCCATCGCCGCCCAGCCGCCGGGCTCGATCCGGGGCCGGTTCCGCACCACCGAGCAGGGCGAGGTCGTCTCGTTCAAGTATGCTAACCGCGGTACCGCCGCCTACCAGATGGAGCTGCTCGCCTCGGCGGTGCTGGCCCACGCCCTCGACGGCGCGGCCGGCGGGATCCCGGCGGCGAACCCGGAATTCGACGACGTGATGGAGGCCCTGTCCGGCGCCTCGCGGGCGGCCTACGTGCAGCTCCTGACGCATCCGGACCTCGTGACCTATTTCGGCGCCGCGAGCCCGCTCGACGAGATCGCGCTCCTCAATATCGGCTCGCGCCCGGCCCGCCGCTTCGGCGCAAGGAGCCTGGCCGACCTGCGGGCGATCCCCTGGGTCTTCGCCTGGAGCCAGAACCGGCACGGCATCACCGGCTGGTACGGCGTCGGCAGCGGGCTCAAGAGCCTCCTCGACGTGCGCGGGGAGGGCGGCCGGGCGCTGCTGCGGCGGATGTTCGAGCAATCGCCGCTGTTCCGCCTGATCATGGACGAGGTGGAGAAGACCCTGCTGACCGTCGATCTCGCCATCGCCCGCGACTTCGCCGGGCTCTGCCCGGACGAGGGCGCGCGCGAGGCGGTCTTCGCGATGATCGAGGCCGAGTACCGGCTGACCTGCGCCATGGCGCTGGAGGTGAGCGGCGCCTCGAGCCTCGCCGAACGGTTCCCGCTCTATCGCGGCCGGCTCACCGAACGGCTGCCGGTGCTCAACCAGGTCAGCCGCGAGCAGGTCGACCTGCTGCGCCGCTTCCGGGCCGAGACCGACGAGGCGAAGCGGGAGACGCTGAAATCGGCGCTGCTGCTGTCGATCAACTGCGTCGCCACCGGGTTCGGGGCGACGGGGTGAAGATGTCCTGCCCAGTTGCCGGATGAGGCGCCATCCATCTCTCCTCGCGGGCCGCAGGTCCGTCCGGAGAAAGGAATGGCGCGGGCCTCTCCCTCCCCCCTCTGCGGGGGAGGGTGCCCCACGGCGAGTGCGAATCACTCGTGCTGGGGCGGGAGAGGGGACGCCGCCTCCGGACAAGACTGAACCGTTCTGACAGGCGCCATCCTTGGCATCGGCGCGCTGCCCCTCTCCCGGC
>NZ_LABZ01000232.1 GCF_001043955.1 Methylobacterium tarhaniae | reverse complement strand
GTCGAGGCCGCCTTCCGCGACGCGGCCGTGGTGGTGGAGGAGACCTTCCGGTTCGGGCGCCATACCGGCGTCTGCCTGGAGCCGCGGGCGATCCTGGCCGACTGGGCGGCGGCGGACGGGCTGCTGACGGTCCACCACTCGTTCCAGGCGCCGCACATGATGCAGGACATCCTGTGCAAGCACCTGTCGCTGCCCGAGCACGCGGTCCGGGTGATCTGCAAGGATGTCGGCGGCTCGTTCGGGATCAAGGTCCACATCTATCCCGACGAGATGGCGACCTGCGCCCTCGCCCTGATGCTCAAGCGCCCGGTGAAGTTCGTCGCCGACCGGCTCGAGAGCTTCCAGAGCGACATCCACGCCCGCGACCACCGGGTGAGCGCCCGGATGGCGTTCTCGCCCGAGGGGGACATCCTGGGGCTCGAGATCGACGACCTGACGGGAATCGGGCCGTACTCGGTCTATCCGCGCACCAGCGCGGTCGAGGCCAACCAGGTCGTCAACCTGACCGGCGGTCCCTACCGCCACCGGCATTACCGCGCCCGCGCCCGGGTCGTGCTGCAGAACAAGGCGCCGACCTGCCAGTACCGGGCGGTCGGCCACCCGATCGCCACCATGGTGGCCGAGGGGCTGGTCGATCTCGGCGCCGACCGGCTCGGGCTCGACCCCTTCGCGATCCGCGAGCGCAACGTCATCCCGGACGATGCCTATCCGTGCGCCGGTGCCTCGGG
>NZ_LABZ01000231.1 GCF_001043955.1 Methylobacterium tarhaniae | reverse complement strand
GCGAGGAGCAGGGCGGCGGCGCAGGCGAGGGTGGAGACCATCCGGCGGCTCATCGGTTCCTCCGGCCGAGCTGGCGCACCAGGCTCGTCGTGGCGAGCCCGAGGCAGAGCGCCATGACCAGCGTCATCGCCACGTAGGCGCCGGGATTGAGGGAGAGCCAGGCGGCCGAGACCAGCCGCAGGTTCGCGAGGCTCCGGCCTTGCGTCTCGATCAGCCCGACGCGCTTCGGCTGCACCGTGCTGAGGCTGCCGTCCGAAGCGTCCAGGAAGGCGGCCTGGCCGACGAGGCTGGTCCAGACCACCGGGTCGACGAGGCAGGAGACCGAGGCCCGGAGCATCGAGGGGTTGGGAGCGGTCACCAGCACGGTGCCGTCCTCGAGCCGTCCGCTCCCCTCTTGATCAGCCCCCAGGCCGGCCCCCTGCGCGACGATCAGCGAGGCGCGGGGGTTGAGCGGCACGGCGTCGGGCGCCGGCCCGCCGAGGAGCCGCAAGGAGAGGTCGCGCATCTCCGCCGCCCGCTGGACCAGGCCCTCCCAGGCATTGGCGAGCACCGCCGGGACGACGGCGAGGCCGCGCGCCGACTCGTCCCAGCGCGCGACCAGATCCGCCTCGCTGTCGGCCGGCGCCTCGCCGGGCGACGTCGGGGAGGCCGGCGACGAGACTTGCGACGAGACTTGCGGCGAGACTTGAGAGGAGACTTGCGCGGCGACCTGCACCCTGGCCGCGTTGGCCTGGGCCGGACCCGCCTGGGCCGCGGCGGCCGTGCGCAGCGGCGTGGTGAGGGCCGGCAGGGCGCAGCGCATCGGCAGGTTGCGGCGCAGGCGGTCCAGGGTGACGACGCCCTCGGTCCCGAACGGGCCGGGGGTGGCCACGGTCTCGGCCCGGCCCTCCCAGATGCTCCGCACCTGGGCCGGGTCGAGGCCGACCGCCTCGAGGGCGGCGGGCGTGAGGGCGCGGACCGGGGCGACGACGAGGCGGGCGCCGCCGCCCGGCGCGCGCTCGTCGCCGCCGATCTCGAAGTCGATGACGCGGCCGGCCGCGATGGCGAGGCGGGCCGCCAGGGTCGCGGCGGCGGAGGTCGAGTCGCGGTCCGGGGTCGGCAGGATCAGGCGCGGGCGCGGGCCGGGGGCCACGAACGGCACCGCACCGGCCTTGACGGCGGCGAGGTCGGGGCTGCGCACGGCGCGGGCGAGCGCCGGGACGTCGAGGCGGGTGCGGTCGAGGAACAGGAAGCGGGCGCGCTTGGCGCCGGGCGCCAGGGTGTCGCAGGTTCGGTCGGCGGTGGTGGGGAGCTGGGCGCTGATCTCGACCCGGTTCAGCCCCGGCCGCCACAGGCTCAAGGGGAGCGGGATCGCGCTGTCGGTGAAGACCTCGCCGCGGCTGTAGGGCAGCGGCACGCTGGCGGCGTTGCGGCCGTTGATGTCGACGACGATCCGGGCGCTCGGCTCCAGGCCGGCCGCGTAGCCGCCGGCGAGGTGCAGCATCACCTTGCCGTAATCGGCCGGGACGAAGTCGGCCGGGAAGCGCACCGCGAAGCCGACCCGCAGGAGCCGGCCGTTGAATTCGCGGCTCGTGACCCCGAGCTGATCGAGCGTCAGGCTCTCGCCGCCCTGCACGGGATAGCCCCGGGTCAGCTCGGCGAGCCGGGAACCGGCCGGCGTGCCGGACCCGTCGCCCGAGGCGGCCAGCGTCAGGATGGCCTGGCGCACGTCGGCCGCGGTCGCACCGGTGACGACGAGGACCGGGGCGCGGCTGCCCCGCGGCGCCAGCAGGGCGACCCGCGGGCCGGTGATGGCCCCGAGCTCCTCCACGCCCTCCGTGCCGCGGATCTCGGCGGCGGTGCCGACGAGCAGGTTGAGGCCGGCGCGGCCGGTGAGGGCCGAGCCGAAGCTCACCGCCGGCCGGGCCAGGCGCCCGATCAGCGCGACCGCCTGCACGGCGCCGATCATCCGCTCGAGCCGCTCCGGGCTCGGCCGCTCGGCCAGCATCACGCCGATCGGAAGGGCTCCGCTCTCGTCGGGCTCCAGGGCCGCCAGGGTCTTGAGGTCGAGGTCGGAGGCCTGCCCCACGACGAGGCCGGAGCGGGACGGGTCGATCTGGGTCCACAGCTCGTAGGTGGCCTCGGTCGAGCAATCGACCCGGTGACGCTGGCTCGCCGTGAGGCCGACGGCGTTGTAGCCGGCCTTGAGCAGGCCCTCGGGCAGGGGGAACTCCACCACCTTCACGGCGCCGGGGGCCTGGATCCGGGTCCAGCCGACCTTGGCGCCGTTGACGCTGGCCGACAGCTCGGAGGCCTCCGGCGCCACCGAGATCGCCGACAGGTACGAGACGCGCAGCTTCGTCTGCCCCCGGGCCTGCGCCTCGGTCAGGTAGACGGGGAATTGCAGGGAATCCTCCTCGCCGGCGAGGCGGTAGCCCCGGGTGCCGGCCGGGAACCGCCGCGCCGCCGCGACCGCCGCCAGGACCGGCATGCCGCGCCGCGCGGACTCGGCCTCCGGCCCCTGTCCCTGTCCCTGCGGCGCTTGCGGCCGCGCCGGGGCCGCGCGCAGGGGCTCGCCGCTGGGCGGCAGGGTCAGGCGCTCGGCCGGGCCGGTGCCGAGGAAGCTCTGGGCGAGGGCGGGCGTGGCGAGGAGGCCGGCGATCAGGAGGGCCGCCACGGCCGAGGCCGCGCGCGCCTCCTTCGCCCCGTCCCCTCCCGATAGGCGGAAAGGGGAAGGGAGGAGGCGGTGGAGGGCAGCCGGTCGGCGCAGCATCATCCCGGCCTCACGCCGCATCGGTGCGCCGGCCGCGGGCGGCGAGCGCGCGGTCGTTCTCGAAATCGAGCATCAGGCGGACCCAGTCGCCTTCGGCCTCCGCTTCGGTTGGAGCCGGGGGATGCGCTTGGGCGGGCGCCGGGTGGGGCGCTTGCGGGTGCTTGTGGGGTTGCGCCTGTGTCCGCACCGGAATGACCGGCCGCACGGGCGGCGCGAAGGGCAGGTCGACCGGCTGCAGCGGGGCAGCCCCGTGGGAAGCCCCGCGGATGGCGGCGGCCCCTTGGACAGTGGCGGTCCCTTGGGCAGTGGCGGCCCCTTGGGCAGTGGCGGCCCCTTGGGCAAAGACTTGGTCGGAGCCATGGGCAGGCTGAAGAGCAGGCTCGTCGTAGACCGGCGCGGCGGCCGGGGCCTCGACCGCGGCGGGGCGGCGCGCCCCCCCGGCGGGCGCGGAGGGCAGGGCCCGGGCGGGGTCGGCGGGGCCGCACCCGACGAACTGGAGGGGGCCGGGGGAAAGGGCCTTGTGGCGGG
>NZ_LABZ01000230.1 GCF_001043955.1 Methylobacterium tarhaniae | reverse complement strand
CAGTCGACAAGGCGATCGGGATGGTGACGAACGCTGCGACGAAGCTGGGCGCGAACAAGACGCAGATCGACGGACAGAAGACCTTCGTCGACACGCTGATGAAGGCGAACGACCGGACGATCGGCATCCTGGTGGATGCGGATATCGAGGAGGAGTCGACGAAGCTGAAGGCGCTGCAGACGCAGCAGCAGCTGGCGGTGCAGTCGCTCTCGATCGCCAACTCGGCAAGCCAGAACGTGATGTCGCTCTTCCGCTAAGACGACCGGCCGCCGTCACCGGCGGCGGCCCGAACGACGAAGCCCCGGGCGGTCGACCGCCCGGGGCTTTCGCATGAAGGAGGGGAGGGGGATCAGCCGACGAAGGTGTAGCCGGCCAGGCGCTTGGCCTCGATCGGGTCGTAGCCGAGGCGCATCCGCAGCTTCTTGCGCAGCTTGCTGATGTGGCCCTCGACCACGCTCTCGTCGACCGCGCTGTCGAGGTCGCCGTAGACCGCCTTGAAGATCTGGCCCTTGGTCACCGGCCGGCCGCGGTTGCGGGCGAGGTAGTCCAGGATGTCGCGCTCGCGCCGCGGCAGGAGCAGGCTCTGGCCGTCGATCTCGGGGTCGCGCCCGTCGGTGTGGACGGTCAGGCGGCCGCTGCGATCCGGGGTGCTCGCGGGCTTCGCCTCGCTGCGGTTGGTGCGGCGGCGGATGGCGCCGGCCCGGGCGATGATCTCGCGGACGTGGACCGGCTTGCGCACCACGTCGTCGATGCCGGCGGTGAACAGGGCGAGGGTCTGCTCGAGCGAGCGGGTCTCGTTGAGCGCGATGATCGGCGCGCCGGAGAGGCTGCGCAGGGCTGCGGTGAAGGCCATTCGGTCGGCGCAATCGCCGATCACGAAGCCCTCGACCGCCGCGAGGTCCTGGGCCGGCGTGGCGTCGATCCAGGTCTGGACGTCCCGCACGTCCAGCCCCCGGGCCGCCACGCCTTCCACACCGAAGCCCGCCACGTATTGCGCGGCCACGTTCTCCCGCTCGTCGACGACGATGTACACGCCAGCCCCCAAGATTTTTTGACGAGTTCTCTGTCCCTGCCGCCAGTATTGGCGGCGGGGTTGCTTGGTTCATATTGTCAGAGTGGTGCCGGGACTTTGCGGTGAACCCGCGCTGTCGATCGGCTCGCGCGTCGAGGCGCGGGGTCGTGAACGATTTGTTAAGGCGACCTTCGCGCTCAAATAGTTAATTTTGTGTTAACAACGGGCGAAAGATGTCCACTTGCGGACACAGCTCGTGGCGCGCCGGCAACATGCGATCGTGGATTTCGTTAAAAATCAGCGGCTTGGAAAAAATTCTGACCCGCGGCAGACCTGTTGCGCCGAAGCGACAGTGCCGCGGCCGCGCCTAGCGGTCGAGCTCCGGGTAGCGCCGGAAGATCCCGTCCTCGTTGAAGGCGGTGCGCCGGTCGCTCGCCAGATAGGCGGCGATGCGGGGCCGGGAGGCCACGAGCCGGTGCAGCGCGATCACCTTCGGGGTGGCGGCGAGGGCCCGCTCGGTCGCCCGCGGGAAAGCATAGGCCAGGCCCTCGACGAGCTGGAACAGCGAGAGATCCGCGTAGCTGAGACGGTCGCCGACGAGGTGGCGCGGGCCGGACGGATTGGCGGCCAGCACCCGTTCGAGCCACTCTAGGAATTTCGGGATCCGGTTGTCGCGAAAATCCTCGGCGCGGCGGGCGGCCTCGGGCTTCTGCTCCTCGTAATACAGGGCCGAGGCGATCGGATGGTGGCTGTCATGGGCCTCGGCCACCGCGTCGGCGAGGGTGAGCTGGATCTGGTGGGTCCAGATCCGGTCGGCCTCGCTCTCGCCGACCAGGCCGAGGCGCGGCCCGAGATAGAGCAGGATCGCGGCGGTCTGGCCGATCACCAGGTCGCCGTCGCGCAGGTACGGCGGCGCGAAGGGCGGGCGGGGCGGCCTCTCGAGGCCCGCCATCAGGCCGTCGATGCCGTCCTCGCGGGCGACGTCGACGTAGTCGGCCCCGGCCTCCTCGAGGGCGAGGCGGACGAACTCGCCCCGTCCCTGGATCGCCGGCCAGTAATGGAGCTCGTAGGCCATCGGATCGCCCTTCGCGTCGGCCCGTGCGGGCTCACCAGCCGCGCATCTCGTCGTGGTTCGGGCGCCGGCCTTGCGGCGTCAAGCCGTCGATCACGCCCGGCAGAACCTGGGCGAGCTGCGCCAGGAGGTCGTCCCGGCCCAGGCCCGTCTGGCGGCTCAGGGTGTCGACGGTCTCGGGGCCGAGCGCCTGGGCGAGCTGCTGCGGCTGGATCGGCCGGTTATGGCCGGGCCCGATCCAGGATTCGATCAGCTCGCCGAGGCCGCCCTGGCGGAAGCGGTCGACGAGGTGGTCGAGGCCACCGCCCGCGGCATCGTCGGGTTGCTCCCGGTCGAGGCGGGAATAGGGGCCGGCGCCCTGGTCGAACGAATCCTGGTCGAACGGATTCTGCATCCCGCCGCCGGCGGGGGAGGGGGCTCGGGTCCCGCCGCCGGGGCCGTCGAGCATGCCGGCGAGGTCGGAATAGGGATTGTCCGGATCCTCGTCGCGCCGGGCGCGGCCGCGGGGCGCCTCGTCCCGGGGCGTGGGCATGTCGTAGCCGTGCGGATCCGGGGCGTAGCCGTCGTCCGGTCCGCCCTGCGGCGCCGGGCGGCGGCCGCCGCCGAAGATGTCGCCGAAGCCGCCCTGCATCGCCTTGGCGGCGAGCAGCATCAGCAGCGCCTTGACGAGGGGCGACATCGCCCCGGAGCCGCCGTCGTGGCGTCCTTCGTGCCGGCTTCCGCCCCCGAGGACGTTGCCGAGCACCGAACCGATGACCTGATCGAGCAGACCCATGGGTGCCTCCCGTCGCGCGTGTTCGCGCGAGGGTTAACCGCGTTGTCCCGCCGCGGTTGCCTTACCGGCGGTCGCCGGCCCCGTTGCCGCCGCCGGTGGCGCGCCGGTCCTTGGGGTCGAGCTTGTCGAGAGGGTTGGTCCGCGAGGAGGCATTGCCGCTCAGGCCGGTATCGCCGGGCATCACCTTGGTGTCCGGCTTGATCGCCTGCGGCGGCGCCACGCCAGAGGTGTCGCTCCGCGCGGCATCGGGAACGTCGGCCCGGGTCGGCTGGTCGCGGCGGTCGGAGATCGCGAGGGCCGGCATGGTGCTCGCGACGAGGAGCAGGAGGACGGAAGCGGGGCGGAGCAGTGCAGGCATGTCGGCCTCCGGCGGGGTTCCGTTCGGTGCGGGGGATCTGGCGCGCGGGACCTTCGGAAAGGTCCCTGCAAAGATCTCTCCTGGGCTAAGCGGTCGGAAGCGCGGCGGTTCCGGGCCGGCGGCGTAAAAAGCCGCGCATGCGAGAAAGGACCGCCCGGGGGCGGCCCTTTCTCCTCGGGTTACATGCTCATCAGGGCGTTGGCGGTGCCGATGACCGTCATGGCCAGGCCGCCGGCCAGGACGCCGATCATGCCGTAGGAGACGGCACGCAGAAGCTTCATCTCGCTCATGTCCAGTTTCCCTCGATCCACGTTTCGGTTAGCAGCGATGCCCGCCCGAGGTCTGGCCGTATTGCTTGACCGGGAAGTTCTGCTGGTTGGCGTTGCCCTCGGAGGCCGAGCTCATCGGGCAGGCGCCGTAGAACGGCACGCTGGTATTGGCCGAGCCGAGGGAACCGGTGGTCTCGACATCGCGGGCACCGTAGGGGGCCGGGGACTTCGCGCTGAATGCCATGGCGGACGAAATCGGAGCGGCGCCAAGGACAAACGCGGTGACGACGGCGGCGATTCGGGTCTTCATCTGGTATTCAGGCTCCATGACGCTGTGCAGGCCGGTCTCTCTGGCCCGCATCCGTTGCGGTGATCGGAATATAGGTGGCGGCAAACTGCCGTGATGTGTTCCCGCGCACGCGGCGCATCGGAACGAAAATCGGCCCGGAGCCGCGGGCGGTCGGCGCGGTCGCGGCCGTTCCATTGCGTGAAGGCGGGGCCGGCGCGGTGCATCGCCCGGGCATGCGTCACATCCCGCTACCACCCCGTGCTCTTCCCTGGAGCTAGTCTAAGGGGCTTCCCGGGCGGCCGCAGCCGCGGCGCCCGCCAACGAAACGAGGTTCCTGCCGCCGATGGCCAAGCCCGTCCACTCGATGATCCGCGTCCTCGACGAGGAGCGCTCCCGCGCCTACTACGCCCGCGCCTTCGGCCTGGAGCTCGCCGAGCGCGTCGGCTTCGACGGTTTCGCGCTCGTCTACCTGCGCCACCCGTCCTCGCCGTTCGAGCTGGAGCTGACGGTGAACTTCGACCGCACCGAGCCCTACGACCTCGGCAACGGCTACGGCCACCTCGCGGTGGTGGTGGACGACGTCGACGCCGAGCATGCCCGCTTCACCCGGGAGGGGCTGCCCGCGACCCCGGTCAAGGACTTCCAGCACCAGGGCAAGACCCTGGCTCGCTTCTTCTTCGCCACCGACCCGGACGGCTACAAGATCGAGGTGATCCAGAAGGGCGGCCGCTTCGGCTGAGCGAATCCCCGGCGGCCCGGGAAAGCGCGCGACAGACGCGCCCCGGGCCGGCCCACACCACCGACGACACGCATGAGAGGACACGCCCATGAGAGAAGTCGATCCGCGCGCGCGATTCAGCCGCCGCGGCTTCCTGCAGACCGCCGCCGTCGCGGCCCCCGCAGCCGCCCTCGCCACCGGCGCCGGGCTCCAGGTCTCCGAGGCCTGGGCCGAGAACGGCGCGGCGTTGGCGCCGGCCGAGCTGAAGACCCTGGTGAAGATGGCGCGGGACATCTACCCGCACGACTTCCTCGCCGACGTCTATTACATCACGGCGATCAAGCCCTGGGACGGCAAGGCCGCCGCCGACCCGGCCGTGAAGGCGCTGCTGACCTCGGGCGTGCGCCGCCTCGACGAGGACGCCCAGGCCCGCCACCGGGTCAACTACGCCCAGATCGGCTGGGAGGCCGACCGGGTCGCGGTGCTGGAGGGCATCAGCCACACCGACTTCTTCAAGAAGATCCGCTCCGACCTCGTCGTCTCGCTCTACAACCAGCCGGAGATCTGGCCGAAATTCGGCTACGAGGGCCCGTCCGCCGACAAGGGCGGCTACATCCAGCGCGGCTTCAACGACATCGACTGGCTGCCGAAGGTCTGACCGGCCGGATGCCGCGGCAGATCGACCGTCAACACAAGAACAATCAATGAACGACTGCGCCGGCCCGGACGCGACCGGCCGCGCGGACCGGAGGAAACCATGGCCACATTCGACCTGAACGACGACGGCCTCGTCGTCATCGTCGGCTCGGGCGCCGGCGGCGGCACGCTCGGCACCGAGCTGGCGCTCAAGGGCATCCGCTGCGTCATCCTCGAGGCGGGCGCCCGCCACAACATGGGGGATTTCGTCAACGACGAGTGGGCGAGCTTCGCTCAGCTCGCCTGGACCGACATGCGCACCACCCCGGGCTCGTGGGCGGGGGGGGGGGGGGTCCCCCACCCCCCCGCCGTGGGCTGCCTAGGGGGGGGTCGGCGCCC
>NZ_LABZ01000023.1 GCF_001043955.1 Methylobacterium tarhaniae | reverse complement strand
CGCGCTCCATGTCGAGGCGGGTCTGGGCGAGGAGGTCGCGGGCGAGCGCCACCCGCAGGGAGTTGATGTAGCTCGGCAGGCTCATCCCGGCATGGCGGTTGAACAGCCGCGAGAGGTGGCGCGGGCTGGTCGCGGCGATGCCGGCGAGCGCCTCCAGGCTCCAGGCCCGGGCCGGATCGGCGCTCACCGCATCCTGCACCCGGTGGATCGCCGGGTGGAGGTGGTTGCGCCCGTCGAGCCAGGCTGAGAGCTGCGGGTCGTGGCCGGCCCGGCGCAAGTACACCACGAGGTAGCGCGCCACCGCCGCCGCCGAGGCCGGATCGACGAGGCGCGCCACGAGGTGCAGCATCAGGTCGATCCCGGCGGTGATGCCGGCGCTGGTCAGGCGCTCGCGGTCCTCGACGAACAGCCGATCCTCCAGCACCCGGGCGGCGGGGGCGAGGGCGGCCAGCTCCGCGCAGGCCGCGTGATGGGTGGTGCAGGCATGCCCGTCGAGGAGCCCGGCCCGGGCCGCCAGGAGCGCACCGGAGCAGATCGAGACCAGGCGGTGCCCCGGCCTCACCTGCGCCCGCAGCCAGGCGACGATCGCCGCCTCGGCCGCCCGCTCGGACTCACCCGGGAGCGAGGGATCCCCCAGGATCAGCTCCGCCGTGCCGGCGACCACCACGATCGCCCCGTCGGGCAGCGGCGCGGGAAGGGGGGCGAGCCCCGAGAGGCAAAGCCCGATCGAGCTCGTGACCTCGGGGTGCGGGCCGACATGGCTGACGCGAAACCGCACCCTGTCCTGGATCAGGTTGGCCTTGCGCAGCACCTCGACGGGCCCGGCCACGTCGAGGAGCAGGGTGCGCGGCGGGCACACCACCACGACAGGGATGTCGGCCGGCGCGCTCACGCGGCGAGTCGGGAGGCAGGCCCGGCCAGGGCTTCCTCCACGGTCGCGATGCGGGCGAAGCGCCCGGCGAGGACCAACTCGGTGCGGGCGCGGATCTCGTCGGCGCTCCAAAGGCGCCCGGCGGCATCATTCATCGCGAAGGTCAGGGTCGCCTCGGCGACGTAATCGACCGCGTAGCCGAGGTCGGAGGCGTGGCGGGTCGTGGTCTCGCAGCACTGCTCGGTGCGGATGCCGCTGACCAGCAGCCGGCGGATGCCGTTCCGGGTCAGCCAGACGTCGAGCCCGCTGCCGACGAGCGCGCTATGCCGCCGCTTGTGGAAGACGGCGTCGGGCGTGAGCCGCAGGGGCTCCAGGGTGCGGACATGGCCGGAGGCGAGGGAGAACGGACCCTGGTCCTCGACGTGGAAGATCTGCACCACCGGGACGTTTCTCGCCACGGCGCCGTCGATCAGGGCCTGCTGACGGTCGAGGAAGCGGGACAGGTCGGCCTCGTCCCAGTAGGGGCGGTGGCGGAAGGAGTCCTGGACGTCGATGACGAGGAGGGCGGTGTCGGTCACGGGGATGATCCTTAGCGGGTGGAACGGCGCCAGGATAGGCGCCGCCCCGCGTCCCGAAAGGCCGCGCCCGGACTGGAAGCGGACGAAAAAGGACAGGACCCTAGCGCGCCGCGACCACCGCGACGCCGGCCCCGACCATGACCCCACCGGCGATGCGGTTCGCTCGCCGGACCGCCGCGCGGGTGCGCAGGGCCCGCCGCAGCCGGCCGGCGAGGAGCACGTGGCCGCCGATCACCAGGGCCTCGACGGCGAGGATGACGGCGGCGAGGATCGCGACCTGCGCCGGGGCGAGGGCGGCACCGACGACGTTCGGCAGCAGGGCGAGGTAGAACAGCGGCATCTTCGGGTTGCCGAGATTGAGGGCGAGGCCGGCGAGGACGCTCGCCGCCAGGCCCGGCCGAGTGCCGCCCGCGCGCTCCGCCGGCAGCACCGGCTCGGCAGTCCAGAGTCGGATCCCGGTCCAGATCAGGTAGGCGGCGCCGGCATAGCGCAGGACCGTCATCAGCGCCCCCATCTCCTGCGCCACCACGGCGAGGCCGGTGGCGGCGAGGACCAGGACGGCCAGGATGCCCACCACCATGCCGGCCCCGTAGGCAAGGCCGGAGGCCGGCCCGTGCGACAGGGTGCGGGCGACGATGGTCATGTTGTCGGGCCCGGGGCTCGCGGCGAAGACCAGGAAGGCGGCCGCGAACGAGAGCAGCGTGACGGGATCCATTCTCTTTCCCCCGCGTCGAGAGACGCAGGGGACTTGGCAATTTTTGCGCCGCGGGAGTTCGCCTCAACCGCCGCGGCAGTGGCGCGATCCGGTCCTCAATGCTCCCCGACCTCGCCCAGATGCGTCAGCAGCGCCTCCGCCACCTTGTCCGGCGCCTCGCGGGTCGGGAAGTGGCCGACATCCTCCAGCTCCACCCGGCGGTAGGTCCCGGTGAAATGCTGCTCCTGGCCCGAGAACGAGGCCGGCAGCACGCAGGTGTCGGCAGCGCCGTTGATGACCAGAGTCGGCACCGCGATGCTGCCGGCGCCTTCCGCCGCCTGTCTCAGTTCGGCGAAGCGCGGGTCCGGCGCGTCGGCGCCCCAGCGGGAGCGATAGAAGTTGAGGGTGACGGCAGCCCAGTCCGGGTTCTGGAGCGACGGGGCGATTTTCGAAAAAGTCTCGTCGGTGAACCAGGGGCCGGGCGGGCTCCAGGCCACCCATTGCTCGCGGGCGAAGGCGAGGGGGTTCTCGCGCACGAAGGCGGCGCCCGGCTCGGTGTTCATGAACCACTGGTACCAGAAGGCCCGCACCTGCGGCAGCGGCGGCACGCCGATGCGCCCCGGCGCCCAGGGCACCGACAGGGCGGCGATCGACGAGACCCGCTGCGGCCGGGCCGCGGCGAGCATGTAGGCGACGCGCCCGCCCCAATCGTGCCCGACCACCGGCAGGCGCGAGAAGCCCAAGCCGTCCATGAAGGCCAGGATGTCGGTGGCCAAAGCCGCCGTCTCGCCGCTCCTCGGCCCCTCCGGGTTCAGGAACTTCGTCGGGCCGCAGCCGCGCCAGTAGGGCACGATGGTGCGCCAGCCGGCGGCGTTCAGCTTCGGGATCACGCCGTCGAAAGTCCGCGGGTCGTCCGGCCAGCCGTGCAGCAGCAGGACCGGCTGGCCCATATCGGGCCCCGAGGCCTCGTAGGTGATCTCGACCTCGCCGGCGGTGACGCTGTTGACGTCCATGGCTGTACTCCCGTCACGCATGCGAAGGGCGGGGCCGTCGAAGGCCCCGCCCTTGCTCCTCTTCCCTGACGAGATGGGTCAGGCGATGATCTTGTCGATGGTGATCGGCAGGTCGCGCACCCGCTTGCCGGTGGCGTGGAACACCGCATTCGCCACCGCCGCGGCGGCGCCCACGATGCCGATCTCGCCGAGGCCCTTGACGCCGAGCGGGCTGACCTTGTCGTCGTGCTCGTCGACGAAGATCACCTCGATGTCGTGGATGTCGGCGTTCACCGGCACGTGGTATTCGCCGAGATTGTGGTTCATGATCCGCCCGAGATTGTGGTCGAGCATCGACTCCTCTTCGAGCGCCGCGCCGATCCCCATCACCACCCCGCCGAGGATCTGGCTGCGGGCGGTCTTGAGATTGAGGATCTTGCCGGCCGCGATGGCGCTCACCACCCGCGTCACCCGCACCACGCCGAGTTCCTCGTCGATCTTCACCTCGGCGAAGACGGCCGAATGGGTATAGGCCGAGTAGCGCATGTTGGTGAGCATGCTCGGCTTGACCTTCTCGGTCGCCTCGACGCGCTCGACGCCGCCGGCCCGCATCGCCTCGGCGATCGACACCTTGCGCGAGGGATCGGTCTGGAGCCGGATGTCCCCGTCCGCGAAGGTGACGTGGGCGAAGTCCGCATTGGCGAGGGGCGACTCCGCCATGCTGCGGGCATGGCCGAACAGCTGCTCGGCCACCTTGCGGCAGGCGGCCTGCACCGCCGCACCGGAGGAGGCCGCCGTCCAGGAGCCGCCGGCGAGCGGCGCCTCGGGGAGCGCGGTGTCGCCGAGCCGGGTCGTCACCCGGTCGAGGGGCAGGCCGAGCGCGTCGGCGCCGATCTGCGCCAGGATCGTGTAGGTGCCCGTCCCCAGATCGGCGGTGGAGCAGGCGAGTTCGAGCGTGCCGTCGGGCGTGAGCGTGGCGCTCGCGCTCGACTGCATCATCATGGCCTCCCACACGCCGGTCGCCATGCCCCAGCCGACCAGCTCGTGCCCGTCGCGCATCGAGCGCGGCTCCGCCTTGCGCCTCGACCAGCCGAACCGCGCCGCGCCCTGCTCGTAGGCGGCGCGCAGGGCCTTGGAGGTGAAGTCCTTGCCCTCGCCCTCGTCGCGCTCGGCGTAGTTGCGCAGGCGCAGTTCCAGCGGATCGATCCCGGTGGCGTAGGCCAGCTCGTCCATCGCCGATTCGAGGGCGAAGATGCCGGTGACCGCGCCCGGCGCCCGCATGTCGGACGGGGTATAGGTGTCGATCTTGGCGAGCTTGTAGTCGAGGGTGACGTTCGGGCAGTGATAGAGCAGGCCCGACCAGTTGACGACGGCCTCCTGGTAATCCTCGAAGGTCGAGGTGCCGGCGACCGCGTCGTGGGTCAGGGACTGGAGCCGCCCGGCCTCGTCGGCGCCGAGCGCCACGGTCTGGTAGGTCTCGGGCCGGTAGCCGAAGGTGAACATCTGGTCGCGGGTCAGCACCACGCGGACCGAGCGCTTGAGGTCGAGGGCGGCGGCGACCGCCAGATAGAGCTGGTATTGCGGCCGCAAGCCCGAGCCGAACCCGCCGCCCACATAGGGCGTGATCACCCGTACGTCGTCGGGCTTCAGGTTGAACACGCTGCAGACATAGCCCTGCGTGTTGTTCACGCCCTGGATCTTGTCGTGGATGGTGAGCTTGCCCTCGCCCTCGTAGACCACCGTCGAGGCGTGCGGCTCCATCGGGTTATGGTGCTCGATCGCCTGCTTGTATTCCTGGCGAAGCTGGATCGGCGCGGTGTCGTAGGCGCCCGCCGCATCGCCCCGCGGGTCCGGCGGCGGCTTGATGCCGGAGCGCTTCTTCGGCGGCACGTAGGCGGCGTCGCGATTTTTCGCGAGGTCGGTGTTCGGCACCTCCTCGTCATAGGTCACCTTGACCAGGCTGGCACCGTGGCGGGCGAGCTCGAAGCTCTCCGCCACCACGAGCGCCACCGGCTGGCCGCCATAGACGATCTCGGGACCGTTGAGCGCCCGGAACGGCGAGCCGGGCGGCGCGACCTGGTCCCGGTAATTGTAGTCGAGCCAGGCGGTGCGCGGCTTGTTCTCGTGGGTGAGCACCTTGATCACGCCGGGCACCGCCTCGGCGGCCTTGGTGTCGATCGCCGTGATGCGGCCCTTGGCGATGGCGCTCGACACCACGACGCCGTGGGCGAGGTCGGGGGCGGTGAACTCGGCGGCGTATTTGGCGGCGCCCGTCACCTTGGCGGGGCCGTCGAGCCGGCTCCGGGCGGTGCCGACGTAGCGGGAGGGGGTGGCCATGGCGGTCCTTTAGGCGATGCGCTTGTCGGTCTGGGATTGCGGCGTGCCGGCGGCGGCTTGGCGCAAGCCCCGCACGATGGCGCGCCGCGCCAGCTCGACCTTGAAGGCATTGTGGGAATAGGGCCGGGCCTCGGCCAGGATCACGTCCGCGGCCTCGCGGAAGGTTTCCGGCGTCGCGGGCCTGCCCTGGAGGCGGGCTTCGGCTTCCGCGTTGCGCCAGGGCTTGTGGGCGACGCCGCCGAGCGCCAGGCGCGCCGTGCGGATCGTGTCGCCGTCCATCTCCAGGGCGGCGGCGACCGAGACCAGCGCGAAGGCGTAGGAGAGCCGGTCGCGCAGCTTCAGGTAGGTGTAGTGCCTCGAGAAATCCTCGTCCGGCAGGTCGACCGAGAGCACGATCTCGCCGTGGCGGAGCGTGGTGTCGGTTTGAGGCGCGTCACCCGGCAGGCGGTGGAACTCGCCGAAGGGGATGCCGTGGCGGCCGTTCGGCCCCTCGACCTGCACGGTCGCGTTCAACGCCGCCAGGGCCACGCACATGTCGGAGGGATGGGTCGCGATGCAGGTCTCCGAGGCGCCCAGGATCGCGTGGATGCGGTTGACCCCGGTCATCGCCGGGCAGCCGCTGCCGGGCTCGCGCTTGTTGCAGGGCGTGCCCTCGTCGTAGAAATAGTAGCAGCGGGTGCGCTGGAGCAGGTTGCCGCCGGTGGTGGCGGCGTTGCGCAATTGCGGCGAGGCCCCGGCCAGCAGCGCGCTGGCGAGCAGCGGATAGCGCTCGTTGACCAGCGGGTCGTAGGCCACGGTCGCATTGGGCACCAGCGCGCCGAGGCGCAGGCCCCCCTCGTGCTGGACGATCTCGTCGAGGGGCAGGCGGGTGATGTCGACGAGGCGGCCGGGCCGCTCGACATTGTACTTCATCAGGTCGACGAGGTTGGTGCCCCCGGCGATGAAGCGCGCCGCCGGATCGGCGGCGAGCACCTGAACGGCCTCCTGCACGGTGCCGGCGCGGGTATACTCGAACCGGTTCATTCCGCGGCCTCCCGGAACGAGGACGCCTTGGTCTTCAGGACGTCTTCCACCGCGTCGACGATGTTGGAATAGGCGCCGCAGCGGCAGATGTTGCCGCTCATGTGCTCGCGGATCTCCTCGCGCGAGCGGGCGCGGCCCTCCTCGATCAGCGCCACCGCGGACATGATCTGGCCGGGCGTGCAGTAGCCGCACTGGAAGGCGTCGTGCTCCACGAAGGCGGCCTGGACCGGGTGGAGGGCTCCCGAGGACAGGCCCTCGATGGTGGTGACCTTGGCGCCGTCCTTCTGCACGGCCAGCGCCAGGCAGGAATTGATGCGCTTCCCGTCGACGATCACCGTGCAGGCGCCGCACTGGCCGTGGTCGCAGCCCTTCTTGGTGCCGGTGAGGTCGAGTTCCTCGCGCAGGAGGTCGAGGAGCGTGGTCCAGGGCGCGACCTGGAGCTGCCGCTCCTGCCCGTTGACCGTGAGGGTGACCGGAATCGTCCCCGGTGGGGCGGAGGAGCCGCTGTCGCTCAGCATGGGCCTGCCATTGCTCGTGAAGGGGCCCGGCGCCGGCGCGCGCCGAGAGGGCGCGCGGCCCTCGGCCGGGCGGCATACCCGATAACCGTTCCAGAGTGGGGTCGTTCCTTAGGGGAGTATCGGGGGGCCGGGCGGCGGGATGCGGCGGAAGGCGCGCGCTGAAGACCCTCCCTCCTCCGCGCGGGAGGGTGCCCCACGGCGAGTGCGAAGCACTCGTGCTGGGGCGGGAGAGGGGACGCCGGTTCCGGAAAGGTCGCGACCGATGTGACGTGCGCCCTCTGGACCAGCGTCGCACTGCCCCACTCCCGGCCTGCTCCGCAGAGGAGGGAGGGTTTCCGCGCGTGCCGTCGAAACCCGGGCGAGCGCCCCGCCCGCCATGCACCCGAAGCCCGTCGTCGCTTCCACCTCGCGGCTTCTGGCCGCCCGCCCGCTGCGCTAGTGATGGCATCACCGCGGCCGGACACCCGTCCCCGCGCCAGATTCGACTCGTACCCGGAGACACCGCATGGCCGCGCTTGACCGGATCCTCAACGACATCGACCGCGACCTCGACACCTCCCTGGGGCGGCTGTTCGCCTTCTTGCGCATCCCGTCGATCTCGACCGATCCGGCCTACGCCGCGGAGTGCCGGAAGGCGGCGGAATGGCTCAAGGGCGATCTCGCCGCCATGGGCTTCGAGGCCTCCTTGCGCGAGACCGGCGGTCATCCGGTGGTGCTCGCCCATCATCGGAAGCCCGGCGCTCCGCACGTGCTGTTCTACGGCCATTACGACGTGCAGCCGGTCGATCCCCTGGACGAGTGGGAGACGCCGCCCTTCGAGCCGCGCATGGCGACCCTCCAGGATGGCCGCAAGGTCATCAGCGCCCGCGGCGCCTGCGACGACAAGGGCCAGGTGATGACCTTCGTCGAGGCCTGCCGGGCCTTCAAGGCGATCGACGGCGAGTTGCCGGTCGGCGTCACCATCCTGATCGAGGGGGCGGAGGAGGACGGCTCGAAATTCCTGCCCGAATGGGTCGCGGCCAACCGCGAGGAGTTGAAGGCCGACGTGGCCCTGGTCTGCGATACCGGGATGTGGGACCGCGACACCCCGGCCATCACCTCGTCGCTGCGGGGACTGGCCTATTTCGAGGTCACCGTCACCTGCGCCGACCGCGACCTGCATTCGGGCCTGTTCGGGGGGGCGGCCGCCAACCCGATCCGGGTGCTCTCGCGCATCGTCGCCGACCTGCACGACGACCAGGGACGGGTGACCGTGCCGGGCTTCTACGACGGCGTGCACGAGACGCCGCCGGAGGTGCTGGAGCAGTGGCGCGGCCTGAACCTGACGCCCGAGAGCTTCCTCGGCACCGTCGGCCTGAACCTGCCGGCCGGCGAGCGCGACCGGATGCTGATCGAGCAGATCCAGTCCCGCCCGACCTGCGACGCCAACGGCATCATCGGCGGCTATACGGGCGAGGGCACCAAGACGGTGATCGCGTCGAAGGCCAGCGCCAAGATCTCGTTCCGCCTCGTCGGCGACCAGGATCCCGAGGCCCTCGACCGCAACTTCCGCGCCTTCATCCAGGAGCGCATCCCGGCCGATTGCTCGGTCGAGGTCGTCACCCACAAGGGCTCGCGGGCGCTGGCGCTGCCCCACGGCATGCCGGCCCTGGAGGCGGCGAAGGGCGCCCTCGCCGAGGAGTGGGGCCGGGCCCCGGTGACCATCGGATCCGGTGGCTCGATCCCGATCGTCGGCGACTTCAAGCGGACGCTCGGCCTCGACACCCTGCTGGTCGGCTTCGGCCTCGACGACGACCGGGTTCACTCGCCGAACGAGAAGTACGACCTCCAGAGCTTCCACAAGGGCACGCGCAGCTGGGCGCGGATCCTGGCGGCCCTGGCGAAATAGGCCGATCGAGCATCCGACCCGCAGAGGGTTCGGGACCGGGCGGGACGCGGGCCGCCCGGTCCTGGACCGTGTGCGCGGGTCCGGGCCCCGGGTCCCACGTCGCGGCCCCGGGATGTTGGGG
>NZ_LABZ01000229.1 GCF_001043955.1 Methylobacterium tarhaniae | reverse complement strand
GAGGACGGCCATCACGGCGGCGCCTGGAAGATCGCGCTCGCCGACTTCATGACCGCCATGATGGCGCTGTTCCTGGTGATGTGGCTGATCAACTCGACCAGCAAGGAGCAGAAGCAGACCATCGCCGAGTACTTCAACCCGGTGAAGCTCGCCGAGGTCACCCACGACAAGAAGGGTCTTCGCGATCCCCACGACACCCCCGCCGAGCCCGGCGCCGAAGGCGGCAAGGCCGAGGGCAAGGGCGGTGAAGGCAAGGGGGACGGCAAGGGCGAGGGCAAGGCCGGCGACAAAGCCAGCGAGGCCGCGCCGGGCAGCCGGGCGCGGGAATCGGCCCTGTTCCAGGACCCTTACGCGGTGCTGGCGCGGCTGGCTGCCGAGGGCGAGCGCGGCGACACGGCGAGCTCCGACGCGGCGTCGGTCGAATCCGGCCAGCCCGGGATCAGCGGCGGCGACGCGGCGCGCGATCCGTTCGATCCGCTCTACTGGCAGGTCGAGCCGCTGCCGCGCCACCGCACCGAGCGGCCGGGCAAGGTCGGCACTGCGGTGTCGGCCCCGTCCGAGACCCGCCTCGACGCCGCCGGCCAGGTGGCCTCCGCCAAGCCCCGGGACGCCAAGGACGCGCCCACCCGCGTCGCCTCGGCCGAGGACGGGCTGCCGCTCACCCCGAAGGATCCGGTGAAGGACGCGAAGGACGCCGTGAAGTCGGCCGCCCTCAGGGAGCCGGCGCCCAAGGACGCCCCGAAGGATCCGGCCAAGGATCCGGCCAAGGAACAGGGGAAGGAACAGGGGAAGGATCCCGCCAAGGCGGCCGAGACCGCGGCGGTCGCCGCCATGAAGGCCGAGATCGCCAAGGCGGTGGCGCCGCTCTCGACCGGCGCGCCGACCCCGAAGGTCGAGGTCCGCCGCTCGGGCGAGGGCATCCTGATCAGCATCACCGACGACATCGACTTCAGCATGTTCGGCATCGGCTCGGCGGAGCCGAGCCCGAAGGTGGTGCGGGCGATCGAGAAGATCGCCAAGGTGGTCAACAGCCGGCCCGGCCGCATCGTGGTCCGCGGCCATACCGACGCGCGGCCGTTCCGCTCCGAGACCTACGACAATTGGCGCCTCTCGACGGCCCGGGCGCAGATGGCTTCCTACATGCTGGTACGCGGCGGCGTCGACGAGTCCCGGATCGAGCGCATCGAGGGCTATGCCGACCGCCAGCCGCGCAACCCCGCCGACCCGAAGGCGGCGGAGAACCGGCGCATCGAGATCCTGGTGCGGGGGCTGCCCGAATGAGCCGCCGCGGCGCCGCCGGCCTCGTGATCGCCGGGTTCCTGCTCGCCGCGCTGCCGGCCTCGGCCGGCGGTGACGCCCATGGCGGCGGCCACGCCGCGCCGGCTGCCGATTCCCATGGCGGGGGAGGGGGGCACGGCGAGCCGCCCAAGCCCATCGAGCCGCTGCCGGTCGCCCCCCGCGGCCTGCCGGTCGAACTGGTGCGCACGCTGCAGCTCTTGCAGGACCGCATCGCCCGCGGCTCGACCCAGGCCCATCTCGCCCAGCGGCAGCTCCTCGGCCATATCGAGCAGCGCCTGCTCGCCCTCGAGCCCGAAGCCTGGACGTCCCCCGAGAACGTGCGGGCGGCGGTCACCTTCGCCCTCGGCGGCGGCGGGCCGACGCTCCTGCGCCGGATGCGCGAGACGGGCAAGGTGCCGGAGGAGCTGTCGGCCCTGGTGCAGGGCGCGCTCGCCTACCTGGAGGGCCGCGAGCGCGAGGCGCGCACCCTGCTCGGCCGCTTCGATCCACGCACCCAGCCCCCCGGCCTCGCCGGCCAGCTCGCCCTGACCCAGGCGGCGGTCGCGGTGCGCGAGGCGCCGCGCAAGGCGATCGAGCTCCTCGACCTCGCCCGGCTGCTGGCTCCCGGCACCCTGGTGGAGGAGGGGGCCCTGCGCCGTGAGATCTTCATCCACGCGCAGGGCGGGGATGCCAAGCGCTTCGAGGCGCTGTCGATCCAGTACCTGCGGCGGTTCCGCCGCTCGGTCTATGCCGGCAATTTCCGCCAGCGCTTCGCCACGGCGCTCACCCGCCTCGATTTCGACAGCGACCGCGCCCGCGTCGCCCAGCTCGAGCGGATGCTGGACGAGATCGAGCCGGGGGAGCGGCGCGACCTCTACCTGCTGGTCGCCCGGGCCGGGCTGGATCAGGGCCGGCGCGAGACCGCGACCTTCGCGGCGGAGCGAGCCTTGAGCCTCGCCGGGCCCGACAGCGAGGCCGCCGCCCGGGCCCGGCTCTACCGCGCCGCCGCCCTGATCGTGGTGGACGGGCGCTACGAGGACGGGCTCGACGCCCTGCGTGCCGTCGACCGGGCCGGGCTCGACGCCTCCGACCGCGCCCTCCTCGACGCCGCGCTCTCCACCGCCGGCCAGATCCGCGGCGGCGCCCCGCCGGCGCCCGCCGCACCTCCCGCGCCGCCCGTCGCCGATGCCGCCGCGCCCACCGGCCGGCGCCAGATTCCCGAGGCTGCGTCGATCGCCCGGGCGCGCGAAGCGCTCGCGCAGGTCGACCGGATGATCGACAGGACCGACCCGTGACTCCCCTGGACGCGATGCTGCCCGGCCCGCGGTCGCGCCTCGACGGCGCCCGCAACGCCAGTGAACCGGCCCGCCCGGGGGCAGGCCCCGGATTCGACGCCGTGCTCGGGCTCCTCGAGAAGGGCGAGCGCCCCGATCCCGCAGGCCCGCCCGAAGCCGGGACGGAGCCGGCCGCCGAGGCGGGGGGGCCGCAAGGCGGCGCCTCCCCACGCCCCGGGACCCTGGATGCGCTCTTCGCCGGCGCGGGCTCGGCCGGTGCGATCCCCGCCGGAGCCGCCCGTCCGGGCGATGCGGACCTCGCCGCCCTGATGGAGCGGGCTGCGGGCCGGGCGCCCGCGCCGAACCCGGCCGCGAACGGCGCAGGGGGGCAATTGGCTGGTCGAGGGGCCGCCTCCGCCGTCGAGCCCACTCCGCCCTCGACCCCGTTGCCGGCCGGCGCCGCGGCCGCGCCGGCATCGCCACGCCTCGCAGCCCCGTCGAATCTCGGCTCGCGGGAGGTGTCGGCCGCGCGTGCGCAAGGGGAGGCGGCCTTGCCTCACCTCGCGCGGTTGCGCGCCGCCTCGGATGCGTCGGTTCAGGCCGCGGGCGCCGAGATCTCCGCCGTCCTCCCGGGCGGGGACGGCGCGGAATCCGAGACGGAGACCGCACCGGCCCCCGCTTCGGCCGATGGCGCTCCGCTCGCCGCCCTACCGTGGCCGACGCGCACCGATACGGTGATCCCGCTCCCGGCTCCGGCGGCGCCGACGGCGGGAGGCGCCCCGGCATCCGCGCCGTCGCCGCGGGGCTCCGGATCCGCGGCCGACCCCGCCGCCTCCGCCATGATGCGTCCGGCCATGACCGTGATCGCGCAGGAAACGCATTTCGCTCCGGTCGCGACATCCGCAGCGCAGCTGGCGCCCGGCGCCACCGGAGCCGGCACCGCCGCAGGGCCCTTCTCCGGAGCTTTGTCGGCCGCCGCGTCCGCGTCGCCGAACACGCCACTCCCTGCCGCCGCGGCGTCCGGTCCCGGCGGTCGTCGGGCGACGGCCGATGGATTGCAGGCCGACACCCAGCCCGCCGCCTCGGGCGGGCACGAGACGGCAGGCCCTGCGGCCACCCCTCAGGTAACGATGGGGCCCGCATCGCCGCAGCCCCCCGCCGGTCCGCCCGCGGGCGCCACACCGTCTCCGATGCCGGCGGACCGCGCGGCGGCGGCCGCACCCCAGCCCGGAACGAGCGCGCCGGCGTCGGTTCGCGCTGCCGCGGGCGGCGCATCCTCGTTCGCCAGCGGGACGCCGGGCGGAGCCGCGCCGGGCGCGCCGGGCCCCGGCACGGCCGATCCGCCGTACCAGGGCGCCGCCGATGCCGCCGCACCTGCCGAGTCCAGGCCAGCCCGGGAGGCCCGGCCTTCGCAGGGCACCAAGCCGCATCAGGAGATCAAGTCCGTCTCCGAGGCCAGGATCGCCGCCCCGGCCACGCCCGGCGAGCGCCGGGCCGAGGAGGCAGCCGGCATGTCCGCCCCGGTCGCCGCGGCCGACCCCGCTCCGGCGCCGGCGCCCGCCCCGGCGGCGCTGCCCCTCGCCACCTTGCGCCAGATCGCCGATGCGGTGGCGACCGGGGCCGCGACCCTGCCCGATTCCGCCTCGGTCCGCGCCGGTGCGGCTGCGGCCGCCTGGAGCGCCGCCGCCCAGGCCGAGGGGCCGGTGCGGCTGCTGACGCTGCAGCTGCGCCCGGCCGAGCTCGGCCAGGTCCTGGTCCGGATGCGGCTCCAGGATGGCCGCCTCGAGATGAACCTGCGGGCCGAGCACGAGGAGACCGCGGACCTCCTGCGGCGCGACGGCGGCCTGCTGACCGCCCTGGTGCGCGAGGCCGGCTACCAGCCCGACCTCGTCACCGTCCAGGCCGGCCGCCTCCCGGGCGAGGCCTTCCCGCAGGGCGGGAGCCCGTCCCTGCCGGCCTTCGCCGGCGGGCAGCAGCATGGCGGCGCAAGCCCGGACCAGCCGGCCCGCCGCAATCCCGACGCGCCCGAGGAAGGCGGGCGCCGGAGCATGGAGCAGAGAGATGACGCGCATTCCGGCGATCGCGACCGCGGCGGTCTTTACCTGTAGCGCCGTTGCGGGTGCGCAGGCCGCCGCCACGGTCTCCGGGGCCGCCAAGGCGCCGCTGCCCCCGACCAACAACGTCTGCGAGCAGCAGATGGCGCAGGCCGCCGCGCGCCACGGCGTGCCCCTCGGCATGCTCTATGCCGTCGGGCTGACCGAGAGCGGCAATCGCGGCTCGCTGCAGCCCTACGCCATGAATATCGGCGGCAAGGCCTATTTCGGCGCGAGCGCCGCCGACGTGATCCGGCGCCTGGGCGAGGCGCAGGCCAGCGGCGTGCGTCTGGTCGATCTCGGCTGCATGCAGATCAACCACCATTATCACCGGGCGAAGTTCTCCTCGATCGAGGCGATGATCGACCCGCGCCAGAACGTCGAGTACGCGACGACCTTCCTCAAGGAACTCAAGGCCCGGGAGGGCAGCTGGACCCTGGCGGTGGCGCGCTATCACGCTGGCCCGAACAACAACCCGGCCCAGAAGCAGTATGTCTGCCGGGTGATCGCCAACATGGTCGCTTCCGGCTTCGGTCAATGGACGCCGGGCGCGAAGACGTTCTGCAGGTGAACCATCCGGCTGGCGAGGCCGCGCCTCGTCGGTATTTCGTGCGGATGCACGATCGGGGTGGCGTCCGCTACGTCGTGCCCGAGCCTTCCGGCGGGGTTCGGGCCGGTCGCTCGTCGCTCACCCCACGTAGGTGTAGCCGATGTAGCGCTTGGCCTCGATCGGGTCATGGCCGAGCTGCTGCGCCAGCTTCTTGCGCAGCTTGCTGACGTGGCCCTCGACCACGCTCTCCTCGACGCCGTCGCTGTAGACGCCGTAGACCCCGTTGAAGAGCTGGGTCTTGGTCACGCGCCGACCCCGGTTGCGGACCAGGAATTCCAGGATGTGCCGCTCCCGCCGCGGCAGGGAGAGGGGGACGCCGTCGATCTCGGGGTCGCGCCCGTCGAAGAACACCTTCAGCCGTTCGGCGCCGCGGCCGGCTTGCGCGATCTGCTTGGCGTCCGTGTCGTCCGGCTGGGTGACGGGTGAGTCGGGGGCCTGCGGCTGCTCCCCGTTGACCCGGCGCCAGATCGCCTCGGTCCGGGCCAGGATCTCCCGGACGTGGACGGGCTTGGGCAGCACGTCGTCGATGCCCGCGTCGAACAGCACCAGGGTCTGCTCCAGCGACCGCGAGTCGGCCAGCGCGATGATTGGGGCACGGGACTGCCGGCGGATCGCGCTCGCGCAGCGCGCGCGCTCGTCGAAATCACCCAGCAGGAAGCCTTGCACCGCGTCGAGGTCGCTGCGGGACGCCGACTCGATCCAGCTCGTGAACTCCTCCGGCGACAGCGAGAAGGATGAGACTCCTTCCCGATCGAACCCCGCCTTGAAGCCCGCATTCACCGATTTCCTGGCATCGACCAAGAAATACATCTGTCGTACCCTCATCGGGACCGGTCAAGTGGCGCAGCGACACTCCGCCTCCGACCTGTTCCCCGTCTTGTTCCCTCGGCCCCGAAACTTCGGCCGGCGGACGCTCGGAGTGCGCGCGCCGGTCCGACATCCTGCGGTGTCCGATTTGTGCCGATCGAATTCATGTCCGCGGCGCGGCGGCCGGTCAATGACCGTTGCGCCGCAGCAGGCCGGCTTCGCAGAGCATTTTGTTAAGAATCGGCCGGAGTGTGGGCGCGGGGACGCGTTAGGTCAGCGTTAGTTCTTGACAGGGCGGCCGCAACGGCCCCGGTGCCGCCTGCCGGGTGGCCGTCGGCGCGGATTGTCCCCGGGCGGGAGCCCGGCGAGGCCGCCCGCGTCGCGAATCAGGTGAGGCGGGCATCCGACAGGGCGCGGGCGAAGGCGTCGAGGCGCAAGGGGGGGCCCTCCTCGGCCAGGATGCGCTGGATCGCGACCCCGACGAAGCAGCCGTCGAGGACGAGCTTGAAGAACACCGTCACGGCCTTGGCGGCGAATTCCATGTCGAGCACGACCTGCATCGAGCGGCCCCAGTCGAGGCAGACGTCGGCGGCGTCGGCATAGGTCAGGGTGGCGTCCTTGAAGAACGGCTCGGCCGAGGAGGCGACGAGGTCGGCGATGTTGCCGTGGCGCTCGCCCCGCACCCAGCCGATCAGCACGCTGCCGTCGAGCAGGCAGAACTCGGTGATGAAGTCGCGCAACTCCGCCGCGAAGACCTGCTCGGCCGCCGCGATCACGTCACCGGACACCATCCGGGCCTGCGCGAGATCGTGGTCGTGAGGGATCATCGTTGTCTCGCGAACAGGAAGAACAGGATCTGCGCGACCGCGCGGTAGAACTCCGCGGGAATCATCTGGTCGACCTGGACAGCATCGTACAGCGACCTTGCCAGAGGCTTGTCTTCGATGACGGCGATGCCGTGTTGCTCGGCGATCTCGCGGATGCGCAGGGCGATGAGGTCCTGGCCCTTGGCGAGCACGATCGGCGCGGGGCCCTCGGAGGGCTCGTAGCGCAGGGCCACCGCGAAGTGGGTCGGGTTGGCGATGACCACGGTGGCGCGGCTGACCTGGCCGAGCATGCGCTTGCGCGTGCGGTCCTGGGCGAGTGAGCGCAGGCGCGCCTTGACGGTCGGATCGCCCTCGACCTGCTTGTGCTCGTCCTTGATCTCCTGGCGCGACATCCGGAGCGAGCGCTGCCAGCGCAGGCGGGCCCAGACGAGATCGCCCGCCACGATCACGATGGTGGCGATGCTCACGGCCGAGACCAGGCGGATCGCGGTCGTCAGGATCAGCTCGGGGAGCTGGCTCGGGTCGACGAACATGGCACTCACGGCTTTGCCCTGTTCCGAGCGCAGGAGCAGGAGGACGACGAGACTGACCGAGGAGACTTTAAGGACGGCTTTCAGAAACTCGACTTGGCCGGAGCGGCCGAAGATCCGTCCCCAGCCCGAGACCGGGGAGACGCGGTTCCATTTCGGGGCGATGCGATCGGAGACGAGGCTGGGAACATTCTGGGCGAGGGAGGCGACGAGCCCGAAGCCGGCGAGCACCAGCAGGATCGGGGTGAGGAAGCGGGCGAGGGCAAAGCCCGTCGCATGCATCAGGGTGAGGGCGTCCTCGGCCGAGGCCAGCGAGAAGCCGCCCGGATGGTCGAAGAACGAGGAGAGGTCGCGGGCGAGCGCCGCCGCCTGCCCCCGCACCACCAGGCTCAGGGAGACCAGGAGGCCGAGGATCGATGCGAAGACCGGGGCCTCGCGGGAGAACGGCACGTCGCCCTTCTCGATCGCGTCGCGCACCTTCCGCTCGGTGGCGTCCTCGGTCTTGCTCTCCTTGTCGGTGTCCTCAGACATGCGACGGATCGCGGGACCGACGTCCCGCCGCCATTGCCCCGGTCACGGGGGGCCGCTCAGCGGATGAGGGCTTCATCCTCGCCTCCCGGATTGATCTCGATCTCGCCGCGGCCCGCCATGTCCATGGCGAGGTCGGTGATGGCGCGGCGGGCCTCCATCACGTCGCGCTGGGCGGCCGGCTCGCCGCCGTTCAGCTCGTGCTCGACCATGCGGCGCACGCGGGCCGAGAGGGCGCTCAGCACCACGGTGCGGAACTCCGCGTCGGTGCCCTTGAGGGCCAGCACCAGGCGGTCGTTGGGCACCGCGTCGAACAGGGTGGTGCGGGCGCGGGGCGCCAGCTTGACGATGTCGTCGAAGGTGAAGAGCAGGCCCTTGAGGATCTCGACCGATTTCGGCCGCGAATCGGCGAGGCTGGAGAGGGCCTCGTCCATCTGCTGGCGGTCCATCTTGTTGATGATGTCGGCCATCTTGGCGTGGGTGTCGGCGCCGGAATTGCGCGACCCGTTGATCAGGAAGTCCTCGTGCAGGGCGCGCTCGACCGCCTGCATCACGTCGTCGACCACCGGCTTGAAGCTCAGCATCCGCCGCATCACGGTGTTGCGCACCGGCAGCGGCAGGTGACCCATCACCTTGGCGGCGATGGCGGGCTTGACCCGCGACAGGATCAGGGCCGCGGTCTGCGGGTGCTCCTTGACGAGGTAGCTCGCCAGCACGCTCTCCGACACCGTCGCCATGCGCTCCCAGACCGAGCGGTTGGCGTTGCCGCGCAGCTCCGCCAGGATGTCGGCGACCTGGTCGGCCGGGAGCAGGCCGGTGAGGAGCTTCTCGACCTCCTGCACCGTGCCGACGAGGCTCGAGCCGCCGGCGAATTCCTCCGCGAAGGTCTCGACCACGGTGTCGAGCAGGTCGGGGCTCACCGCGCCGAGCCGCGAGGCCGACTGGGTGATCCGCTTGATCTCGTCCGGCTCGAAATACTTCAGCAGGCGCCCCGCCGCGGGCTTGCCCATGGCCAGGAGCAGGGTCGCGACCTGGTCGATGGGTGCGAGCTGCCGGGAGGCGCCGCGCAGGGCCGGGGGGGACGCCGCGAAGTTCACGCGATCAGCCGTTCTGTGCGGTGTCGGCCGGGCCGACGACCTCGGTCAGCGAGACGCCGAAGCGCGAATTCTCTTCCTCGACGATGACGATCTCGCCCCGGGCGATCACCCGGCCGTTGACCATCACGTCGACCGGCTCCCCGACCCGGTGGTCAAGGGACACGATGGCGCCGCGGCCGAGCTTCATCAGGTTGGCGACCGGCATGGTGGCCGAGCCGAGCACCACCTGCACCAGGACCGGGATGCGCAGGATCGAATCGAGGTTGCGCCCGTCCTCGGCCGGCTGGGAGGCTTGGCTCGGGGAGGCGGGGCTGGCGCCGGCATCGGGGAAGGGGCTCGTGCTCATCGCGGGCTCGCGTGGAATTCTTTGAAGTCCCTGGCAGTCCTAAGCGCCCAAGCTGATCCGAGGCTTGCGGCGTGCTCGCCGTTCCCCCGCCTCGACGGATCGAGGCCGGGGCGTCCGGCGAGCCCTCGTCGGCCCGGCCGTGCGGGCGGGACGCGACCGAGGGGGGCGTGGCGCATTCTCCGACGAAAGGAATACCGGTTCGTGCAGACGATGCGGCAAAATCGAGGGGCTGGAGCAGCGAGGCGGGTGCCGCGTCCCGGATCGCCCGGAGCGGGCCGCCCGGCGCAAGGCGGATTGATCGCGGGTTCACCGGGACGGAACCTGAGAATCGAGGACCCGGAATGGCGCCTGGCCGCCGCGCGGGGCGGGCGCTGCTCTGAGCGGACGACGCGTCGGCAAGCCAACGCGTCGTCCGCTCAGGTTCCTGTTTGGTCGCAGATTTTTGTCGCAAAACCGGCGACCACTTTTGCGAAATCCGCTTAGCGGTCGCTCTCCCCGCGCGCCGCGGCGCGGCGGCCGGCCTCGAGGGCGGCGAGCGCCGCCCTGGCCTCCTCGATCTTGACGCTCAGGGCCTCCAGCACCTCGCGGCCCTCGCCGGTGAAGCTGCGCACGGCCTCGCCGGCGGTGGCCAGTGCGTGGCCCGAGGCCGCGACCGCCCGTCCGTACTCGGCCTGGGCGCGGTCGAGCCGCTTGAGCTTCAGGTAGAGCGGCAGCACGCAGGCATTGGTGCCGACCAGGGCAGCGAGCAGCACTCCGTCAACCAGCGAGACCATGCTCCGTCCCTTCCTTCTCCTGGATGGCCTCGTCGATCCGCAGGACGTAGGCCCCCTGCGACTGCCCGGCATGGCACCAGAACAGCGGCTTGTCGTTGCCTTCGAGCTTGATCCGCGTCGCCGGCGTGGCGTCGAGGGCGATGACCTGGCCGACCTTCAGCCCGGCGATCTCGCCGAGCGTCAGGTGGCGCTCCTCCAGCACGGCGCGCAGGTGCACCGTGGTCTTCTGCACCTCGGCGGCGATCTGGGTCGCCCAGCGCGGGTCGCGCCGGGTGCTCGTCTCGCCGGTCAGCACCTTGGCGAGGCTGGGCCGCAGCGGGTTGAGCACCGTCTGCGGCATGATGATGAACATCTCGCCGCCGCGGCTGAGCGCCTGGAGGTTGAACTTGGCCTGGATCGCCTTGTTGCTGCGCCGGCCGATCACCGCGAACTCCATCCGGGTCTCGGTGCGCTCGAGGGTGAACGCCGTCTTCGAGACGAGGCCGAAGGAGGCTTCCAGCGCCCGGCCGACCTGCTCGAGGATGATCTGGGCGATGCGCAGCTCGATCGCCGAGAAGGGGCGCTCGTCGTCGACCGGCTCCTCGGAGCCGTCGGCGCCGAACAGCACCTCCACCATGGTGAAGACGAAGTCGCGATCGAGGCCGACCAGGATGTGTCCGTCCCAGGCCGGGGCCTGGAAGATGCCGACCACCGCCTTCGTGTCGTACGCGTCGAGGAAGTCGCCGAAGCGCCCGCTCTCGACGCCGTTCAGCGAATAGAGGATCGACGAGGCGGCGAGGTGCTTGAGGCCGTCGCCGCAGGCGGTGGCCAGGCGGTCGAAGATGAGCTGCAGCATCGGCAGCCGGTCCAGGGAGAGGCCGGCGGCCTCCTGGATGCGGGCGCGGATGTCGGCGGGATTGCTGAGGATCGTCGGTTCCATGGCTGGGACTTGCCGGCTCTCAGGCCGCCTCGCGGTTCTGGGCGCCCGGCACGGTGGCGGCCTCGACCTCGTCGATGGTCGGGCGGTCGGCGGCGGCGATGCCCTTGCGGCCGTGCTCGATCGCCACCTGCGGCAGGGCGCCGTTCATGTAGGCGATCAGGCTCTGCTTCACGATGGTGTAGACCGAGCACTGCTTCTCGCGCACGCCCTTCACCTTGATGGCGAGCGGCGCCAGCACGCCGTAGGAGGCGAACACCCCGAAGAAGGTGCCGACGAGGGCCGCGCCGATCAGGCCGCCGAGGATCTGCGGCGACTGGTCGAGCGCCCCCATCGCCTTCACGATGCCGAGCACCGCCGCGACGATCCCGAGCGCCGGCAGCGCCTCCGCCACCGTGTTGATCGCCCCGTACGGCTTCAGCGCGTACTTCTTGTGCGTGCCGATCTCCTCCTCCATCAGCGCCTCGATCTCGTGCGAGCGGGCGCCGCCGATCAGGATCAGCCGGCAATAGTCGCAGATGAACAGGACCAGGCCCTGGTCCTTGGTCACGTCCGGGTAGTTCTTGAAGATCTCGGAATTCGCCGGATCGTCGAAATGGGTCTCGACCTCGTTGCGCGGCTTGGTCTTGATCTCGCGCAGCAGGGCGTGGAGCAGGCCGAGCAGCGACAGGAAGTCCTTGCGCTTCGGGCCCTTGCCGCTGAACGCCTCCATGGTCGCCTTGCCGGAATCGACCACCGTCTTCATCGGGTTGGCGATCACGAAGGTGCCGGCCGCCATGCCGCCGATGATGACGAACTCCCAGGGCTGCCAGATCACGATCAGGTGGCCGCCCATGGCCACGAAGCCGCCGAGCATGCAGCCGATGGCGATGACCAGGCCGACGATGATCCCCATGTCCTGCAACGCTCCGTCTCGATGCGGTACGGCTGTATGGCCGGTGGCTTGCGCGGGGCTTTTTCGCCCCCCCGCCCGCCCGGGTCATGCGATGTCCGGAAGGAAGCTTCCGGAC
>NZ_LABZ01000228.1 GCF_001043955.1 Methylobacterium tarhaniae | reverse complement strand
CCGCGGCCCTGCCGCATCGAGCATGCCGGCGGCACGGTCGCGGCGATCCGCACCTACGATCCGGTGTCGCAGCGCTCCCTCGACGAGGTCGAGACCCTGGTGGTCGACCCGGCGACCGAGGTGATCCTGGACCCGGATTCGCCCGTGCGCCTGCGGCCCTTCACCGGCCAGGAGCATCAGCTCCCGACCCTCTACGGCCGGCTCGTCACCCTGCTCGACTACGTGCCGGAGGCCCGCCTGGTGGTCGAGGCCGGGGCGGAGGCCCGCGCCGAGGCCTTCTTCGAGCAGATCGCCGAGGGACGCGCGAGCGAGGCCGGCGCCCGCGGCGAGGCGGTGCCGCTCTATCTCACCCCCGCCGAGTGGCGGAAGGCCCGTGACTCGCGCGAGGTGGCGGTCGCGAGCGACGCGGAGACGGAATCCATTGCGGTGCCGGTCTTCCTGCGCGAGCGCCGGCCAGGCGCCGCCTTCTCGGCCTACCTGCGCGAGCGCCTGAAGGCCGGCGAGCGGGTGGTGCTCGGCGGGGACGCCGCCGGGCTCAAGCGCCTGTCGCGCCAGGCCGCGCGGGCGGCGGAGCGCAGCGTCCGCCCGGTCGCCGACTGGTCCGAGGCCGTCGCCGCCAGGGCCGGCGAGATCGTGGCCCTGCCCGCTCCCCTCGATGCCGGGTTCCGGGTGCCGGATCTCGGCGTCACGGTGATCGCCGCCCCCGACCTCTATGGCGGCTCGTCGGCGCGCCCGAGCGCCGGCCAGCCGGTGATCCTGCCGATGGGCGAGGTCGATCTGCGCGTCGGCGACGTCGCGGTCGATCGCGACCACGGGCTGTGCGTTTTCGAGGGGCTGGAGCGTATCGGCACCGGAGACGGCGGCAGCACCGAGGCCCTGCGCCTGCGCTTTGCCGGCGACGCGATCCTGATGGTGCCGGTGGACCAGGCCGACCGGATCTGGCGCTACGGCTCGGAGGAGGAGGCCGTCACCCTCGACAAGCTCGAAGGCGGTACCTGGGCGAAGCGGCGGCTCACCACCGAGGCGGGCCTCGCCCGTGCCGCCCGGGCCATGCTGGAGGCCGCCGAGGCCCGCCGCGCGGCCAAGGCCCCGGCCCTGGTGCCGCCGGAGCGCGAGATGGAGCGGTTCGGCGCCGGCTTCGGCTTCCCGCTCACCCCGGACCAGGCGAAGGCCGTCGACGGGGCGCTCATGGATCTCGCCGGCGAGCGGCCGATGGACCGGCTGGTCTGCGGCGACGTCGGCTTCGGCAAGACCGAGGTGGCCCTGCGCGCCGCCGCGGCGGCGCTGCTGGCCGGCAAGCAGGTCGCGGTGGTGGCCCCGACGACCGTGCTGGTGCGCCAGCACCTGCGCACCTTCGAGCGGCGCTTCTCCCGCTTCGGCATCGGCGTGGCGCAGCTCTCGCGCCTCGAGGGGCCGGCGGAGGCCAGGCGCGTGCGCCAGGGCCTCGCCGACGGTTCGATCCGCCTGGTGGTCGGCACCCACGCGCTCGCCGGGCGCGGGGTCACCTTCGCCGAACTCGGCCTCGTGGTGATCGACGAGGAGCAGCGCTTCGGCGCCGCCCTGAAGGAGCGGCTGCGCGGCATGGCGGGCGACGCCCACATGCTGACGCTCACCGCGACGCCGATACCCCGCACCCTGCAAGCGGCGCTGGTCGGCCTGAAGTCGCTCAGCGTCATCGCGACCCCGCCGGCGGTGCGCCAGCCGATCCGCACGCTGCTGACGCCGCTCCACGACGACACGGTGCGGGCGGCTTTGATGCGCGAGAAGGGCCGCGGCGGCCAGAGCTTCGTCGTGTGCCCGCGGATCGAGGAGATCGGCCCGATGGCCGAGCGCCTGAAGCGGCTGGTGCCCGAGCTTGCCACCGTCGTCGCCCATGGCGAGATGAAGCCGGCGGAGCTCGACGAGGTCATGGTTCGCTTCGCCGACGGCGAGGGCGACGTGCTGCTCGCCACCTCGATCATCGAGAGCGGGCTCGACGTGCCGCGGGCCAACACCATGCTGGTCCACGATGCCGAGCGCTTCGGCCTCGCCCAGCTGCACCAGCTCCGCGGCCGGGTCGGCCGCGGCCAGCGCCGGGGCGTCACCTACCTGCTGACCCGCCCCGACCGCGACCTGGCCCCGGCGGCCGAGAAGCGCCTGCGCACGCTGGAGGCCCTCGACCGCCTCGGCGCGGGCTTCGCCATCAGCGCCCGCGACCTGGATCTCCGCGGCGCCGGCGACCTCGTCGGCGAGAACCAGGCGGGCCACGTCAAGCTGATCGGCCTCGGCCTCTACCAGCACCTGCTCCAGCTGGCCTTGCGCGCCGCCAAGGGCGAGCCGGCGGAGGATTGGGCGCCGGAGATCCGCCTCGGCCTCGCCGGCGACGTGCCGGAGGATTACGTGCCGGAGCCTGAGGTCCGCCTGAGCCTCTATACCCGCCTCCTGCGCCTGGGCACCGCCGAGGAGGTCGAGGCGCTGCGCGGCGAGGTCGAGGACCGGTTCGGGCCGCTGCCCGCGGGCGTGCGGGCCCTGTTCACGCTGGCGCAGCTGCGGGTCGTCTGCCTCTCCCTCGGGATCGCCCGGCTCACCGGCGGGCCGCAGGGCCTCGCGGTCGATTTCCGCCCCGGCTCCGCCCCGGCCGCGATGCCGCTTGGCGACGAGGTGACCGCCCGGGAGGGTCGGCTGATCCTGCGCCGACCCTGCGACCACCCGGACCGGCGCGGAGAGCTGGCGGCCGAGTTCCTGCACGTGATCCAGGAGGCCCGCGACCATCAGGGCTGAGGGATGTCACGTTTCGGACGCGAGCTTCATCCCGCGCCCGGAACGATCGTCCATGGCCAAGGTTGATTCCCAAGCCCGGATCGGGGCTGCCGACGAGCCGTGCCCATGGACAGACCGAATCCCGACAGACCGCACGAGGGTCTCGCCGCCGACGAGGCCGCGCCGGCCCGCGACCCGGTGCAGGGTCCAGGGCAGGATTCGGCGGAGATGCCGGCCGAGGACATCGTGCTGGAGCCCCTGGCCGATTTTCCGCATATCGACCTGCGCAGGCCCGGCGAGCCGTGGGAGAAGCGCCGCGCCGCCGGCAAGGCCCTGCGCGCCAAGGTCCCGCATGACAGCCACGGCCCGGTGCCCGAACCGGGCGACCGGCCCGATCCGGTCCGGCTGATCGAGGAGGCGCAAGCCGGGCGCCAGGAGCGGCTGATCCCCCTGCGCGTCGCCCGGATGGCGAGCTCGCCCTTCGCCTTCCTGCGCGGCGCCGCCACGGTGATGGCCTGGGACCTCGCCCGCACGCCGACGAGCGGCATCGACGTGGTGATGAACGGAGACGCCCACATCTCGAATTTCGGCCTGTTCGGCACGCCCCAGCGCGACATCGTGCTCGACCTCAACGATTTCGACGAGGTCACGATCGGCCCGTGGGAATGGGACCTGAAGCGGCTGTGCGCCAGCATCGAGGTCGCCTCCCGCGACCTCGACGTGCCGGGGGCCGAGCGGCGCGAGGCGGTGATCGCCGCGGCCTACGGCTACCAGCACACCATGACCGAGCTGGCGCCGCAGGGGCCGCTCGACGTCTGGCACCGCGCCGCGCGGGCCGAGGACCTGGATTTCAGCGGCATCGTGATCGACGACGAGTCGCGCGCGGTGGTGGAGCGCGCGGTCGAGAAGGCGCGCAAGCGGCACAACAAGAGCCTGCTCGCCCGGGTCGGCGAGCGTCGGGTCGATGGCGGCTGGCGCTTCCGCAACGACCCGCCGATCCTGACCTGGGTCGATGCCGACACCCGCGAGGCGGTGACCGCAGGCCTGGAGCGTTATGCCGAGACCCTGCCGCGGGAGCGCCGGTTCATGCTGAGCCGCTACCACGTCGTCGACGTCGCCCACCGGGTCGTCGGCGTCGGCAGCGTCGGCACCCGGGCCTATGTCGCCCTGCTCTGCGGCAACTCGGACCAGGACGTCCTCTTCCTCCAGGTGAAGGAGGCGGTCCGCCCCGCCCACGCGCCTTACGTCGCCGGCATGCCCGAGCCCTACGCCTCGCACGAGGGCGAGCGGGTGATCTACGGCCAGCGCCTGCTCCAGGCGGTCGGCGACCCGCTCCTCGGCTGGACCACCATCGACGATCGTCCGTTCTACGTCCGCCAGATGAAGAACATGAAGGGCGAGATCCCGGTCGGCTGCATGCGCGGGCAGCCCTTGGTGTACTTCTCATGGGCCTATGGCGCGCTGCTGGCGCGGGCGCATGCCCGCACCGGCGACGCCGCGGCCATTGCCGGCTATTGCGGCCGCGACCGCCACGCCGATTTCCGCGAGGCCCTGGCCGATTGGGCGCGGGCCTATGGCGAGCGGAATGCGGAGGATCACCGGCTGTTTTTGGAAGCGATCGAGGCGGGGCGGCTGGAGGCGGCGGAGGATCCTCAGATGTAGGCCGAAACCTCGCCGCATGACCGTTTGACCGGCTGAGATCGGCGGTGTCCTGCCCGCCGGGTTTCGGGAGCGGGCGGGCAGAGCCGGCGTCGGAAGTCTGGGAGTCGAAAGCCTTGGCTATGACGCTGGGTCGATCATCGTCCGCCAGCGGCGACGAAGCGCCGAAACGTCGCCGCTCGTCAGGATAGGCATGGCAGCCTTGAGAGCCTCGTCGCTTCGGGTTGGTGACCAGGCGATCGAGGGTGATGCCCTTGAACGGGCTTTCGAAAACGGTGTGCATGACAAGTGCCGATGGCTCGCAAGCCGCCCGAGCGGCGACGGGTCGCCCGAGTGTTGTCGCCCGAGTGCTCCCGGGCGAGTGCCAGCAGGCGATCTGGTGGATCATCTGCTTCAGCTTCCCGCGTCAGAGACGCGAAAGCGCGATACCGGTGGTACTGTGCGCAGCCTTCATTGCCGGATGACGGCGCATGAGGCACCCGGTGCCAAGGCGGCCTTGGCTGCGCCTTGGCCTTCCATGGGCGAACGGAACGGTTCGAAGGGAGAAAGCAGAGACCGTGCTTCCGGGGATCCGCCGCCTCGGCGACCATCAGCGTTCACGGTGCCGGCTTCCCCAGGCCTGGAAGCGTGCGGGGCGCTCCACGGACGACCGCTTTCGAGAAGCGGCCCCCTCTCGCGAAGCGGAAACAGCGGGGTGCCAGCAGCCATCCGTGCCGTCGCGCTCGACCTTGCCCGCCCCTCGTGCAGTGCGGTCCAGGCTACACTCCCGCCCGCTCCGTCAAACACCGCCGATACAACGTACTCCGGCTGATCCCGAGACTCCGTGCCGCCCGGCTGACATTGCCGCCGTGGGCCGCGAGAGCCGCCCGCATCGCATCCTGGGCCAGAACGTCGAGTCGGCCGGCCTCCTCTCGCCGGGGGACCGGCGCAGGCGCTGGGCGGCAGGCCACCCCCTCGGGCAGGTCCGCCGGTCCCAGCACTTCCCCCGCCTCCGCCAGCGCCGCCAGCGCCTTCAGGCAGGCCGCGAGCTGGCGCAGGTTGCCGGGCCACTCCGCCTCGGCGAGTGCCGCCTCGCAATCGGGCGACAGGCTCACGCCGCGGGCCGGGCCGTCCGATCGGGCCCAGAGGCCGCGCACCAGGGCGAGGCGGTCCGGCCGCTCGCGCAAGGGTGCCAGCCGCACCCGGTAGGGGGCGATGCGGTAGAACAGGTCGGCCCGGAAGGCGCCCTCCTCGACCATGCGGGACAGGTCGCGGTGGGTGGCGCAGATCAGGGCGAAATCGACCGGGATCGGGCGGGTGCCACCCACGGGCAGAACCTCGCGCTCCTGCAACGCCCGCAGCAGCCGCGATTGCAGGGACAGCGGCATGTCGCCGATCTCGTCGAGGAACAGAAGGCCGCCCTCGGCCTGGCGCAAAAGACCCTTGGCGCCGTGGCGAGCCGCGCCGGTGAAGGCGCCGGGCTCGTAGCCGAACAGCTCGGCCTCGATCAGCGTCTCGGGGAGCGCCGCGCAGTTCACCGCCACGAACGGCTTTTGCGCCCGCGCACAGGCCGCGTGGGCGGCGCGGGCGAAGACCTCCTTGCCGGTGCCGGTCTCGCCCTCGACCACCACGGGGATGCCGGCATCGATCAGCCGCACGGCCCGGGCGAGGAGCTTTTCGGTGGCGGGATCGAGGATCGGGCCCTCGGGGATCAGAGCCGCAGGATTCTGCCGCGCGGTCTCGACCGTGGATCGGCGCCGGGCCGGCACCCCCTGGAGGCGGCCGTAGAGCGGCGCCCCGGTCGCGTCCCGCAAGGAGAGGGGGCCGGGCGCGGTGTCGCCGCCATGGCCGCCGGCCTGCTCGGTGCCGAGATCGCCCCAGCTAAGGCCGAGCAGCGCCAGCCCGTGCCGGTTGGCGCCGACGAGGCGGCGGCCCTCGAAGACCAGAACCCCCTCGCGTGGGGTGCCGAGGAGCCCCGCATCGCGGTGCAGCCGCAGCACCTCGCAGCCCGTCGGCACCGTGTCGAGGAGGCGGTGCTCGATGGCGGCGACCGCGAGCCCGACGAGCCCGAGGGCGTGGCCCTGGTGGATCGCCGCCGGTCCCGTCAGGTCGAGGACGCCGAGCACCGTGCCATCCGCGCCGAGGATCGGCATCGCCGCGCAGCTCAGGATCCGGTGCGGCTCGAAGTAATGCTCGGCCCCCCGCACCTCGGCCGGGCGGCGCTCGACGAGGGCGGTGCCGATGGCGTTGGTGCCGGTCAGGCTCTCGCTCCAGGGCACGCCGGGGCGCAGGGCCACCTGCGCGGCGCGGCCGGCGAACGCATCGCTGCCGAGGGTGTCGAGGATCAGCCCGTCGGCGTCGGTGAGGATCACCAGGCTGCCGGTCGCCTGCGCCTCGGCGTGCAGGGCCTCGATCTCGGGCCGGCAGGTCTGGCGCAGGGCCTCGCTGCGGTCGAAGGCGGCACGCATCTCGGCGCTGCCCAGCGGCTCGACCCGGGGGCGCTGCCCGAAATCGAGCCCGAGGGCGGCGCAGCGCTCCCAGGAGCGCAGGATCGGCGGCGGCGGCTCCGCCATCCCCGGCCCGAAGGCTTGCCGCCGCGCGGCCAGCAAGGTGCGGGGCGTGGTCACGCGGCTCTGCATGCGCGGCCTCCTCCCATGTCGCCCTCCCAAGTCGCCCTTGAAGTCGCCGCCGCGAGGGCGGGCTGTCGCAGTTTGCGACAGGTGTCGCAGGTGTCGCGTGCGCGGTCCAGGATGGATGGGGCCGGACAGGGCCGGATTTTGGTCGAAGGCGTGGCCAGGCGGCCGAGAAAATGCAGCGTGATCAACGGTTTGATGCGACCCCGAGACGGGCGCGGCGCGGCCGGGGCCCGGCTGGCACGCCGGCTGCCGAGGAATGTCCACCACACCCCGTCACGGGGTGAATGGGAGGAACGCATGAACAAGCCGGAACTCTTCGCCGAGGCCAAGACCAAGTCCCCGTTCTCGGCCCGCTACGACAACTTCATCGGCGGTCAGTGGGTCGCCCCGGTGGCGGGCCGCTACTTCGAGAATACTTCGCCGATCACCGGCGGCGTGATCTGCGAGGTGGCGCGCTCGGACGCGCAGGACATCGAGCGGGCGCTCGACGCCGCCCACGCCGCCAAGGAGGCCTGGGGCCGGACCGCGCCGGCCGAGCGCGCCCGCATCCTGCTCAAGATCGCCGACCGGATGGAGGACAATCTCGACCTGATCGCGCTCGCCGAGACCTGGGACAACGGCAAGCCGATCCGCGAGACCACCCACGCCGACATCCCGCTGGCCATCGACCATTTCCGCTACTTCGCCGGCTGCGTCCGGGCGCAGGAGGGCTCGCTCTCCGAGATCGACCACGACACCGTGGCGTATCACTTCCACGAGCCGCTCGGCGTCGTCGGCCAGATCATCCCGTGGAACTTCCCGATCCTGATGGCGGTCTGGAAGCTGGCGCCGGCGCTGGCCGCCGGCAATTGCGTGGTGCTCAAGCCCGCCGAGCAGACCCCGGCCTCGGTGCTGCTGCTGGCCGAACTCATCGGCGACCTGCTGCCGCCGGGCGTGCTCAACATCGTCAACGGCTTCGGGCTGGAGGCCGGCAAGCCCCTCGCCTCGTCGCCGCGCATCGCCAAGATCGCCTTCACGGGTGAGACGACCACCGGCCGCCTCATCATGCAATACGCCTCGCAGAACCTGATTCCGGTCACGCTGGAGCTGGGCGGCAAGTCGCCGAACATCTTCTTCTCGGACGTCGCGGCGGAAGACGACGACTTCCTCGACAAGGCGCTCGAGGGCTTCACCATGTTCGCCCTCAACCAGGGCGAGGTCTGCACCTGCCCGAGCCGGGCCCTGGTGCACGAATCGATCTACGACCGCTTCATGGAGCGGGCGATCCAGCGCGTCGAGGCGATTGCCCAAGGCTCGCCGCTCGATCCCGCCACGATGATCGGCGCCCAGGCCTCCTCCGAGCAGCTGGAGAAGATCCTGAGCTACGTCGATATCGGCAAGCAGGAAGGCGCCGAGTGTCTGACCGGCGGCGCGCGCGCCGTGAAGGAGGGTGAGTTCGCCGGCGGCTACTACATGCAGCCGACGGTGTTCCGCGGCCACAACAAGATGCGCATCTTCCGGGAGGAGATCTTCGGGCCCGTCCTGTCGGTCACGACCTTCAAGGACGATGCCGAGGCGCTCTCGATCGCCAACGACACCCTCTACGGCCTCGGCGCCGGCGTATGGACCCGCGACGGCACCCGCGCCTACCGCTTCGGCCGGGCGATCCAGGCCGGCCGCGTCTGGACCAACTGCTATCACGCCTACCCGGCCCACGCCGCCTTCGGTGGCTACAAGCAATCCGGCATCGGCCGCGAGACCCACAAGATGATGCTCGACCACTACCAGCAGACCAAGAACCTGCTGGTCAGCTACTCGGCCAAGAAGCTCGGGTTCTTCTGACGACGCAATCCTCTCGAGAGGAGCCTTGCCCCGGCCTCGCGGCCGGGGCCTTTTGTTCCGGCCGTCGGCATGCTCGGACTTCCGCTTGATACATTGTCCGTTATAAATCAATATCCTCACAGTAGCGTCTTTGGTTCAATTCTGAACATTTGTGAGGAGATTTCAATGATACCGAAATTTTATACAACAGGTTTTTTGATTTTTATCGCTTTTGATTTTTATCCAAGCGAAGCTTTTTGCATGAGCAAAGAAAAAGAAAAAATTGTCGCCCAACTATTTGAGGTCATGAAACAAGCATGCTTCATCAACACCAAAAGGAGCGGCGTCGAATTCTCTGCGGATGCAAATTTGGCGGCGATACTGGGTCGAATCCCGGGTGCCAGTGTCGGCGGCGGGACAAAATACATCGAAAACAAGGCTGAAGGGTTCTCGGCATTCCTGCAAAAAGAGCTTACCAAGGAAGGTCTTGAACTGTCTAAAATGCAACTTGAATGCACCATCAAGTTCGGTGCGATGATAGCAGACACAATCAATCGACCCGAAAACATCAATGGATCCGCTGCATCCGACAGGCATCCCGGCCGAGAGACAATCATTAATCCAGATAATAAGGATATTCCATTGTCGGAAGGATCAAGCGAGAGCCTCCTGAGTGACGGCGTCATTCTCACGCTTACGAAGGTCGTCTATAGAGCCGATAAGTTCTTCGTATATGTGCGGCTGGATGGTGAGGAGCATCGCATGGAAGCTGGCACATCGATCAGAATTGCATCGCCGAAACATAATTGCCGATTGACCCTCCTGCAGGTCATGAAGAGGAACGACGCCCTCTTCAATCTGCGATGCAGGTAGAGCGTGGTCCGACGAAGCGGGTACCGGTTCGTCGCAGAAAATGCGGCAAAATCAACGACCGAGGGCACCGCCCGAGTGCAACGCGATCGGGCGGTGCCCTCGGCAGCCTTCATTCGCCACGATGTCAGGAGTTCATGATGGATCACGTTTGGGGCGATGGTCCCGTTCCCCGTGTGACCGCGACGCATGCAGCCCTCGCGCTGATCGAGCAGTTGCGGACCGACCACGGCCCGGTAATGTTCCACCAATCCGGCGGCTGCTGCGACGGCTCGGCGCCGATGTGCTACCCGGTCGGCGATTTTCTCATCGGCGATGGCGATGTGCATCTGGGCGCGATCGGCGGGGCGGAGTTCTACATCAGCGGCCCGCAATACGAGGTCTGGAAGCACACCCAGCTCATCATCGACGTGGTTCCGGGCCGCGGCGGCATGTTCTCGCTGGAGAACGGCTCCGGGCAGCGCTTCCTCCTGCGCTCGCGCGTGTTCAGCGAGGCCGAGAGCACGGCTCTGACCCGGTGAGGCCGTGGCGGGGCCGGCTCGCCCCGTGCTAAGCGCGGGGTAGTTCACCCGGAGCAGGCCATGCCGACCCTGACCCATCTCGACGCCGCCGGCGCCGCCAACATGGTCGACGTCACCGACAAGGCCGCGACCGACCGGGCCGCCCGCGCCGAGGGCCTGGTGGTGATGCAGCCCGAGACCCTGCGGCTGATCCGCGAGGGCGACGCCAAGAAGGGCGACGTGCTCGGCACCGCGCGGCTCGCCGGCATCATGGCGGCCAAGCGCACCCACGAGCTGATCCCGCTCTGCCACCCGCTGCTGCTCACGAAGGTGAGGGTCGAGTGCGAGCCCGACGAGAGCCTGCCGGGCATCCGCGTCACCGCCGAGGTGCGGGTGCAGGGGCCGACCGGGGTCGAGATGGAGGCGCTGACCGCCGTCTCGGTGGCGTGCCTCACGGTCTACGACATGGTCAAGGCGGCCGACCGGGGCATGCGGGTCGAGGGCGTGCGGCTGCTGCACAAGAGCGGCGGCCGCTCCGGCGTGTGGGAGGTGTCTGCCGGCCGGGAGGTCGGCGCGTGAGCGCGCTCCTTCCCGTCGCCGAGGCGCTGGCGCGCATCCTCGCCGATGCCCGCCCGGTCGAGGCCGAATCCGTCGCGATCACCGCCGCCGCCGGCCGCACCCTCGCCGAGGATGTGCAGGCCCTGCGCACCCAGCCGCCCTTCGCGACCTCGGCCATGGACGGCTACGCCGTGCGCGCCGCCGATGTCGCCGGGGCGTCTCCCGAGGCGCCGGTGCGGCTCACCGTCACCGCCACCAGCGCGGCGGGCCACGGTGCCCGCGGCCCGGTGGGCCCGGGCGAGGCGATCCGCATCTTCACCGGCGCGCCGCTGCCGGACGGCGCCGACACGGTGGTGATCCAGGAGGACACGGAAGCCCAGGGCAACACGGTGCTGGCGCGGGCCGGCAACCCGGCCGGTCGCCATATCCGCGGCAGCGGGCTCGATTTCCGCGAGGGCGACCGGCTGCTGAGTGCCGGCGAGCGCCTCGACGGCTGGCGGGTGGCGCTCGCCGCCGCGGGGGGACATCCCACCTTGCGCGTCCGGCGCCGGCCCCGCGTCGCGGTGCTCGCCACCGGCGACGAGTTGGTGCCGCCGGGCGAGCCGGCGGAATGGGACCAGATCGTCGCCTCGAACGGGCTGGCGCTGGCGGCGATGGCACAGGCCGCCGGGGCCGAGGCGATCGATCTCGGCATCGCCGGCGACACCTTCGCCGATCTCGAGGCGGCGATCACCCGCGCCCGCGACGCGAAGGCCGATCTCCTGGTGACGCTCGGCGGCGCCTCGGTCGGCGATCACGACCTCGTCCAGTCGGCCCTCGCCCGGCAGGGGCTCGATCTCGGCTTCTGGCGCGTCGCGCTCCGGCCCGGCAAGCCGCTGATGCATGGTCGCCTCGGGTCGATGGCGGTTCTGGGCCTGCCCGGCAACCCGGTCTCGTCGGTGGTGTGCGGGCTGCTCTTCGTCCACCCGCTGATCCGGGCGCTTCTCGGCGACCCGGAGGCGGGGGCCGACCGCAGCGAGCCGGGCCTGCTCGGGCGCGACCTGCCGGCCAATGACGGCCGCCAGGACTACATGCGCGCCGCCCTCGACACCGCGCCGGACCGGCTGCCGGTGGTCCACCCGGCCGAGCGACAGGATTCCTCGATGCTCTCGGTGCTCGCCCGGTCCGAGGCGCTGCTGATCCGCGCCCCCCACGCGCCGGCCGCCCGGGCCGGCGATCCCTGCCGCATCCTGCGGCTCGACCGAGGATCGTGATGCGGGGACCTTGCGTCCCCTTCCGCACCTACTGCTCTGCGGAGCCTCGGCCGCCGCTCTTGCGGTCGTAGGCGGTGATCGCCGCCCGGCACTGGGGCGAGAGCTTCGCGCGGTTGCGCGCGAAGCAGCGCTCCACCTCCGGGCTGTCTGGATCGGCCCCGGCGCAGAGCTTGAAGTAGTCGCCGGCACAATTCATCTGCAGGCCCTGATCGTCCCGCTGGGCGAGAGCCGGCGTCACCGCCAGGAGCGTCAGGATGGCCGCGGTGGCGGCGGGCGCACGAAGCGACTTCGGGTTCAAGGCGTCATTCCCGCTGGAGCGATTGAAGCCCCTAGGTTAGGTCCTGCGGCTCGCCGGACAAGCGCGCTCAGGTCACACCCGCGTGGGGATGCGCGCCCGAGCCTGCGGCAAACCCGTTCGTTCTTGCCCCGCGCTCTTGCCCTGCGCTCTTGCCCCGCGCTCTTGCCCCCTCGCTCACAGGGAACGGGGACGGAGCGGGCCGCTTGGGGGCGGGCGCCCGCGCGTGAGCCCTAGACCTCGGCCGTATCGGAGCCGCATTGTCAGGCTTGAATTTCTTGTGGTCGGATAGTCAAGCTGGCGGTGTTCGGTCAAGCTTGGATTAAAATTCGCTGAATATCATTTTCAGACCGCATTAAAATCCACGGCTTTATTGCGGCGCCGAACGAAGCACGAGGCGGCTCTTGATCGGCGCGCCGCGGCCCCGGCAGGCATCCCGCCTCGCCCGGGCGCGCAGCCCCGGCGGCCGCGAGGCGAAGCGGCGATGCGCGACGACGAGACCGACACCGACGCTCCGGCCGGACCCGAGCCACGATCCCGGGGGCGCCCGCCGGCGCGGACGGTCCGGGGAACCGGATCCGGGGAACTCGACGCCGGCACCCGGCGGCGCCTCGGCCGGGCGTTGCGCGCCCACTACGCCGACCTTCTCAGCGCCCCGGTGCCCGATCGATTCGCGGCGCTCATCGCCGGGCTCGATGCGGGCCTCCCGCCGGCGGCCGGATCCTTGACCGGATCCTTAACCGGATCCCTGGCCGACGATCCCGGGCAGGAGGATGCACGATGAACGCCGTGACACACTCCGTCGATCCCGAGATGCGCGCGCTCCTCCTCGGCGCGATCCCGGCTCTGCGTGCCTTCGCCTTCTCGCTGACCCGCGACCTCGACCGCAGCGACGACCTCGTTCAGGAAACCCTGGTGCGGGCCTGGACCAAGGCGGACAGCTTCACCCCGGGCACCAACCTCTACGCCTGGCTGTTCACCATCCTGCGCAACCTGTTCTATTCCGAGCAGCGCAAGCGCCGGCGCGAGGTCGAGGATGCCGACGGGGTGATGGCCGGCCGCCTCACGGCGCTGCCGGACCAGGAGGCGCGGGTGGAGCTCTCGGCCTTCCAGACGGCCCTGAGCACCCTGCCGGCGAACCAGCGCGAGGCGCTGGTGCTGGTGGGGGCCCAGAACTTCACCTACGAGGAGGCCGCCGAGATCTGCGGCGTCGCCGTCGGCACGATCAAGAGCCGGGTCAGCCGGGCGCGCGGCCGCCTGATCGAGCTGCTCGGCATGACCGGCCCCGACGACATCGGCAGCGACGGCGCGACCCTGGCGGCCATGGGCTATCCGTGACCGGGTCGTCGGCGATCCGCGCCGTCGCGCCTGGGCCGGGACGCCGCACCCCTGGAACGGTTTCCCCGCCCGGGCAGTTTCGATGACCCGGCGGCAGACCTGCGGCATCGTCCGACCGCGGCTGCGGCGCTGGGCCATCTGTGGAGTTGGTCGATGCCCCGCCCCTACGAAACCGTCGCGGACGCGGTCCGCACCGCCCGCGCCATCGTGATGCAGGAGGGCTCGGCGCTGGCCGTGGCCGCCCAGGCCGGGGACGACGCCGCGCTCGACGCGGCGAGCTGCGACCTCGTCAGCCGGATCGCCCAGGCGATCCTCGACGCCGAGACCGAGGCCATGGCCCGCACTCTCGTGGCGGCCGATCCCTCGCCGATCAAGCGCCTGAGTGCGTGACGAGGACGTCCGGGATCCGCCGTCGCGCCGAGGCGATCCGGCGGGCGGGAGTCGAACGTCCCCGTGTCATACCGCCGCGCCTTCGAACGGGCTCGTCCGAAGGCGCTCACGCACCGATGTGAAGGCGCGGCGATATCAGAGACCCGGGCCCTCCGTGCTGCGACCCGCCTCGATCGCCGCCTCATAGGCTGCGAGGCTCGGCGCTGTTTCGGGCAGGGCCGGGATCGCGAGCGTCGCCAGCTGGTCGCGGGCCGCCAACAACGCGTCGAGCAGGAGCCCGGTGTCGCGGCTGAATGGGAGCAGGATCCCGCCGCCCACGGCCCGGATGCGCTCCGCCGGGGCGCCGATGTCGAAGGTGACGACCGGGTAGCCCGCGGCCCACACCTCCGACAGGACGTAGGAATAGGTCTCGGGCCAGACGCTCGACAGGAACACGTAGTCCGGATCGGCCTCGGCCAGCAGCCTCGGCAGGTCCTCCGGATCGTAGGTGCCCGTCACCGTCAGGTTGCCGAGGCCCTCGACCCGTCGCCGGTCGGCGACGTTGCCGATCACCGTGAAGGCGATCGGCCGCCGCTCCCGCGCCGCACGCTCGGCGAGCGCCACCATCAGCTCGAATCCCTTGTGGGCGCCGATGCCGCCGACGAGGGCGACGCGCACCGCGCCGGTGCGCTCCCGCCGCGCCCGCGCGGGCGCGGGCGGTGCCGCCTCGGGATGCGGCACCACCGCGATGCCGGTGAGGCCGAGGCGGCGGGCGTAGCGCTCGGCGGTGTCGTGGGAGGGTGCCACTAGGCGCCGGGCCCCGCGCAGGATGCGCTCGTTCGTCGCCAGCCAGCCGTCGAGGCCGCCGCCCATCAGGGCGTTCTGGTCGGCGTAATCGTAGAAGACGCCACCCACCGTGCAGTGCCGGCAGATGTCGGCCGGGGGCTCCTCGCAGTAGAAGTTGCGCCCGTCGACCAGGTGGACCTTCGGACAGTACCACTGGAAGTCGTGCAGCATGACCACGTAGGGCCAGCGGCCCGCGAGCAGCCGGTCGAGGAAGGCCGATGCGTAGCCGAAGCGGGCGTTGAGGTGGAGGTCGATGGCGAGTCCCGCCGCCTCCAGCGCGTCGAGCAGGCTGAACAGCTCGTCCGGCCGCAGGTCCACGGTGGCGCCGGCGGCGTCGAGGGACAGGCGCAGGCGCCCGCCGACCGGCGCCAGCTGGCCGATCTCATGGTCCTTCCCCCGGTCGAGTCCGCGGACCTGGTCGATGTAGCGCGTCGCGCCGCCGCCGAACCCGTGGGCGACATGCAGGGTCAGGCGCTTGAAGTGACGGGCGAGCAGCGTGGCGAGGACGGTGAGCCGCAGGGCTCCCAGCGGATCGGCGCCGATGAAGGCGTCGATCTCGTCCTGGTACTCCGGATAGAGGGCGACGAGCCGGGCGTGGTTGCGCTCCAGGATCGCCAGCCGCTCGCTCTTGCCGAACGAGACCGAGCCCTCGTGCTCGACATAGGTGTCCGTGGCGGCGACGTGGATCCAGCCGAGGTCCCGGGCCGTGAGGCACCAATCGACCTCCTCGCAATAGCCCCGTCCCCATTCGGGCGAGAGGCCGCCGACCTCGTCGAGGGCCTGCCGGTTCAGGTAGAGGCAGAAGCCGACTCCCGTCGGGATCGTCACCGGCTGGGGCGAGGCCGCCTCGAGGGCGGCGTCGATCGCCTCCGGCCCGAGGCCAAGGAGCGGCCCTTGCGCCTCCGGCATGCCGGGGAAGCCCAGGATCGTGGCGTTGTTCGAGAGCGGCGTGGCGCTCGCGATGCCGGGGCCGCGGTGGCAGGCCCGGGCCAGCTTCTCCAGCGCCCGCGGCGCCAGCACCGTGTCGGCATTGACGAGGATGCAATCCTCGCCCGGCTCCAGGAGCGCGAGGCCGCCATTCACCGTGCCGATGAAGCCGAGATTCTCCCGGTTGCGCAGGACCGTCAGGCCCGGATGCTGCTCGGCCGCGAGGGCGTCGAGATAGCGGGTGACGTCGGGATCGGGCGAGGCGTCGTCGACCACCAGCGCCCGCACCCGCCCGGGGGCGAGCTGCGGCAGCAGCGAGGCGAGGCAGGCCTTCAGGTCGGCGAGCCCGTTATAGACCGGCACGATCGCGCAGGCCGGGGGCGGCGTGCGGCCGCTCTCCGGCAGCATCTCCGGCACGGCCGGCTCGGAGAGGACGAGGCGCGCCCCGCCGCCGGGCCGGATGGCCGCCACGAGACGGTCACGCACGGCGCGACGCTCCTGGCGCGTCGTCGCCGGCTCGCTGGTCACGAGGAGCGCCCGCGCCTCGGCCCGGGCAAGCTCGATGGTGCCGCGCAGATGGCCGATCACCTCGCCCGCGCCCACGGGGCCGACCGCGAGGTCGGTGCCCGGCTTGAGCGCGCCCGCCGGGAAGGCGAAGGCGGCCGAGTGGCGGCCGAACTGCTCGCGGATGTCGGGCCGCGGATGGGTCTCGACCTCGGCCACGTCCTCGCCGTTGCGGACCGCCCGCACGCGGCCCGGCCGGTCGGGCCCGGCGGCGTCGAACACCCAGCCGGTGACGCGGCTCGGCGCTTCGACATGGAGGCTCGAGCGCAGCCGCGGGGCGTAAGGGCCGAGGCTCACCACGGTGTCCCCGGCGCGCACGGCGATCGTGTGGGGCTGCCCGTCGAGGGCCCAGGCGGGCAGGGGCAGGCGAAAGCCGTTCCAGCCGCCCTCGCGGCTGCCGAAGCGCAGCTCCGGCCGGTAGATCCCGGGACGGACCGCCTCGCCCTCCAGCCCGTCGACGACGAGATGGACCGTCGGGAGCGGGTCGGAGGACAACGACGAGACCCAGCCGTCGAGCACGCCGGCGACGACGCCGTCGAGGTGGAGCGTGTGGTGCCCCGGCCCGACCGCGATCCGCTGCTGGTCGGCGCGGCCCGGCTCGGTCACCGTCAGCCGCAGGCCCGCGGGGGTGGCGAGCAGCGCCGGATCGAGGGCGGCGTGCAGGTAGGTCGTGCCGTTCTCGACGAAGCGGCGCTCGATCGGCAACTCGTGCTCGCGCTCGCCGCCCTGCGCCAGGGTGAGCCCGACCCCGTCGGCCTCCGCCTCCGGGTTCAGGGCTATGAGGATGCCGCCATTGTAGAGCCGGCCCCAGGCGACCGGGCCGGGGGGAGGCACGAACCACCGGCGTCCCGTCTTGGCGAGGCGCCGCGCGCGTTTCAGGATCGTCACGTCGCAAGATCCGGACTGAAAGAGGGTGCCGCCGGCACGGGGCCGGCAGCCGTCGCTCTTCCTCTAGCCGAGACCGGGGCCGTCTGCGAACCGCCGAAGCGTCACAGCGTCCGGGGCCGCTCGCAGGACTCGTCGAGCGCGGCGAGCACCCGGTCGGGGGCGATCTGGTGCAGCATGTGGCCGGCGCCCTCGACCGCGACGAGGCGGCTGCCGGGGATCTGCCGGTGGAGCGCCACCGCCTGGTCGGCGTGGCTCAAGAGCCGGTCGCCCGTACCGGACAGGATCGTCACCGGCATGCGCAAGCTCTCGTAATGCGGGCGGAGCGCGAAGGCGTCCGGCACCATCAGCACCGATTCGGCCGCGGCGCTGCGCAGCTGCGAGGGCCGCAGCACCATCTCGACCGGGAAGTCGCGGGCGAAGCGCTCGGGCACCGGGCTCGGCCCGAACAGGCGGTCCAGGATGCGCGGCCAGAGCAGGCGGCTCGCCACCGGTGCGACGGTGTGGCTGATGAGGTCGCCGAGGCCCGGCAGCCCCTGTGGGGCGAAGAGCAGGCTGTCGATCCGGGGCGAGGGGAAGTAGTAGCCGGATTCGAGGATCAGGGCCCGCACCCGGGCCGGATCCTGCACGGCGAGCGCGATGGCCACCTGCGCCCCCCAGGAATGGCCGAGCACCGTCGCCTCGTCCACGCCGAGGCTGTGCAGGGCGCCGCGGATCAACCCGGCCTGCATCGCCGGCGTCCAGATTCGGCTGCGCGGTCTGTCGCTGTAGCCGAAGCCGGGCCGGTCGATCGCGACGACCCGGTGCGTCCGCGCCGCCCGGTCGACGAGGCCGCTGACGAGCCAGTCCTGGATCAGGCTGCCATTGCCGTGCAGCAGCACGAGCGCCGGGCCGCGTCCGCGCTCCAGCACGTGCAGCCTGGTGCCGCCGACCTCGACGAAGCGCCCGACCGGCGGCGTCGCCCGTTCCGCCGCGCGGGCGCGGCGCCCGTTCTCGACGGCGCCCGCGGCGAGGAGAGCGGTCCCCGCGAGGGCGAGGGCCGCGGCGGGCGGCAGGGAGCGGGCGGGGGCGAGGGGTTGTGAGGACATGCCGTCTCAACCGCCGGGGCGCCGGTTGGTTCGCCCGCCCGGCCTCTGGGCTGGCCCGCGCCCCGACGGGCTTCGTTGCCCTGTCGATTCCTGCGGGTGCCCCCGCTTTCGTCGCAGTCCCGGATCAGTACGTCCGGCTATGCCGCGGGCGGTCGCTGCGGCGGTTGAGACGTGCGATCAGCTTCGGCAGGACGAATAACATGAAGATCTTGCGCAGCATGATTGTGTTTCCCTGTGGCGGTTAAACTTGTCTTACGTCGATAACGTCAGCCGGCGGGAAAAGATCCGGAAATGAATCACTCGTCGCCTCACGGCGACGAGTGATCTCGGTATCGTGCGTTCGCCGGAGCGGCGAGGGCTCCGGCGAACCCTGTGTCGGGAGTCCATCCGGACTCGACGCGGAGCTCAGCGCTTGCGGCGCAGGAGCCAGCCTGCCGCGAAGGCGAGGGCGGCGATGCCGAGCACGGTGTTGGTGCGGTGCCCATCGGCATAGGCCAGGGCCTGCCGGCCGTAGGATTCGCCGCGGCGGCGCGCCTCGCGGGCGACGTGGCGTCCGTCCCGGATCACGTGGTCGGCCCGCTCACGCGCCGTGTGGGTGATGTCCTCGGCATAGCCGCGGGCCGTGTGGGCCAGATCCTCGGCCCGCTCGCGGGCCGTGTGGGCAATGTGGCGGCCGTCGTCGATGACGTCCTCGGCCCGGTCGCGGGCACGGCCATAGGCGTATTGCGCGCCGCCGGCCACCTGGTTGGCGGCGCGCAATACGCCTAT
>NZ_LABZ01000227.1 GCF_001043955.1 Methylobacterium tarhaniae | reverse complement strand
CGGTGGCGCCGCGCGGTGTGCAGCGGCGTCCAGCGCACCAAGTCGTCGGCGGCGTCCATGGTCGGCACCCCCTGGGTGCGCCAACAAGGCGTCGAGCGTCAGTCGTGCCAGGCGCAAGGGGCCATGATGACGCGGGTGCCGGCTCGGTTCAGCCAGGGTGAGCGCGCGTGAACCATTTGCAACTGTCATGTTGCAACTGTCATGCCGACGAATACCCGGAACAGGTAGTGGAACGCCCACCTCTGGAGGTCCGGATCGGGCGGGAAGCAGCGGTTCAATAGGTGAATGCTAAACGGCAGGATTGCCATAGAAGCCGACATCCGAATTTTTACGTCCGACGGTCCGCTCACTATTTAGAGATGGACACTCTCAGATTAAGTATTGCAAATCATAGCCGAGATCCTAGCTGAGAGCGACTGCAATGCCCACTTGCTAATTGCATTATGGCCGTCGCAGCATTGCGGCCTCAAGCGCTTGGAGCATTAATCTGCTAGGATGAAGTGCAAACACGACCTGTCGATGCCGGCTGGCAGGAGGCTGACATGAAGCGACAAGTTACCTTTGTGCTGGCGATGGTGCTTGCCATCGGGTCGGCTTCGGCCGACCCAGTGGAACTCTCAACCTTCCGCGACCTGCCGAGGCCCAACCCCACTGTGCAGGTCGCGTACGGCGAAGCGCTCTCCCAGGGCGTGGACGTGTTCCTGCCCGACGGTCCCGGCCTGCACCCGGTCGCAGTGCTCATCCATGGCGGGTGCTGGAGCGCCACCACTGCTGGGCGGGAGCAGATGCGGCACCTCGGGGCAGAGCTGGCACAGCGCGGCATCGCAGTGTGGAGCATTGGCTACCGCCGCGCCAACGAGGCCGGGGGCGGGTATCCCGGTACCTACCAGGACGTCCGCGCGGCTCTTGACCGGCTGGCCGACGATGCGCCCACCTATCGTCTGGACCTCTCAAGGGTCGTGTTCGCCGGGCACTCGGCGGGTGGCCATCTCGCACTATGGGCGGTGTCGCGCGGATCGCTTCCGACCGGGAGCCCCCTGTACGGGTCATCTCTGTTCGTGCCACGCGCGGTGATCAGCTTGGGCGGCGTGGGCGACCTCGCGACGTTTGCCCGGTTCATCCCGGTGCTGTGCGGCCCCGGCATCGCGGAACGCCTCGCCCCAGCGGACAAGCTCGCGGAGGTCTCGCCCGCGGCCCTCACGCCGTCAGCGAGGTCGATTATCATGGTCAGCGGCGTGCTAGACCGGCTGGTCCCACCCTGGGTCGCCTATGACTATGCCCGCGCTCTCAAGGGCAAGTCCATGACGGAGCCGAGGCTGGTCAGCGTCCCGGAGGCTGGTCACTTCGACCTCGTCACGCCGTCTGCGCCAGCCTGGAAGCAGGCGCGCAGCCTTATCGAGGAGGCGCTGGAAGTCCGGTGAGCGCAATTGAAAAGGCGGCGGGCGAGCGAGGTTGTCCGACTCTCAAGCCCGGAAACGCATTCATCGCCGTCACCGGCCTCATCGTGGCCAGCTTTTTTCGGCCAAGCGGACATTCAAACCGGCAAGGCGGACGGTCCGGCAGGGGTGGAAAGCGGAAGTTGGCTGCTGCCCGCAAGCGGACGTTCTGCAATGCGCTCCTAACAAGCGTCTGGCACCTTGCAGTCGCGTCTCCAGAGCGGACATTAACCGAGCGATCCGTTGTGACTGTAGCTCAATGATACGGATGCGCGGAAATTGAAGCGCTAAGCCAGTCGCGCCCGCGTGGGAAAGGGAGTTCGAATGTTGATGGCAGGCCGCTGATCAACGCGCGCCTCGAACGGGGCTGTCCGTAGCAAGCATGCGCCATCTGTCATGTGCGTCCAGCACAAAAGACCTGAGATTGCAGTCCGTCTCCAGGCGGCGCCCGGCCCACGTGCCGTCCTCGCGCTGGCGCGACCTGGTGCCCGCCCCGATCACGGCGGAGCATTGGCGCGAGGCCCTGGTCCTCATGGCCTCGGTGGTCGAGATCTACAGCGATGTCGACACCCCGGTCCTCGAGGAGGTCGAGCGCCGCTCCTCGAGGAGGTCGAGCGCCGCTACGAGGCCGCCCGGCACGCCGAGCGCCCCCGCGACCGCGCCCGGCGCATCCTGGAGACCTGCACCCGCGCCGGCGACCTGAAGGCGATCCGCTGAAGCCACTCCTGCTTCTGCTCCTGCTCCAGGCTCGGCCCGGCGCCGTAGCGCGGCCGGTGGAACTTGTGGCCCATCAGCGCCGCCATCACTTTCTCGGGCGCCTCGACGGCGGTGAGCCGGTCCTCGAAGGTATGGCGCAGCGAGTAGAGACTGTGGCCCGGCCCCGGCAGCAGGTTGCGCCCGCGCAGCACCTTGTCGATCAGAGCCGAGAGCTGGGGAGCCTTGTCATGGTAGCGCGGAAACCCGTCCGGCTGCGCCCGCATCGCCGGGAGGGCGATGTCGACCAGGGGATGTCCCGCCAGGCGCTCGAACTCGGCGAACAGGCACGCGCCGCACGAGGTACCAGATGCCATCCCGGCTGGTCAGGTAGTCCGCCATCCCGCTGCGCCGCGTTACGCAGGATGATACGCGCTAACCCTGGGTCAAGGCAACGCAATCGGCCGAATTGTCTAGGATGTCAGGATGTTGCCCGATGTGGGCCTGGCGGAGAGGGAGGGATTCGAACCCCCGATGGACTTGCGCCCATGCCGCATTTCGAGTGCGGTGCATTCAACCGCTCTGCCACCTCTCCGCGGCGCGCCGTCGCCAGCGCAGGCGGGGCATTAGCACGGGTTTGCGCCGGTCCACAAGCGGGATCGGCGAGAAACCTGATCGAGCCGTCAGGCGACGGAGCGGCTGCCCGCGAGGCTGATGCGGCGCTGGCCGGGATGGCGGGTCTCGGCGGCTCGCGGCGCGGCGCGGGATTGGGCGAACAGCACCGACCCGGCGGTCCCGGCGACGCGCACCAGGTCGGTCTCGGTGCAGGCCGAGGCGACGCGCAGGCCGAGGGCGTGAAGGTGGCTCTTGCCATAGAGGTAGGCCGCGAGGCGGGCGCGGGTCTTCGACGGGATCTCGGCGAGGACGGTCTCCACGATCTCGGCGTCGCCGCGATAGAGCGTGCCGAGCACGTCGAGGGAGACCGGACAGTCGTCGGGAGAGGGCAGGCGGGCCTGCGGCGCGGGCATCGGAACCTCGTGATGATCTGGGATTGCCCCGAGGGTCGCCCAGCGTGCTTAACAAGACGTTAAGCACTCGCCGAAAATCCCCAAGATCCAAGTCGTCCCCAGACGTGATGCGCCGGGGCCACTGTCCTGTGCGGCGCCGGATCCTGCCGGCGCCCGGCCGACCCGCTCCCGATCCAATGCAGAGGGCGCGGGACCAGGGCGAAACCTGCGACATCCGCCCGCGGGAAACTGGCGGGTGCTCGAAACGGATGTCATGGAACCGCAATTACTCTCCCGCGTTATCCCCGCCCTCCAGCGCGGGCGGGGTCACGGATGCCGATGGATCGGATCGACCCAGTAGACCGCCTCGGGTCGCTCGATGGGCTCGATGTCGGTGATGTTGACCACCACCGCCTCGTTGTCGGAGCGCACCAGCACGCATTCCAGCACCTCGTCCGGCGAAGCGTTGATCTCCTGGTGCGGGACGAAAGGAGGCACGTAGATGAAGTCGCCCGGACCCGCCTCGGCGACGAATTCCAGCCGCTCGCCCCAGCGCATCCGGGCGCGGCCGCGCACGACATAGATCACGCTCTCGAGTGCTCCGTGATGATGCACGCCGGTCTTGGCGTCGGGCTCGATCGCCACCGTGCCGGCCCAGATCTTCTGCGCCCCGACCCGGGCGTGGTTGATCGCCGCCTGACGGAACATGCCGGGGGTCTGCGCCGTGTTGGGGTCGAGCTTGTCGCCGGTGATGACCCGGACGCCGTCGTGCTTCCAGCGCGGTGCCGCACCAGCCCCGTCGTGGTCGTGAGCGTGGCCGTGGGAGTGTGAATGGGCGTGATCGTGGCTGTGGTCGTGCGGCTCGCGTGACATCGCGTTCTCCGGGTCGTCCGAGCCTCCATCCTGCGTCAGGGCGCGGCGGAGCGCCAGGGCCGAGGATGCGACTTGGTTTGTTTTAAAGAACGATACCCGCGTGCGTGCGAGTGGAGAACGTTGAATCCGAGCTGATCGCGGGCGTTTTTGCTCCGGCGAAGCACGCAAGCGGAAGCTTCTTGCGTTTCGAACTGTTCCATAAAAAGAACATTCTCGTTGACAGCGGAGGGTCACCGGCCGATGCTGCCCTGGCGTTCGGGGCCGGTCGCCCCGCCCCTTCGCCGCGGTGATTTGAGGCGATTGCGCCGCGAGACCAAACGCTAAAGCACCCCGGCGCCCGAAAAAGCGCCGATGGGCCAACCCGGAGACACCCGCAATGCCGCTCTGCTGCATGCCCTTCGCCGGCCGCCCCGTTCCGGCTCTTCCCGCCCGCGCGCTCTGTCGCTGCGGCGGCCGCCGCGCCTGAGGACGCGCCGTCCGCCCGGGCCGCCGAGGCTGGCCCGACTCTTGCTGCCATTTTCGAGACATGATCCGCGGCGCCCACGAGCAGGCGGCCGCGACCGGAGACATTCGCCATGCAGCCCGCCCGCATCGTCGAGATCGGCGAAACATCGGCCGGTATCGTCGTTCCCGAGACGAACGGCTTCCGATTCTTCTCCGCCCATCCGGACTTTCACACCCTGGAAGGGCAGGTCTTCCGCAGCCCACGCCACGCCACCCGTGCGGCGCAGGACCTGCACGCCCGCAAGCACGGCCGCCGGCTGGCCGCCTGAGCGGACCCGGGAACGCCGGAAGGGCAGGGGCCGTCCCTCGCGGGGCGGCCCTTCCTTTCTGTCACGGCCTTGCGCCCGGCCTTCGCCCCGCCGACGGCGAGGCCTCCGGCGCCGACGCGCCGGAGGCCGCGAACGGGCCGGCTCGAAGGCGCGACCGCGTCAGCGGTTGCGGGCGAGCAGCAGGATCCAGCCGATCCCGATCGTCAGCACCAGGATGCCGATGGTCGCGAAGGCCGGGGTGCCGTGCTCCATCAGCCGCGGGGCGAGCTGGGTCGCGAAGGCGGCGACCACGAGGCCGACCGCGACCCGGGCGGCGGCCCGCTCGATGCCGCGGGTGAGCTTGTCCATCCCCTTGAGCTCGATCTCCACCGTGACCCGGCCCTGCTTGAGGCGCACCAGCATCAGGTGGATCAGCGTCGGCAGCTCGGAGGCGGCGCCGTAGAGGCCGGTCGCCAGGCCCTGGAACCGGCCCTTGAGATCCTTGACCGAGAATTGCGACCGCATGTGGCGGCTGACCGTCGGGCCTGCCGCCGCGAAGAGGTCGAAGGCGGGGTCGAGCTGGCGCATGACGCCGTCGGCCGTGACCAGGCCCTTGAACAGGATCGCGAGGTCGGTCGGCATCGCGAGGTCGTTCTCGCGCGCCATGGTCATGAAGTCGGTGAGCACGAGGCCGAGATTGAGCGTCGCCCCGTTGTGGCGGGTGACGAAGGCCTGCGAGGCCGCCTCGAGCCGGGTCAGGTCCGGGTTGCTGGCGCCGGTCCAGTCGAGCAGCACCGCCATCAGCCCGTCGGCATCCTCCTGCAGCATCGCGCCGATCAGCATCAGGAGCTGCGAGCGCCGCCGCTGCGACAGCCGGCCGACGATGCCGAAATCGATGAAGGCGATCCGGTTGCCGGGCATCGCCAGCAGGTTGCCCGGATGCGGGTCGGCGTGGAACAGGCCCTCGATCATCGCCATCTGGAGGAAGGCATCGACCCCGCGCTGGGCCAGCACCTTGCGGTCGAGCCCGGCCTCCTCCAGGCGGCGCGTGTCCGTCGGCGGGATGCCGTGGATGAATTCCTGCACCAGCACCCGCTCGGAGGTGTATTCCCAATAGACCTTCGGGAAGACGACGTCGTCGCGGTCGGCGAACAGGGCCGCCAGCATCTCGCAGTTGCGGCCCTCGTTGGCGAGATCCAGTTCCTCGCGCAGGCCGTTGGCGATGTGGCGCATCTGCTCGGTCGGCCGGTAGCGGGCCATCTCGGGCCACTCGGTCTCGACGATGCGCGAGGCGTGCGACAGGAGCCGCAGGTCCGCCTCGATGATCTTCTGGAGGCCCGGGCGCCGGACCTTGACGATCACCTCTTCGCCGGTCTCGAGCCGGGCGCGGTAGACCTGGGCGATCGAGGCCGAGGCGATCGGGTTGGTGTCGAACTCCGAAAAGATCTCGGCGGGCGGGGCGCCGAGATCGGCCTCGAGCTGGGGCCGGATCACGTCCCAGGGCAGGGGCGCGACCTTGTCGTGCAGCTTGCCGAGTTCCTCGGTCCATTGCGGCGCCAGGAGGTCGGCGCGGCTCGCCAGCACCTGGCCGAGCTTGATGAAGGTGGGGCCCAAGGCCTCGATCGCCCGGCGCAGGCGCTCGGGCTGCGACAGGCGGGTGAGGTCGACGGCGGGGGCGCTGCGCCAGGCGAGCCGCGGGATCGCCCGCAGGCCGAGCCGGTCGACGACCTTGTTGACCCCGAAGCCGATCAGGATGCCGGCGATTTCCTGGAGGCGCTGGCGGTCGCGCGCCGCGACGATGGCGGTTTTCAGCATCTGCGCGTCGAATCTGCTCGGCTGGCATGGGTGGGGGCGCCGGCGGGGGCGAGCC
>NZ_LABZ01000226.1 GCF_001043955.1 Methylobacterium tarhaniae | reverse complement strand
CGCATTTCATCGCCATGCTGGGCTACGATCCGGGCGTGGGCGTCGGCTACGATCCGGCGGCGACCCTTGCCTCGCTCGTCACCGGCGTGGTCAGCAGCCTCGCGGCCCTGATCCTGCTGTGCCGGGTCCCTACCGCCCTGGGATCCGTCGCCGCGGGCACCCTGCTCAGCGTCGGCATCACCACCATGCACGTGGTCGGCATGCAGGGCGTGCAGGTTCCGGGCACCTTCGTGTGGCACCCGGGCCTGGCCGTCGCGGCCGTGCTGCTCGGCTCCGCCCTGGTCTGCGCCGCCCTCCTGATGCTCCCGCATCGGGACGATCGCCGCGATCTGATCCCCTCGGCGACCCTGCTCTCCGGCGGGATCGCCCTGCTGCATTTCCTCGCCATGGCCGCCGCCGAGGTCGTTCCCGATCCACGCACCGGCGCCGATGCCGGCAGCCTGCCGCGCGCCGTGATCGCCACCGGCATCGCCACGATCGTCCTGGCGGTGCTCGGCTGCTCGGCCCTGGCCCTGGTCGCCGACCGCCTGCGGCGGATGAACCGCGTGCTGAGCGAGCAGAAGGCGGCCTTGCTCACGAGCGAGGAACGCCTGGCGCTGGCGCTCGAGGCGGGCAGCGACGGCCTGTGGGATTGCGACCTCGCCACCGGCGCGGTCTGGACCACGGACCGCTGGTGGCACATGCTCGGCTACGGGCCGGGCGAGATGCCGCCCTGCTCCAGCACGTGGCAGGCGCTCATCCATCCCGACGACCGGTCCGGGACCATGGCGCAGCTCAGGGCGCATCTTGCCGGGGACACGCCGGTCTTCGAGCGCGAGCACCGGCTGCGGTGCAAGGACGGCACCTGGAGGTGGATCCTCACCCGCGCCAAGGTCGTCGGGCGCGATGCGGACGGGGAGGCGACCCGGCTTGTCGGCACCGACGTCGATATCGGCGTGCGCAAGGAGGCCGAGAGCCGGATCGCCCACATGGCGGCCCACGACGCCCTCACCGACCTGCCGAACCGCACCCTGTTCCGCGAGAGGCTGCGGCGGCGGCTCTCCGAGATCGCCGAGGGCGCGGGGGCCTGCGCGCTCCTGTGCGTCGATCTCGACCGCTTCAAGGAGGTCAATGACGGCCTCGGCCACCTCGCGGGGGACGCGCTCCTGCGCGAGGTCGCGCTGCGCCTGCGTTCGGGCCTCGGGGACCGGGACACCGCGGCGCGGCTCGGCGGCGACGAGTTCGCGGTCCTCCTCGCCTCGGTCGAGAATGCGGGCGAGGCGATGGCGCGGGCGCAAGCGGTCATCCGGGAGATCGGCCGGCCGGTCCAGCTCGGCGACCAGACGATCGAGATCGGCGCCAGCATCGGCCTCGCCGTCTCGTCCGGGGACGGGGCCGACCAGGAGGCTCTCTTCCGGCGGGCCGACCTCGCCCTCTACAAGGCGAAGGCGGAGGGACGAAACGTGGCCCGCGCCTTCGACCCCGCGATGGACCTGGCGCTGGCGGAGCGGCGGCGGCTGGAGGCCGACCTGCGCCGGGCCATCGCCCGGGACGAGCTGGTGCTGCACTACCAGCCGCAGGTGCGGTCCGCCCCGGGCCAGCTCGTCGGGTTCGAGGCGCTGGTGCGCTGGCAGCACCCCGTGCGCGGCCTGGTGCCGCCCGGCGCGTTCATTCCGCTGGCGGAGGAGACCGGCCTCATCCTTCCCCTCGGGGAATGGGTCCTGCGCGCGGCGTGCCGGGAGGCGGCGCAGTGGCCGCGCCCGCTCAAGGTCGCGGTCAACCTGTCGCCGCGCCAGTTCCAGAAGGTCGACCTGCCCGAGCGCGTGCTGGCGATCCTGACCGAGACCGGCCTGTCGCCGGACCGGCTGGAGCTCGAGGTCACCGAGACGGTCATCATCAACGACATGGCCCGCGCCATGACGGTGCTGCGCCGCCTGAAGTCCTTCGGGATCCGGATCGCGATGGACGATTTCGGCACCGGCTACTCGTCGCTGGCGACCCTGCAGGCCTTCCCGTTCGACACGATCAAGATCGACCGCTCCTTCGTGAGCGAGCTGGAGCGGCGCCCGGCCGCCGCCGTGATCGTGCGCGCCGTCCTCGGTCTCGGGCGCAGCCTGGGGATGGGCGTCGTGGCCGAGGGCGTCGAGACCGAAGGGCAGCTGCGCTTCCTGATCGCCGAAGGGTGCGAGGAGATGCAGGGCTACCTGTTCGGCAAGCCCCAGCCCGTCGACCAGCTCCCCGCCCTCATGGCCGGGGACGCGGCCCTCGCCGGCGAAGGGATGGAGACGGGCCGGCGCAGGGCGAGCGGCTGACGGCCGGAAAGCGCCCGGGGGCGCCGGAACGACGGCGACGGAAGGGGCCGGGTGGGGCGATCTTCCTTCTGGCTCGCCTCTTCCGCCGCCGAGGTCGCCGGCAGCCGCCTCCGGCTCGTCGCGCGATGCCGCTACGGCCCGCTCGAATGGCTCGTGGCGCATCCTGATCGTCTGGCGGAGGGGCCGATCCGGCGGGCCTGAGCCGGCCCGCCGTCTTCCACCATCCGGCCACGGCGCCGACAGGCTAGCGCGCCGCGCCCACCTCCAGCGTCCCGAATGCCGTGCGCCCGTAGCGCTCGGGCCGGTACATGTCCTCGATCGTCGCCGCCGGATGGACGTAGCGGCCCGGCGTCACCGCCCGCACCGTGTAGGCGACGCTGAAGAAGGCGGATTGGCCCGGGTCGCGGTCGTAGGCCGCCACGAAGCGGTCGTCGCGGAACTCGGTGTGGATGGGTTGCACGTCGGACTTCGCCCAGGCCAGGCCGGCGGTCGCCTCCGCATCGAGGAGCTTCGGGTTGTCGATCTCGAGGCCCGCCGGCAGGCGGTCGACGAGAAGCAGGCGGCCGGCGCTGGCCTTGGCCTCGGTCACCTTCAGCACCACCACCAGGCGGTCGTTCTGGCGCAAGGAGGCAAGGTCGGCCGGGCTGCCGTCGAGGCGGTGATAGCTGCGCTCGATCGTGTAGCCCTTCGCCTCGGCGGGCTCGGGCACCGCCGGATTGCCGGAAATGCCGAGGGCGAGCTGCACCGGGGCCGTGCCGCGATTGGTCACCGTCGCCGGCTTCGCCTCCAGGGCGGCGCCCGGATAAGTCCGGTAGAGGGCGCCCGAGACCGGCGCGCCGTCGAGGGCGAGGGTCGGGGCGTCCTTGCCGGCGTCCTTGGCGAGCTCGGCCGCCGCCAGCACCATCCAGGCCTGTTCCTGGGTGCTGGTCGGGCGCCCCGACTCGCGCTCCTCGCCCACCACGGTGCCGAGGGAGCCGAGGGCTTCCCGCGCCACCCCGGTCTCGGCGGCGAGCGCGATCAGCCCGGCGCCGTCGCGCAGGCGCGAGCCGTAATCGGCCCGGTAGGCGCCGGTATCGCGCTCGGCCCGGAGCGCCGCCACCGCGGCCTCGAAGGCGGTGCGGGCCCGGGCCCGGTCGCCGAGGAGCGCGAGCGCCGCGGCGATCTGGCCGCGGGCGAGGGGCGTCGAGAACGAGGCGAGCTTGGTGTCGGCGAGGTAGCGCAGGTCGCCCATCACCGGCCGGCCGTTGCGGGCGAGGACGTAGGCCGCATAGGCGAGGTCGAGGCCGCCATCGGTGACCTCGTTGGCATTCGCCACGCTGTTGCGCAGCCGGTCGAGGGCGAGGGTGAGCGCCGTCGGCGGCACGGCGAAGCCGCGCTCGCGCGCCCGGGTCAGGAAGTCGGCGGCGTAGGCGGTGAGCCACAGGTCCTCGGCCTGGCCCGCCGACCACAGCCCGAAGGCGCCGCTCGCATCCTGGCGCGACAGCACCCTTTCGATGGCCCCCTTCACCCGCTCGTCGGCGGTGCCGTCGAGGCCGAGCTGGGCGAGCGCCGCCAGGCGGTTGACCGAGAGGAGCGGCAGCGCCCGGCTCACCACCTGCTCGGTGCAACCATACGGGTAGCGGTCGAGGGTCTGGAGCAGGGCCGGCACGTCGATCCCCCCGAACGGGGACGCCGCCAGGGTGACCGAGCCGGTGCCCGGGATCACCTCGGCCAGGAGGTCGCCCGACAGGGTCAGGCTCGCTCCGGGCTCGATCCTGCGGACCTCGCGGCGCAGCAGCGCCCCGGTGCCGGGCTGGACGCGCAGGGCGAAGCTCTGGCCCGCGGGCTCGGCGAGCCCCGGGCCGGTCAGCCGCAGGTCGATGCGGGCGAGGCCCGGACCGGCGGCGGTGAGCGGGATCTCGACCGCGCCGCGCCCGCCCGGCTCCAGGCGCAAGCTGCGGCTGAGGGCGCCGGCCGGCACCACCACCGGCCCGGCGAGGTCGACATCGACCGCGTAGTCGCCGGCCTGTCCCTCGACGTTGTCGAGGGCGACGTGCAGGCGCGAGCGGTCGCCGACATCGAGGAAGCGGGGCAGGGTGCCGCTCGCCACCACGGGGTCGCGGATCACCACGTCGGCCGAGGCCGCCCCGACCCGCGCCGCGCTCCAGGCCGTCACCATCACCCGGGCGGTGCCGTTGAAGGCGGGGAGGGGAAAGCTCACCTCGGCCCGGCCGTCCGGCCCGACCGTGACGACACCCGAATAGCGGGCGAGGGGTTCCTGGGTGGGCGGTGCGCCCTCCAGCTCGGCCCCGCCGGCATCGCCGCCCGAGCGGATGGCGCCGAGCGTGCCCTGCATGCCGTCGATCAGGTAGCCGTAGAGGTCGCGGATCTCGGTCGAGAGCGCCTTCTGGCCGAAGAAGAACCCGAACGGGTCCGGATTGGCGTAGCGGGTGAGGTTGAGGATGCCGACATCCACCGCCGCCACGGTCACCCGGGCCTCCTCGCCGGCTTTCAGGCCGGCGAGGCGGATCGGCAGGCGCAGGTCGCCCCGGGGGCGGACCTTCGCCGGGGCCTCCACGGTGACGCCGAGGCTGCGGGCGTCGCGGTCGATCCCGAACCAGGCCAGCCCCATCGCCCGGCCGGGCAGGCGCTTGGCCGCCTGGTCGAGGGGCCGGTAGGCGGTGGCGACGAGGTAGGCGCCCGCGCCCCAATCCGGCTTCACCGGGATCTCGACGGTGGCGCCGGAGGCCGGCAGGTCGAGGGTGCGGATCTCGTGCACCGTGTCGCTCACCACCGCGACGGTGGCGGTGCCGGCGAATCGCGGGCGCACCCGCGCCCTCAGCGTGTCGCCCGAGGCATAGGCGTCGCGATCGAGGGTGAGGTCGAGGAGGTCGGGCGCGTCGGCGGTCTCGGACCCGCTCCAGCCGACGCTGAACGACAGGCTCGCCGCCTCGAAGCCGGGGCCGCGCACCTCCAGGCGATACTGGCCGAGATCGACCGGCATCGCCACACGCGCCGGCGCGCCGGCCTCCAGGGCGACGCGGCCGTTGGCGACCTTGGCGGTGGTCTTGACCGGCTCGTAGGACCAGCGCCCGTCGGCCCGGTACCATTGGTAGCGCCGGTCGACCCGCAGCAGGGTCCAGGTCGCCTCACCCGACAGCCGCGTGCCGTCGGGCCGCGCGGCGGCCACCTCGAAGCTCGCCGTCGCGCCCTCGCGCAGCTCGCCGAAGGTCTTCCGGATTCCGATCACCGGGCCGGCGGGCAGGATCGGCAGGGTCAGGCTGCGCTGCACCGCCCGGCCGCCGGGCTCGCCGACCTGGAGCGAGACCCTGGCCTCGAACGGCCGCGGCCCGCCCGTCGCCGGCACCGGCGCCTTCACGGTGGCGCGCCCCTGGGCGTCGGTGGTGACCGGGGCGTCCAGCTCCGCCGTCACCGGCATGACGCGCTCGTCGTCGAGGCCGGTGGAGAAGTCCTCGAAGTTCCTGATGCCGCTGCGGGCGGCCGGCTGCACCGCCACCGAGCCGCCGACGCTCAAGCCTGCGCCCGGCGCGCCGTAGAGGTAGCGCGCCGCCACCGCGACGGTCGCCGGCTCGCCCGGTTTCAAGGCGGCCTCGGCGGGCGTCAGGGTGACCTCGATGCGCTCGGGCACGTAATCCTCGACGAGGAACGTCGCCTCGCCGACCGGCGGCGCCTTCGGGTCGGTATAGGCGGCGACCCGCCAGGTCCCGGCCTGGGCTCCGGGGAGCAGCGGCAGGGAGAAGGCGCGGCCGCCCAAGCCCGCATCGGCCACCTGCGCCCGGCGATACTCGACCCCGTCCGGGCGCTTCGCCACCAGGGTCAGGGGCAGGGTCGGGATCGCCGCGCCTCTGGCGTCGCGCAGGAGCGCGGTCAGCTGCACCGTCTCGCCGGAGCGGTAGACCCCGCGCTCGGGAAACAGGTAGGCCTCCGCCGCACCGGGCGCCGGGCGGCCCTTCACGCCGCGATCGGCGAGGTCGAAGGCGCTTAAACTCAGGTCGAGGAAGCCGTAATCGTCGCCGAGCCGGGCCACGACGAGGCTCGGCGCCGCCCCGCCCTCGCCGCGGGCGAGCCCCGGATCGAAGGCGGCGTGGCCCTGCCCGTCGGTGGTGCGGGTCGCCAGCACCTCGTTGTTGCGGGCGACGAGCCGGATCTCCGCCCCCTTCAGCACGCTCGCCGAGGCGAGGGAGCGGGCGAGCACGTGGATCCCGTCCCTGCCCTTGAAGGCGGTGAGCCCGAGGTCGGAGACCACGAACCACTGCGTCGCCTCGCTCTCGTAGCCGCCTTCCTCGTCGGCGAGCGAGGCGGTGCCGCTCGGCCGTGCCGTCATCACGTAGAGTCCGGGCTCGATCTTGCCGACCGCCTGGAGCACCGGGAAGGCGGTCACCGCCTCGCGGTTGATCTCGGCCGGCGCGGTGTCGAGCTTTCCCTTCCAGACCGGCACGCCGCGCTCGCGGGCGATGGTGCGCAGGCCCGAGCCGGAGAGCTGCGACAGGAACTCGTCGCTGCGCAGGGCGGGCAGCAACCCGCGGTCGCCGATGCGCACCACCTCGACGTCGATCTTCGGCGCGTTGACCGAGACCAGCGGCACGCCGGCCTGGCCGATGCGGGGCAGGACGTAGTTGCGCCCGGTGAAGCGCGCCTGCGGGCTGCGGTCGCGGACGTAGATCTCGTAATCGGCCGCCTTGCGGAGGGACTCCCCGACGCTGGAGGGCAGGCCCTGGCGCAGGACCACGCCGTAGCGCTCGCCGTGGCGCAGGCCGTCGACGCAGACCTGCTGGCCCTGCGCGGTCACGGCGGTGTCGGCGGCGCCCGAGACGGCGACGAAGGGCGCGACATCCGCCTTCGGATCGATCGTCTCCGAGAGGGTGAAGCAGGCCCGCGGGGCGGCGGCGTCCGAATCGACCTTGTAGTCGAGCACCCGGAAGCCGTGCGCATCCCGCAAGGCCTCGTAGGTCTTGGCGACCTCCGCGTCGCCCGCGAGCGAGAGGCTCGCCGCGTAGGCTTCGAGCGCCGGGCGCCAGCTCTCCTGCTTGGCCAGGACCGCGCCGAGGAGCGCCAGCGCCCGCGCCTCGTCGGCGGGGACGTTCGCCCGCTGGTAGGCCAGGTAGGCACCGGCCCGGGCTTCCGCCTTCAGCTTCCGGTTGGCGTCGTAATCGTCGTTCTCGGCATCCCCCGCAATCTCCGCCAGGGCGTACCAGTTGCGCCAATCCGCCGGCTCGGCGAGGGCGGCGCGGCGAGAGGCGGCGAGCGCCCCGTCGGTCTCGTCCTTGGCCTTGAGGGCGTCGGCCTCGCGGCGCCACTGCGCGGCGGACTTGCCGGCTGCGCCGCCCTCCTCCTTCACCCGCGCCTCGAGCCGCACCGCCTCGCTGGCGAGGGCCGGGCGCACGAAGCTCTTCGGCTTGGCGGCCGCTTGCACCAGGGCGGCGCGGCGGGGCGCCGGGTTCGGGGGCTGCTGGGCTTGAGCGCCGGGGAGCCATGCCAGAAGACCAGTCAGGCCGACGGCGACGCGACCGACCTGTGTGATGAGCGACATGTCCGGCCTCGCAGCGATTCCCCGCGCGGGCGGAGCCTAAGCAGCGCCCGATCGCGGTGCAATCCGATGCCGGCCCGGAGTGATCGATTTCCCTCGGGGCTCGCGTCGATCCGGGCTCCGCTTCGTCACGGAGGCGGTTCGATCGGCCGCGGGGGCCGGAGCGAGCCTGGAAGTCCGGCCTCACCTCTGCCAAGGTCCGGCGCCTGTCTTCGGAGAGCCCGATGCCGCGACCCGCCCGCCTGCTCGCCGCCGGCCTGCTGCCGCTCCTCGCCTGCGTCGGCCTCGCCCCGGCGGCCCTCGCGCAACAAGCTCCCCGCCCGCAAGGTCCCGGCCCGAGTGCGCCCGGCCCGAGTGCGCCCGGCCC
>NZ_LABZ01000225.1 GCF_001043955.1 Methylobacterium tarhaniae | reverse complement strand
GAAGGCCGGCCAGCTCTACGGGATGGGCCTGATCGGCGGCTTCTGCCACCTCTATATCGGCCAGGAGGCCGTGGTGATCGGGGTCCAGATGGCCTCGAAGGACGGCGACCAGGTCATCACCGGCTACCGCGACCACGGCCACATGCTGGCCTGCGGCATGGAGCCGAAGGGCGTGATGGCCGAGCTGACCGGCCGCAAGGGGGGCTATTCCCGCGGCAAGGGCGGCTCGATGCACATGTTCTCCCGCGAGAAGAACTTCTATGGCGGTCACGGCATCGTCGGGGCGCAGGTCTCGCTCGGCACCGGCATCGGCTTCGCCAACAAGTACCGCGGCGACGGGGCCGTGAGCCTCACCTACATGGGCGACGGCGCGGCCAACCAGGGCCAGGTCTACGAGAGCTTCAACATGGCGCAGCTGTGGAAGCTGCCCGTGGTCTACGTGATCGAGAACAACCGCTACGCCATGGGCACCTCGGTCTCGCGGGCCTCGGCCCAGACCGACTTCTCGAAGCGCGGCGTCTCCTTCGGCATCCCGGGCGAGCAGGTCGACGGCATGGACGTGCGCGCCGTGCGCGAGGCGGCCACCCGCGCCATCGCCCATGCCCGCGACGGCGAGGGCCCCTACATCCTCGAGATGCAGACCTACCGCTACCGCGGCCACTCGATGTCCGATCCGGCCAAGTACCGGACCAAGGACGAGGTCGCCCGCATGCGCGAGGAATCGGACCCGATCGAGCAGGTCCGCAAGCGCCTGCTCGGGGCCCACAAGGTGCCGGAGGACGAGATCAAGGCGGTCGACGCCAAGGTGCGGGAGATCGTGAACGAGTCGGCGGACTTCGCCACCAGCGATCCCGAGCCGGATCCGTCCGAGCTCTGGACCGACATCCTGCTCTAGCGCCCGGGCCGTCCGCCACGGCGCGGATGGCTGCCCCCGCCCTTCGGCCGGCGCCCGACCCGGCGCGCCCCTCTCCCGGATCGACAGAGTAATCCATGGCGACCGACATCCTGATGCCCGCCCTCTCGCCGACGATGGAGCAGGGCAAGCTCGCGAAGTGGCTCAAGAAGGAGGGCGACCCGGTCAAGGCCGGCGACATCCTGGCCGAGATCGAGACCGACAAGGCGACCATGGAGGTCGAGGCGGTCGACGAGGGCGTGCTCGCCAAGATCCTGGCGGACGAAGGACG
>NZ_LABZ01000224.1 GCF_001043955.1 Methylobacterium tarhaniae | reverse complement strand
CCCCCGCACATCCCCACGCCCCCCCACCTTCCGCCACGTTGCGTCCGTGCTCGACGGAACGTCAAACTACTTCCAAGGAGGAACCCCGATGAGCTTTACCCTCGTCCAGCAAGCCACGCCCCGCCTGCACCGCTCCGAACTGGCGGTGCCGGGCTCGAACCCGACCTTCATGGAGAAGTCGGCGAAATCCACCGCCGACGTGATCTTCCTCGATCTCGAGGATGCGGTCGCCCCCGACGACAAGGAGCAGGCGCGCAAGAACATCGTCCAGGCCCTCAACGACATCGACTGGGGCACGAAGACGATGATGATCCGCATCAACGGCCTCGACACCCACTACATGTACCGTGACGTGGTCGACATCGTCGAGGCCTGCCCGCGCCTCGACATGATCCTGATCCCGAAGGTCGGCGTGCCAGCCGACGTCTACGCCATCGACGTGCTGGTGACGCAGATCGAGCAGGCCAAGCGCCGCGAGAAGAAGATCGGCTTCGAGGTGCTGATCGAGACCGCCCTCGGCATGGCCAATGTCGAGGCGATCGCCCAGTCCTCGAAGCGCCTGGAGGCGATGTCCTTCGGCGTCGCCGACTACGCCGCCTCGCTGCGCGCCCGCTCGACCGTGATCGGCGGCGTGAACCCGGATTACTCGGTGCTCACCGACAAGGACGAGGAGGGGGGCCGCCAGACCCATTGGCAGGATCCCTGGCTGTTCGCCCAGAACCGGATGCTGGTGGCCTGCCGCGCCTATGGCCTGCGGCCGATCGACGGGCCGTTCGGCGACTTCTCCGATCCGGACGGCTACCGCTCGGCGGCGCGGCGCTGCGCGGCCCTCGGCTTCGAGGGGAAATGGGCGATCCACCCCTCGCAGATCGACCTCGCCAACGAGGTCTTCACCCCGAGCGAGGCCGAGGTGACCAAGGCGCGCCGCATCCTCGCCGCGATGGAGGAGGCAGCCAAGGCGGGCCGCGGCGCCGTCTCGCTGGACGGGCGGCTCATCGACATCGCGTCGATCCGCATGGCCGAGGCGCTGATCGGCAAGGCCGACGCCATGGCGCGGGCGTGAGGAACGGGGCCGGCCTTCGGGCCGGCCCTCCTCCGTCGGGAGATGCCGCGGTTCCCTGCACCCAGGAAAGACCAGACTTGTTCACCGCGCGGACGCGCCGCACGGATCTCGCACACGCTAGAAACAGTCGACTGGCATATGCTCGACAGATGCCGGCTCGCGCGGCCGCTCCGGCGGTCGTTCTAATCCCCTCGCGATCCGGCTCCGGACTGGAGCGGCGCCGGTCGCACGACCGCCCTGCGCCGCTCCCGGTCTTCGACGTTGCCGCATGGCCCGACGATGCCAATCCCGCAAAGTCGGACGATGCCCGAGTGGAAGCGTGCGACCGATGAGATCAGTACAGGGCGCTGACGCAACGAGACGCCGGCGCGGCGGATGGGTCCTGGCCCTGGCGATCCTGGCCCTGGCGATCCTGGCCGGCGCCGGCGGGGCCTATGCGTGGCAGCGCCAACACGCCCATCCGGACAAGCCCGCCGCCCGCGCCCCGGCTCCTGTCCCGGTGACCCTGGCCCGGGTCGAGCAGGGTCCGCTCCCCAAGGTGCTCGGCGGCCTCGGCACGGTGCAGGCCTACAACACCGTGCAGGTGCGCACCCGGGTCGACGGCGAGATCCTGAAGATCGGCTTTCGCGAAGGCCAGGTGGTGAGGAAGGGCGACCTCCTCGCCCAGATCGACCCGCGGCCCTACCAGGCCGCCCTCGACCAGGCCAAGGCGAAGAAGGCCCAGGACGAGGCCAACGTGAAGAACGCCCGGGCCGACCTGGAGCGCTACACCAAGCTCGGCGACTACGCCTCGCGCCAGCAGACCGACACCCAGACCGCCACGGTCAACCAGCTCACCGCCCAGATCGCCGGCGACCAGGCGGCCATCGACAACGCGGCGACGCAACTCTCCTACGCGACGATCCAGGCACCGATCGACGGCGTCACCGGCTTCCGGCTGATCGACGTCGGCAACATCGTCAACGCGGCGCAACAGACAGCGATCGTCACCATCACCCAGGTCGAGCCGATCTTCGTGGTCTATACCGCGCCCGAGGACCAGCTGGGCGAGGTGATGCGGGCGCTCGCCGCCGGCCCGGTGCCGGTCGAGGCCTGGAGCAGCGACGGGATGACCCGGCTGTCCACGGGGCGCCTCGACCTCGTCAACAACCAGGTCGACGTCGCCACCGGGACGATCCGGCTCAAGGCCTCCTTCGCCAACAAGGACCACGCCCTGTGGCCGGGCGCGTCGGTCTCGACGAAGACGCGCACCGGCACGATCCCCGACGCCGTCACGGTTCCGGACGACGCGGTGCAGCACGGACCGAAGGGCCTCTACGCCTTCGTGGTCGACGACCAGAACCACGCCCACATGCAGCCGATCACCGTCGGCCGCTCCACCGACGGCCGCACCCAGGTGACCAAGGGGCTGTCGCCCGGCCAGAGCGTCGTCTGGCGCGGCCAGTCGCGGGTGCAGGAGGGGGCGCTGGTCGCCGAGGCGAAGCCCGCCGATTCCCCGGCCCACTCCGCGGCCCACTCGGCGGACAACGCCGCCCTGGCCTCGAGCGAGGCGCGCTGAGATGCAGATCGGCACCGGGCAGGAGGGGGCCGCGCGCGGCGGCATCTCCGGCTACTTCATCCGCTTTCCGATCGCGACCTCGCTGATCATGGCCGGGATCCTGTTCATCGGGATCGTGGCCTATCCGCTGCTCGGCGTCGCGCCCCTGCCGCAGGTCGATTTCCCGACGATCCAGGTCACCGCGCAGCTGCCCGGCGGCAGCCCGGAGACCATGGCCTCGACGGTGGCCCAGCCGCTGGAACGGCAATTCGCACAGGTGCCGGGCGTCAGCCAGATGACCTCGACGAGTGCGCTCGGCATCTCGTCGATCACCGTGCAGTTCGACCTCTCCCGCAACATCGACGGGGCGGCGAACGACATCCAGGCGGCGATCAATGCCGCCGGCGGGCAATTGCCGAAAAACCTGCCGAGCCCGCCGACCTACCGCAAGGTGAACCCGGCCGATTCGCCGATCCTGCTGCTCTCGGTCACCTCCGACACCCTGCCGCTGATCGAGGTCGACGACGCCGCCGACGTGCAGTTGGCGCAGCGCATCAGCCAGGTCTCGGGCGTCGGCCAAGTGCTGATCGGCGGCCAGCAGAAGCCGGCGGTGCGGGTGCAGATCGACCCGGCGAAGCTCGTCGCCAAGGACCTGTCGCTCGAAGACATCCGCACCCAGCTCTCGATCACCACGGTCAACAGCCCGAAGGGCAGCTTCGACGGCCAGACCCGCAGCTACACGGTCTATGCCAACGACCAGCTCACGCGCGCCAAGGACTGGAACGACGTCATCGTCGCCTACCGCAACGGCGCGCCGTTGCGGGTGCGCGACATCGGCCAGGCGGTGGCGGGGCCGGAGGATGCCAAGCAGGCGGCCTGGGCCAACGGCCAGCGCGGCGTGTTCCTGGTCATCTTCAAGCAGCCCGGCGCCAACGTCATCGACACGGTGGACCGGATCAAGGCCGAGCTGCCGCGCATCACCGCCTCGCTGCCGGCGGGCGTCAAGGTGCAGACGCTCAGCGACCGCACCCAGACCATCCGCGCCTCCGTCGAGGACGTGCAATTCACGCTGCTGATCACCATCGCCCTCGTGGTGATGGTGATCTTCGTGTTCCTGCGCTCGCTCTGGGCCACCATCATCCCGAGCGTGACGGTGCCGCTGGCGCTGCTCGGCGCCTGCGCGCTGATGTGGATGGCGGGCTACACCCTCGACAACCTGTCGCTGATGGCGCTCACCATCGCGGTCGGCTTCGTGGTCGACGACGCGATCGTCGTGCTGGAGAACATCGCCCGCTACGTCGAGGAGGGGATGAAGCCGATGCAGGCGGCGCTCAAGGGCGCCGGCGAGATCGGCTTCACCATCGTGTCGATCTCGGTCTCGCTGATCGCGGTGCTGATCCCGCTGCTCCTGATGGGCGGCATCATCGGCCGGCTGTTTCGCGAATTCGCCGTGGTCCTGTCGATGACGATCGGCGTCTCGGCCTTCGTGTCGCTGTCGCTGACCCCGATGATGGCCTCGCGCTTCCTGAAGGAGCACAAGGCGGACGCGCATGGGCGTCTCTACCGGTGGAGCGAGCGCGTCTTCGATGGGATGCTGCACGCCTACGAATCGGCCCTCGACGTGGCGCTCCGCCACCACGTGGTGACGTTCCTCACCTTTCTCGGCACGCTGGCGCTCACCGGCTATCTGTTCGTCATCATCCCCAAGGGCTTCTTCCCGCAGCAGGATACGGGCCTGATCGTCGGCATCACCGAGGGCGGGCAGGACATCTCGTTCTCCGCCATGGAGGACCGGCAGCGCGCGGTCGGCGCGGTGATCCAGGCCGATCCGGACGTGGCCAGCGTCGCGATGTCGATCGGCGGCAGCGGCCAGGCACTCAATTCCGGCCGGATGTTCATCACCCTCAGGCCCCGGGACGACCGCGAGGCCAACGCCTTCCAGATCATCGATCGCCTGCGGCCGAAGCTCGCCCGGCTCGAGGGCGTCAAGGTCTTCCTTCAGGCCTCGCAGGACGTGCGCACGGGCGGGCGTGCCTCGCGCACCCAGTTCGAATACACGTTGCAGGATCCGAACCTCGACGAGCTGAACACCTGGTCTCCGCGGCTGCTGGAGAAGCTGAAGACGCTGCCGGAGCTGCGCGACGTCGCCACCGACCAGCAGACCGACGGCACCACCCTGACCCTGACGATCAACCGCGACGCCGCCTCGCGCTACGGCATCACTCCGCAAGCCATCGACGACACGCTCTACGACGCGATCGGCCAGCGCCAGGTGGCGCAGTACTTCACCCAGCTCAACAGCTACCACGTCGTCATGGAGATCCTGCCGGCCCTCCAGGGCAACCCGGACAGCTTGCGCAACATCTACGTGAAGTCGCCGGCCACCGGGGGCCAAGTGCCGCTCGCCGCCTTCGCCTCCTGGAGCACCGTGCCGGTACGCCCGCTCTCGATCAGCCACCAGGGCCAGTTCCCCTCGGTGACGATCAGCTTCAACTTAGGCCCCGACGTGGCGCTCGGCCAGGCCACCGCGGCGATCGACAAGGCCGCCAAGGACCTCGGCGTGCCGGCGACCCTGGCGACCGGCTTCCAGGGCACCGCGCAGGCCTTCCAGCAATCGCTCTCGACGGTGCCGCTCCTGATCGTCGCCGCGCTGGTGGTGGTCTACCTGATCCTCGGCATCCTCTACGAGAGCTACATCCACCCGCTGACCATCCTCTCGACCCTGCCCTCGGCCGGCGTCGGGGCGCTCGCGATGCTCCTGTGGTTCGGCTACGATTTCAGCCTGATCGCGCTCATCGGCATCATCCTGCTGATCGGCATCGTGAAGAAGAACGGCATCATGCTGGTCGATTTCGCGATCGTCGCTGAGCGCCAGGAGGGGATCGGCCCCGAGGAGGCGATCCGCAAGGCGGCGTTGCTTCGCTTCCGCCCGATCCTGATGACCACGATGGCGGCCTTGCTCGGCGGCATCCCGCTGATGTTCGGCACCGGCACCGGCTCGGAGATCCGCCAGCCGCTCGGCTACGCCATGGTCGGCGGCCTCGCGGTGAGCCAGGTGCTGACGCTGTTCACCACGCCGGTGATCTACATCTACCTCGACAGGCTCTCGACCTTCCTGTCCGGCGGCTCGCACGGGCCGGAGGCGAAGGACGAGGCACCGGAGGACGGGGAGGAGCCGCCGCAGTTGCGGGAGGCGGCGGAGTAGGGACCTCACGCCGTCGCGATGAACTCGCGCAAGAGGCCGAAGGCCAGCTCCGGCGCGTCGCCGAACAGATCGTGGCCGCAATCCGCGACACACTCGAAGCGCACGCGGTCGGGCGGCAGGGCGGCCACGAGCGCCTCGCTGACGGATGGCGGGACCAGCGGATCGTGTTCGCCCGCCATCACCAGGACGGGGCAGCGCACACGCCCGAGCGCGGGGCGGAAATCCATGCGCCCCTGCTCGTTCCCAGGCCCGTTGAAGTGGAGCGCGGTGTCGTCGCGCATCAGCACGCGGCGCAGCCTGGCGGGATCGACGGGTCGTCGGCGGTAGAACGGAACGCAGGTCCGGAAGTACTCCGCCCGTCTCTCGGCGGTCGGGGCCGTCCAGTAGGTCTCGGCGATGCGGGCGACGTCGGGCCCGCCCAGCTGTCCGAATCGCTCGAAGATCGCCGGAAAGTCCACCCTGGCGGCCGTGCTCACCAGGACGAGCTTGCCCGGATGGTCCGGGTACCGCGTCGCGTAGGATTGGGCGACATAGCCGCCCCACGACATCCCGAGCACGATCGGCCGGACGAGGCCGAGGGCGTCGCACAGGCCCTTCACGTCGTCGCCCCACTGCGCCAGCGTCCAGGCGGAACGGTCGCCATCCTCGCTGCGGCCGTTGCCGCGGTGATCGACATAGATCACCTGCGCCACGTCGCTCAGCCCGGCGAAGAGGGGCTTGAAGGCACTGTGGTCGAAGCCGGGACCGCCATGGAGCAGCAGCAACGCCGGCTTCTCCCGCATGGCATCGCCCGCGGGAACGAGCCCGGCATTCTCGACGTCGACGAAGAGGCGGATGCCGTTGACGGCGACCAACATGCGGCGGCGATCCTGATATGGCCGGGGAGGCGAGGGCTGGGGCTGCCGAGCCGCTTCCCCCGGTCGAGGCGTCGGCGCGTCAGGCCACAGCCGCCTGCTTCTGCAGGCTCAGCAGCATGTTGGCGATCTGGCGCACCTGCAGCTCGCTGTCCTGCAGCTCCTTCTTGCGGGCGCCGCCATAGGCGAACTCGTCATGGTCGATGCCCGGGACCGGCAGGCCGGCCTCCTCGAAGTAGCGCTCGAGGCGCCGGAGGAGCTGCTCCCAGACGCCGAGGCGGGACCAGCGGATGAAGGTCTGGGCCGCCATCCACCACGGGCCGTAATGGGCCGGGACCGCGCGCCAGTTGGTATCGTGCCAGTGCCGCCAGAGGATCGCATCGACGGTTCGCTTGAGATCGTGGGGCTGGGTCTTGCCGCGAGGCCTGCAGCCTTCGAGCAATGGAGCGAGCACAGCCCACTGCGCCTCCGTCAACATAAACATCCCCCCGCTCACGCTTCGTCCGGAACCCATATTACCAAGGGTAATCTGGCACTTCAATCGGGCTTCCGACCGCCGGTTGAAGTTTGTTGGTTCGGTGCAACATGAGGAGTGGCATCGATCGTTTGTGTTCGAACATACCACCCAAAGGGACAACCGGATGTTTACTTGAAAGATTAGTTTTTCCGGTCTGTAACTACCTCACAAAAATAGACATCACACATGCAATAAAATTTCAGTCGATTCAGGAGCTAACAAAAGCGAGTCGCGTCGTATCGCTGCCGCGGATGACGCAAAAGCACGATGACAATTTGTTAGATCAACGCTAGACAATTTTTCTATCTTGCGCAGAGTACGAATGGCGACGTGAAGCACGATCATGCACAATCGCAAACCTTTCCCTGCGTTTCAGAAAGTGATGATGGCCACATGTACCGGACGCCGCTACGACAAGAACTAACAAATTTCGAGCCGGCGTGATCGACGCGCGCCTTCCGGCGCGCGCGGGGGGTCGTCGAGGCAACGGCATGCAGATGCCGGCAACCAGGAAGCGGAGCCATGCGCCGCCCCGAATCACATCGAAGGCACCGACCAAGCCCGAACGGGCCTCCGACGCCGGGCGCTGGCACAGCGACAGCCTCGCCATCGCCGTGTCGATGGCGAGGCGCGTCGATATCGGAGATCTGGGCGGCCGGTGCATCGGGAGCACGGCGGCGCGCCCGCTTGGGACGACCCGCGGAAGGTCACGCGCGGGCTTCATCTCCCCGGGTGGGAAGGGGGGATCCTGCGCCCCATCTTGCCCCGGACGGCCCCGTGCCGCGCGGTCGCGTGGCGATACGGGCCGGCATCCGGGCAGTCCGGCGCAACGCAAAAAGGCCGCCGAAGCGGCCCGTATCGGGAATTTGCCATGTCGAGAGAAAGGATGGTGGAGCTAAGCGGGATCGAACCGCTGACCTCCTGCATGCCATGCAGGCGCTCTCCCAGCTGAGCTATAGCCCCATCCCTCAGCCGCGGCACTGGGGATG
>NZ_LABZ01000223.1 GCF_001043955.1 Methylobacterium tarhaniae | reverse complement strand
GCCAGCGCGTAGAGGGCGCCGGGGCAGCCCTCGGCGCCCTCTACGCGCTGGCGGCGACGCCGGTCTACACCGCCCGGGCGCAGCTGGTGATCGATTCGAAGATGCCGCCGCTCTTCGCCGAGCCCGGCGGCGACGCCCGCTTCGCCATCGATACCGGCCAGATCGCCAACCAGGTGGCGATCCTGCGCTCCGAGAAGATCGCCCGGATGGTGATCGACAAGCTCGGCCTGCGCGGCGACCCCGACTTCGCCGCATCGACGTTCCGGCTCCCGGCCTGGGCAGCGGGGGCGCAGGAGCGCCTCGTCGCCCTGTTCGAGAACGCCCGCGCGTCGTTCAAGGGCGCGACCGGGCGCGCCGAGGCCGAGGCCGACCGCGGCATCGAGGCCGAGCGGCGCCTGCTCGACACCTTCGCGGCACGGCTCGACGTGCGCCGCTCCGGCCTCGCCTACGCCCTCGACATCAGCTTCGCGGCCCGCGACCCGCAGAAGGCGGCCGACATCGTCAACGCCGTGGTGGAGCAGTTCCTGCGCGAGAAGATGGAGGCTCGCGTCGAGGCGTCGCGCTTCGCCACCGACTGGCTCAACGAGCGCGTCGACCGGTTCCGGACCCAGATGAACACGGCGATCCGCGCCGTCCAGGAATTCCGCGCCACGCACAATTACCGCATCCGGCGCAACCGGCGCGACGATGCCGACGGGCCGGTGGCGAGCGCCGGCACCCAGGTCGTCCCGCGCCCGCCGGCGGACGACGAGCCCGGGACGCTGGAGGAGCTCGAATCCGCCGCCGAGACCTCGCGCAAGGTCTACGAGAGCCTGCTGGTGGTGCTGGCCGAGGCGGTGCAGCGCCAGAGCGCCCCGGTGGCGGATTCCCGGGTCATCACCCCGGCGACCCGGCCGCTGTTCCGCTCCAATCCGGGCCTGCGGCTGACCATGCCGGCCGGGGCGGTGGCGGGGGCCGGCCTGTTCGTCGCGGTCGGGCTCGCGGGCCTGCTGCTCGACGGGCGCGCCCGCTCCCGGCGCCAGGTCCGGGCCGCCACCGGGCGGGACTGCCTCGGCTGGATCCCGACGACGCCGAGCCCGCGCCCGGCTCTGGCGCGCCGCCGCGGCCTGACCGACGAGGCGCGGCTCTGCGCCGGGCTGGCGGAGGGCCTGCAATGGACCCGGCTCTCCCTCACCTCCGTGGGCCATTCCGCGCCGCTGCGCACCATCGGCCTGACCGCAGCGGGGCGCACCTGCGGACGCACCAAGGCGCTCGCGGCGATCGAGCTCGCCCGGCTCTACGCCGCCTCGGGCGCCCGCGCCCTGGTGATCGATGCCGACGCCGCCGATCCGGTGCTGCGCATGGCGGAGGCCGGCGAGGGGATCGTCGCGGAGCTGCGCGGCTTCGGGACCGGCGCGGCCGAGACCTGGCGCAGCCACGTCACGGCCCTGACGGATGGGTGCGACGTGCTGCCCCTCGCGCACGAGGCGCTGCCCTCGCCGCACTGGCTCGGCTCGCCCGCCATGGAGTTGCTGCTCTCCAGCCTGTGCGACGCCTACGACGTGGTGATCGTCGACCTGCCGCCGGTCGGCCGCTCGGCCGCCACCGTGGCCTTGGCGCCGCTGCTCGACGGCGTGGTGCTGATGACCGAATGGGGCCGCACCCCGCTGCGCACCCTGACCGAGGCCTGCGAGACCCTGGAGCACGCCCGCGCCCGGATCCTCGGCACGATCACCACGGAGGTCGACCGGACAGCCCTGGACGGGTGAGCGTCTGACGAGAAAACCGGCTTTGAACTTTAAAAGCCGACTTTCAGCCTAAAACCGACTTTGAGCCCAAAATCGGCTTGGAGCCCGCCAGTCAGGCATATCGCGCATGATTGGCGGGCAGATCGGCAAGATGACGCCCATCACATGCGATGAGCGCATATCGCAACTGCGAGATCGACGATTGCTGCATTGCAATATCAGGATCATGGTCGGGGTCAGGAACCACAGAGTTCCAGCCCACCTCCCACTCCGGAGCCGAACCCATGGCCTCCTCCCCGTCGATTGCCTCGACCCGTATCGCCACGCCCGCCAAGGCCTCGACCAAGCCGGGCCTGTTCGCAGAGATGCTGCGCCTCTGGCTCGAGCATAACCGCCGCGTCGCCGAGGTCGGGCTGCCGCCGCTCTGATCCCCGCGGCGCCTCTCGATTCCAGACTGGCCGTGCCGGAATCGCACTGCCGGTCGTTCCGTCTGACCGCCGGCACGCTCCGGAACCCTTCCGGAGACATCGTGCCGATGTCGCCCGGCATGCTTCGGCCGAGCCGGCTTTCCTGACACTCCCCGCTTCATTCCCGGGCCGCGCGGCGGATCCGGGTCCCCCGCCTACGGCGATCCCGTGCGGCGGGATGCGGGCGTTCGGGCCGCATCCCGCCGCGGCCTTCCTCACGCCGGGCCGCTCACCTCCGGCTCGTGGGGCCGGCGCCCGGTGAGGCGCGCGACGATCGGCTCGGCCAGGGCGTGATAGAGCCCCTCCTTGCAGACCAGCTTCGAGGCCGCGTCGGCGATCAGCGCGGTGATCATCAGGGGGATCACCAGGGCGTGGTTCTCGGTCATCTCCGCCACGATGACGAACGAGGTGATCGGCGCCTGCAGCACGCCGGTCAGGTAGGCCACCATCCCGACCAGCACCACGGCCCCGACCGGCGCGCCCGCGAACAGGCCGGCGATCTCCGCGCCGAGGCCCGCCCCGACCGCGAGGGACGGGGCGAACAGCCCGCCCGGGATGCCGCTGATCGACGACAGGGTGGTGGCGACGAACTTCAGCGGGCCGAACCAGGCATGGGTGTCGGCGGTGCCGTGCAGGAGCGCCTTCGCCTGCTCGTAGCCGGTGCCGTAGATGTGCCCGTCGGTGGCGAGCCCGCACAGGGCGACGCCGAGGCCGCAGGCCGCCGCGAACAGCACCGGCCGGCCCGAGACGAACCGCCCGGCGAGGCCGGGCAGGCGGCCGCACGAGACCACGATGACGATGCGGCTGAACAATCCGCCGGACAGCCCGCCGAGGACGCCGCAGAGCGGCACCACGATCCAGGCCCAGCCGAACGGCAGGGTATCGGCGGTGGAGCCGAAATAGGTGTAGTTGCCGACCAGCGCGAGGGAGGTCAGGCCCGCCGCGATGATCGCCCCGAGGATCAGGCTCGAGGTCTTGGCCTCGTAGGAGCGGCTGAGTTCCTCGATGCCGAACACGATGCCGGCGAGCGGCGTGTTGAAGGCCGCCGCCACCCCGGCGGCGCCCCCGGCCAGCAGCAGGCCGCGCTGGCGCTCCGGCGCGAGCCGCCCGGCCGCCGCCATCAGGGCCGCGCCGACCTGCACCGTCGGTCCCTCGCGCCCGGTCGAGGCGCCGCAGACGAGGCCCAGGGTCATCACCACGATCTTGCCGGCGGCGACCCGGAGCGAGACCAGGGGATGCCGCAGGGCGGCGTCCTCGATGTCGCGGGCGGCGATCACCTGCGGGATGCCGCTGCCCTGCGAGTTCGGGAAGACCGTGCGGGCGAGAAGCGCCGCGAGCCCGAAGCCGAAGGGGGTGAGGACCAACGCGATCAGCGGCGAGACCCCGAGCACGGCCCGGAACGCCGCCTGCGCCGCATCGGCCAGGAAGGCCATCAGCACCGCCGCGGCCCCGACCGCGACGCCGCCGAGCACGAAGAGCCCGCGCCGGACCCAGATCCCGGCGAGGTCCTGCGACCCGAACAGCCGATCCACGAAACCCCGCACCCGCCGCCATCCTCGTTGCGTCCCGACCACTGGGCACCTTGGACGAATCCGCCCGGAATGCGAAGCTCCGGCAGGACAGAAGGGTCGGGAGGAGACGGCATGCGGGTGCTGGTGGTGGGAGCCGGGGCGACCGGCGGGTATTTCGGGGCCCGGCTCGCGGCGGCGGGCCGCGACGTGACCTTCCTGGTCCGGCCGGCCCGGGCGGCGCGGCTCGGCGAGACCGGCCTCTCGGTGAAGAGCCCGCTCGGGGATTTCCGCGTCGAGACCCCGAAGACCGTGACGGCGGACGCGATTCCCGGGCCCTTCGACCTCGTGCTCCTGAGCTGCAAGGCCTACGACCTCGCGGGCGCCCTCGACGACGTCGCCCCGGCGGTCGGGCCCGATACGGTGGTGCTGCCGATCCTCAACGGCTTCGCCCATCTCGACGCCCTCGACGCGCGGTTCGGGGCGGAGCGGATCCTCGGCGGATCCTGCGCCATCGCGGCGACGCTCTCGGCCGGGGGCGAGATCGTGCAGATGAGCGAGCTGCACGCGCTCACCTTCGGCGAGCGGGACGGGACGCGCTCGCAGCGCATCGCCCGGGTCGCCGGGGTGATGGAGGGGGCGGGCTTCGCGGCGCGGCTCAGCGAGAAGATCCTGCTCGAGATGTGGGAGAAGTGGGTCTTCCTCGCGACGCTGGCCTGCGGCACCTGCCTGATGCGGGCCCCGATCGGCGACATCGTGGCGGCCCCGGGCGGGCGCGAGCTGATGCTCGGCCTGCTGGAGGAGTGCCGCGGCATCGCGGCGGGGGCCGGCCACGCGCCGCGGGAGAAATTCCTGGAGACCAGCCGCGGCACCCTCACGGCGGCAGGATCCCGCTTCACCGCCTCGATGCTGCGCGACATCGAGAAGGGCGCCCGGATCGAGGCCGACCACATCGTCGGCGACCTCCTGGCCCGCGGGCGGGCGGTCGATCCGGACGGGGCCCGGCCGTCCCTCGCCACCGCCTATACCCACCTCAAGGCCTATGAGAGCCGGCGGGCGCGGGAGCAGGGCTGACACCGTCGATGGGGACCGAGGATCAGCGTCCGTTCCATCGTCGAGGCGGTGCCTGACCGTGATCGACGCTCGACGCGCCGAAGCTCTCCACCGTCGCTCCGCAGCCGCGCAGCGGAGCCCGGGATGACGTGGCAGATTTGAGATCTGAATACATCGATCAAACAGTCTTCCAGATCCTGCTTGACTGAAATTATTGATGCCGGGGGTGATGTTTCTTTCCCACACACAACCTCATCCTGAGGTGTCGGTGATCGGAGTTCGCGCACGATCCATGATCGACCGACCTCGAAGGAGGGCTCCCGTTGGTCGCACGCGATCTCCGGTCGCCAGCACCTCAGGATGAGGTCGAGAACGGGAAAAACCTTCGACTCACGTCGAACTGGCTCTCGGACAGGGAGGGCGGCTGGTCCGTCCTCCCCCTGGTCAGCCCTCGCTCTGTCCGGCCGGCGGCGGGCTTACTGGAACAGGAAGGCCTGGTTTGCGCCGCCGTGGCAGGTCCAGGCATTCGCCGTCGCGCCGGCTTGCGCCGAGGCGTTCCAGATGTCGGCGCAGAGATTCGCATTGTAGACCGAGACCAGGGCATTGCCGCCGGTCTGGGGCCGCAACGTCCAGGCCTGGTTCCTCACGCCGACGCAGGTCCACTGATAGATCTGGCTTCCCGGGTTCGCGTTGGTGGCGAGCGTCATGTCGAGGCACTTGCCGGACGCCTTGTTGACGTAGGCGGTGCCGCCGTTGCCGGGCGTGGCGGTCCAGGTCTGCTCGGCCGAGCCGTTGCAGGCCTGCTGCGTCACGGCACCGCCGTCGCTGGCGTCGCCGGCCGCGATCGACAGGCAGAGGCCCGAATGCGACGCCTTCAGCACCGAGGCCGCGGGGGTCAGGCCCGTGGCGGGGCAGAACGAGGCATCCTGCTTGAACAGGTCGCTGTCATCCGGCTTGGCGATGTAGAAGCTGAAATACGAGTGCCGCAGATAGTAGCCGGGCCAGTCGAGCGATTCGTACGACGTGCACGGCCCGGTGTTGCAGCCGCAAGTGCCGGCGAGACCCGCCCGCGGGAGGAAGGTCGACCCGCGCTTGAAGACGTCGCCGCCGTCGTTGGATTGCTGCCAGATCTGGAAATTGGCGTGGCGCAGGTACTGGCCGGGAGCCGTGCTCGACTGGAACGACACGCCCGAGCCGGCCAGGCCCGGCACCTGCCGGAAGGTCGCCTGCTGCCGGTCGCCGGCATTGGCCGGGGTGACGAGCTTCGCCGTGCCGTTGACGTTGGTGAGGAAGCTCGTCGTATAGTTGCTCGATTGCAGGCTCACCGCCGAGCCGGTCTCCGTGGTGCCTTCCCCGCCGGCCGTGCCTCCGCTGCCTCCGCCCGTCCCGCCGCCGGCCGTGCCGCCGGTGCCGGTCCCGTTCTGCCCACCGCCTGCGGACGTGACCACGCCCGGCGCCGCGACTTGGCTCGGAGTCGCGACTTGGCTCGGAGCCGCGACTTGGCTCGGAGCCGCGACGCCGTTGCCGAGCGCGACGATGACGCCCGGAGAGGGCACGCCCTTCTGGTCGATGGCGACGAGCTGGTAGTAGCCGGGAGGCGCGATGTTGGCGTTGGCCGGCGCCTGCACCGTCACGGCATTGCCGGACTGGGTGAAGGTGGCCGCGTAGCGGCGCTGGCCCGAATTGAAGCTGTGGGTGACAGCGCTCAGGCCGACCAGCACCACCTGCGACAGGCCGTTCCGGGAGGTGAGCTCGAACTGCATCGACTGGCCGTGCTGGAGCTGCACGGTGGAGAGGCTGACGATCTGCGGCCGCGGCGCGAGCGCCGTCCTGCCGTCGACCGTCGCGAACAGGTAGGGCGGGTAGAAGACCTCGGCGTTCTGGTTGTCCACCGGGCCCGGTGCGCCGCCGCCGGCGAGGAGCAGGGCGCCGTTCTGCATCAGGATCGCGGTGGAATGGTAGCCGCGATAGACGCCGCCCGAGGCCGCGAGGGACCAGCGGCCGGTCTTCGGGTCCCAGATCTCCGATTGCAGCACGACGTCGTTGCCGCCGCGGTCGTTCCACTTGCTGCCGCCGGTGACGACGACCTGGCCGGTCGGCAGGACCGTGGCATTGGCCCAGCCGCGGCCGACATTCATCGGCGCGGTGTCGGTCGCCACCGGCGTTCCGCCGGTGATGTCGACCACCGTCGCGCGGCTGCTCGCGAGGAAGCCGGATCCGTTGTCGTAGCTGTTGCCGCCGACCTGGAGGATCTTGCCGGTGTCGTACATCGCCGCGGTCGAGACCGGCCCGACATTCGGCGCGTCGGTGGCGGAACTCGCGTCGCGCTGCGGCTCCTTGAAGTTCATCGCGGTGACCGAGCCGTTCCCGGACGGATCGAGGATCCACATCTTTTCCGAGCTGATGCCGAACACCTTGCCGTTCGGGGCGACCCAGGCGCGCGGATACCACCAGCGATTGTTGTCGGGCCCGAACGCGTCGCGGCTCTTGGCGCCGAACAGGCTCTTCCACTGCTTGCCGTCGTAGATCTCCGGGGTCATCCCGGTCATCAGGCCCTTGTCGATGCTGCCCTGCGGGTCGGCCCAGCCGCCCTGGTAGGGATAGGAGCCGCCCACGATCAGCTGCTGTCCGCTCGGCAGCGTGATCATCGACGCATAGTAGCGGTCGTTCGCGAGCCTGGCGCCGACGCCGGAAATGCCGGTACCGGTCCTGTCGAGGAGGACGCTGCCCTTGTCGTTGCCGTCGTCGAAGATGCCGCCGGCGATGAGCAGCGACCCGTCGGTCCGGAAGGACTGAGCGGCGCAGAAGCTGTTGACGCCGGTCACCCCGTTGAGCGTCACGTGACCGCCGCCGAGGCCCTTGGTCGGGTCCCAGATGTCGAAGGTGCGGCCGTCCTGGCTGCCCGGGTTGCCGATCGGGGTGCCGTAGGACGCGACCTTGCCGCTCGGCAGAAGGCCGAGGGTGATGGCGTTCATCGGCCAGGCCTGCACGCTGGAGAACACGCCCATCGTCGGCGCAGTGTCGGGCAGCGCCACGCCGGCGAGCACCGGGTCGGCGACCTGGTTCACCACCACGCCGAACTGCGCGGCCTGGGCGGGAGAGAGGAGGCCTGCCGCCAGGATGGTGGCGGAGAGGAGGGCGGTGTCGCGCAGGCATGCGCGGCGCCGGGCGGGGGACGGTGCCGTCATCGGTGGGGACTTTCGCTTCGGAGCGGTCAGCGAGGCTGCGGGGAGGCGGGCGCGGGGGCTGCGCCGAGCCCCTGCGCGAAGGTGTCGAGGAGGGGGATGTCGCGTTCGAGCCGCGGGCGGTCGACCGGGTCGCCGCCATAGGTCATCGCGATCCCGCCGCGCCGGTCGAAGACCAGGACCTGCGGCGGCGGCTCCGGCATCCGCGCCGCCGGGTAGCGCAGCAGCGCCATGAGCGACGCGGTCCAGGCCGCGTCGCCGGCGAGGAACCGCAGCCGCGTGCCCGCTCCGGCGGTGCCGTCGGCGAAGGCGCGGAGCGTCGCATTCCCGCCCTTCGCGTCGTCGAGCGAGACCGCGAGGAACACCGCGCGGTCGCGGAGCGCCTGCGGCAGGGCCTTCGCGACCCGGTCGAGGTCGAGGATGCGGGTGACGCAGGCGATCGAGCATTCCGCGGTGACGAAGGCCACCACGGCGACCCGGTCGCGGAGATCTGCGGGGCGCAGCGCGCGGCCGCGCTGGTCGATCCGCCGCGCCGCGTCAACGGACGGCCAGAGCAGGGTGTCCAGATCGTTCCGGGACGGCGCCGCAGGGTTCGCCTGCGGTTCGACCGATACGGCACTGGGGATGCCCCAGAGAGGCAGGCCGATCGCGAGGGCCGCCATGTACTTCACGCCGGTCCACATGGCTCGCTTCCGTCAATCCATCACTGATCTGCCCCAGCGACGAACCTGACATGCGGGTGTTGATATTGGGTAATAGTGATCGGATAACGAATCATGACCTGCACGACCCAGGGGACACGGAGTCCCCGCGGGCGCAATTTGCAGCAGATTCCCGCTATCCGGGCCGGCAGGCTTGATGAAGACCGGCTATGCCCGCTCGAGCATTCTCCGACGAAGCGGATACCGGCTCGTCGTAGAAAATGCGGCAAAATCAAAGATCTAGAGAGCTTCGCGGTTGCAGCGCGATCGTGAAGCGCTCTGGACGATCGGCGATCGATCGGAGATCGGGGCAGGGCAACCGCCGGTCCAGACAGGACCCTTCCCGGGCGGATATCCGCGCAGAGGAGCGGGAATGCGGGGCGGCGCTCCTCGCTCTGCGGTGCGGCCCGTTCCCACCGCGTCGGTGACGCGCGCGGCGGCGCACGGAAGGCGCGGTCCTTACTCCTTGTGCGCGAACAGGTACGTCCCGCTCGCCAGCTCCATGTTCTTCTGGTCGCTCAACTGCGTCACGTAGGGCTCCTGGAGGAGCGCGAGCGGGTCGGCGGTGAAGTCGGAGAGGCGGCGCGACAGGAAGCGCTTGCGCACGTCCGGCGGCAGGCCCGCGGCCCAGGACTGGATGATCCAGGTCAGGCTCCAGATCGGCAGGAGCGAGGCCGGGACGTATTGGTGGTCGACCGCCAGGTGGCCGGAGAACAGGTTGCGCAGGCCCTCGCCGGTCATGTTGTAATAGTGGTGCGGATAACCGTGCAGCGGCTGCAGGAACGGCACCGCGCAGACCAGCCGGCCGCCGGGCTTGAGCACCCGGGCGATCTCGCGGGCGCAGGCGAAGGGATCGCGGACATGCTCCAGCACCGCGATCGAGATCACCCCGTCGAAGCTGGCATCGCGGAAGGGCAGCACCTCGCCGATGCCGAGGACGTCGGTCGTGTCGTAATCGGCGATCTCGAGGTTGACGACGTTGGCGTAGTAGCGGTCGCGGCGGCCGGCGCCGCAATCGAGGATCAGCCCGTCCGGGTTGGACTCGATCAGCTCCTGGACGTGGCCGTCATAGGCGTTCTGCGAGACGTTCGGGCTGTCCTCGGCGCCCGAGAGCGCCCGCAGGTCCTCGCTGAGGTAATCGTACTTCTCGCCGACGCGGCGATGGGGAAGGTCGTCCCGCATCAGCGGCGCCAGCCGCGCGAGCTTCCCGGCCCGCATCGCGTCGAGCCCCTCGGGGAGGCGGCTCTGGCGCCGGCCCTGGCGCAGGCCGTGACGCTCGAAATGCGCCCGGCCGCTGGCGAGCCGCCCTTCGCGCACCGCGAGATGGAGGTCCGGATTGGCCGCGAGGTAATCGACCTCGCGGAAGGTCGCCGCCGTCGCGGGCTCGACCATGTCGAGATAGGAGATCACGGACCCGTCCTAGAGGGTGCGCAGGAAGCCGGCGAAGCGCATCAGCCCCTCGGGCCAGGGCCCGTGCCCGCTCTCCGAATTGAGGTGGCCGGACTCGCCGGCATCGACGAGTTCCGCGCCCCAGGCGGCGGCGAACTCGCCCGCCCGGTCATAGGCGGTGTAGGGATCGGTGCGGCTCGTCACCAGGACCGCCGGGAAGGGCAGGGGCTCCCGCGGGATCGGCGCGAAGCTGCGCAGGACGGCCGGCATGTCCGGCCGCTCGACATCGGGCAGCGCGACCAGGAAGGCGCCGGCGACGCTGCCCTTGGGCAGGTAGGGCGCCGCCTGCACGCAGGAGACCACGCCCAGGCTGTGGGCGACCAGCACCGCCGGCCGGCTCAGGCCCTGCACCGCCGCGATCACGGCATCGCGCCAAGCCTCCGGCTCGGGATGGTCCCAGCTCTCCTGGGTCACCCGGCGGGCGGTGGAGAGCCGCTCCTGCCAGCGGCTCTGCCAGTGGTCGGGCCCGGAATTGGTGTAGCCCGGGACGACGAGGATGTCGCAATCGGCCGATCTCATCCCGCACCGTTACAGCCATGACGCGTGAGCGTCGAGACCATGCTGCACGCGTGAGCGTCGAGACCATCCCGTCTCGCGGCAGCGTCGGGCGCCGCCTACTCCGCCGCCACCGAGGCCGGGGCGACGCCGAGAAGGCCGGGGCCGACATGGAGCGCCAGGCCGGTCGAGGCGAGGTTCTTCAGCTTGGCCTCGACCTCGATGTCGCACCAGGCGAGGTGGCGGGCGACGAGGTCGTTGAGCGCCCGGTTCCACATCAGGTCGGAATGCGCCGCGAGGTCGCGGCCGTTGAGGCCGGCCCCCGTGAGCGCCGCGAAATCGGGAAGCGCGTCGGGGTCGTGGCCGGGCAGCACGTCTTCCCGCGAGACGCTGACATGGCCGACGGGCCGCACCCCGCGCCAGGACGCGATCACCCGGGCGATGCGGGGATCGTCGGGCTCGATGTACTCGCCGCGACTCTGGATCCAGTGGTGGTGCAGATCGAGGACCACCGGCACCGCGTCGGCGAGGCGCAGGACCTCGTCGAGGCCGAAGGCGGATTCGTCGTTCTCGACCGTGACGAGGTCGCGGGCCGCTTGCGAGACGCGCGACAGGTTCTCCCGGAAGGCGTCGACCCCGGGATCGCGGGCGCCGACATGGATGTTGACGTGGGCGCCGTGCGGGTGCCAGCCGCTGCCGTAGCCCATCATCGCCATCACTTCGGCATGGTAGTCGAGTTCGGCGATGCCGTTCTCCAGCGCCGCCGGGTTGCGGCTCGCCAGGATGCAGAACGGGCCCGGATGCATGCTGAGGCGCACGCCCCCCGCCCGCGCCGCTTCGCCCACCGCCGCCAGTCCCGCCTCGATGGCGCGGCGGAAATCCGGATCGGCGTAGAGGTCGCGCACCTCGGGGTGGGTGTAGCCCGGCAGGATCGAGCTCGCGAGGCGCAGGAGCCGCTCCAGCGGGGGACGGCCCGCCACCCAGGCGACCTGGCGCCCCATCGCCGCGAGGTTGTGGGTCACCACGGCGACCAGCTTCTCCCGCGCCGCCGCCGGATCGAGCCGGCGCAGATGGGCGATCGTCACCGTGGTGACGTTCATCACCATCGCGGCGTCCTTGGCGGCCTTCAGGGTCTTGTGACGGCCGGGCTCCTCGTCCGGGATGAACTTGCAGCAGAAGCCGAGGCGGGGGCCGGGAGCGGGAGAGGCGGAGATCATGGCCGACAACGCGGCGCGGGGCGCCGCGGGTCCCGGGATGCGGACGGGAAGTCGGCGCGCGGGCATGAAAAAAGGCCGGCCCCGCGGGGCCGGCCGATCCTGGAAACAGGAAGAACGATCCGCCAGCTTTGCCCAGCGGTCACGTCACCCTCGATGGCATCCCGGGTTCTCGCGTCGCGAGCCCCCGGGACGACGTCGAGCGACGAGGACCGGGGCGGCCTGTTCGGGGCCTCCCGCTCAATGCGTCTGCCGGCCCGGCTCGCCGGTCCCGGGCTGGCCGGGCTGGTGGGTCCCGGGCTGGTTCTTGCGCAGCTCGTCGGTGGCCGCGTGGGCGGCCGCGACGGCGGCGTCCTGGGCCTGGTCGAGGGCGCTCTCGACGAATTGCCGGCCGCGCTCGGTCGCCTCGCGGGCATAGCGCAGGCCCTGGTCGCGGACCTCGTCGGCATAGGCGCCGACGGTCCGGTCCTCCTGGCGGGTGCGCGGCAGAAGCGCGCCGAGCAGCATGCCGGCGGCGAGGCCGACGACACCGACCAGAACCGGGTTCTCGCTGACGAAGCGCTCGACGGCGTTCTGCCCCTGCGCGAGGCGCTCGCTGCCGCGGTCGCGCAGGTCGGCATAGCGCTGGGAGCCGGTCTCGATCCGGTCGCTGGCCCAGTCGCGGGCGCGGTCGAGCGCCTCCGAGCTGCGGCCGCCGACGGCGCCGTAGGCCTGGCTGGCCTGGGCATGGGCGCGGTCGACCGCCTCGCTGGCGCCCTGCTTCAGCCTTTCGGCGGCGGCATCCGCCTTGGCGCGCAGCTCCTCGGCGGTCTGGCTGATGCGCTCGCCGATGCCGGAGGCGGTGTCGCTCACCCGCTCGGAGGCGTGGGCGGCGGCATCCTTCACCGTCGCGCCGGCATCGCGCGCCGCACCCTGCGCGGCATCGAGGTTCTGGCGGACGGTGTCGTGGTCCTGGTGCAGGTTGCGCTCGGGCCCCGTGGCGGGGGTGTGGGCCGAGGGCGCGCCGGGATTGGCCGGGTTGATGGTGTGCTCTGCCATGGCTCGGATACTCCCAAGGCAGGTCCGTGAGGGCAGGGGCTGTGCCGTCGGATCCTGCGGCCGGTCGAAAGGTTCTCGGGGAAAAAAGGCGCCGGCGTCTCGGCCGGCGCCGCCTCACATCCGCAGGCCGTCGGCGACGCGGTCGGCTGCCGGATGGGCGGTCGGCCGGTCGGGGTCGTAGACCCGGGCCGCGCCGGTCTTGAGCACCGGCACCGCCTCGGCCCCGTTCATCGTGGCGTCGAGGTGATGACGGCGCTGCGCGTCCCGGGCGACGCGGTGGATCAGCCAGCCGAAGCCGGCGACGATCAGCATCACCGGCACGGGGTTGCGCCGCACCGCCTCCAGCGCCCCGTCATAGAGGCCGCTCGCGGGCGATTGCCGCACCGTGCCGAGCATCTCGTCGACGATGCTGGCCGGGGAGAGCCGGCCCTGGATCTGGTCGATGGTCCGGTCGAGCCGGGCCCGGGTCTCCTCGATGTCGTGTTCGAGCTCGTTGATCGACTGGGTCATCCCGACACCCTCTCGGACAGGACCCTCGCATCCTGGCGCACCTGGCGCGTCGTGCGGGTCGGCGTCAGCGTGGACAGGGACATGGCGCTGCGGCCCCACAGGGCGAGCCCGATGCCGATCGCCAGGAACACCGCCCCGACGATCAGGGCGGCCAGCGCCTCCGAGCCCACCACCGTGGCGAGCCACTTCACCAGGGCGTCGGTGAGCACCAGGAGGGCCACGACGGCGAAGACCGCCGCACCGACCATCATGGCGAGCCCGAGGAACAGCGACCTCAGGTTGTTCGACATCTCGGTGCGGAAGAGGGCGATCTCCTTGCGGGCGAGGTCGGTGGTCTCGCGCAGGGCATCGCCCAGGAGCCCCTGGATGCTCCCCGGGGTTCCGGTGCCGCCGAGCGGGCGGCCGGCAGTGGGGTCGGCCATCGCGGCGTCCTCCTCTCAGGCCGAGTAGCGCGGGCCGGACGCGCCGGTGCGGTACGGATCGGGCCGGGCGGTCTCGGGCTCGCTATGGGCGCCGGGAACGTCCCGGTACCCCGCCTGGCGCGATCCCCCGAACGTGTCGGAGGCCCGGCCGGACGAGGTGCCGCGCGAGCGGTCGGCCCCCACTTCCGGTCCGCGGGCGAAGGCGTCGCGGCCGTCGAGCACGTGCGCGGGATGGGCCGAGGACTTGATGAAGCGGGCGGCGAGGAAGCCGGTGAGGAAGGTCGCCACCGCGACGGCGGCCGGCCGGCGACGGGCCACCGACTCGATCTCGCTGTAGAAGTCCTCGAAGCTGCGCTCGCGGATCGAGCCGGAGAGCTGCTCCAGGCCCTCGGCGGCGCTGTCGAAGAAGGCCTTCACGTTCGGCTGCTGGTCGAGCTTGCCGCCGGAATCGCGCAGGGCCTGGGCAAGGTCGGAGACCGATTGGGCGGCGTCGCCCTTGCGCCGGTCGACATAGCCGTGGACCTGCTCGCGGGCCGACTCGACCAGGCTGAAGCCGCGCTCCATCGCGACGTCGCCGAGCTGGCGCACGTCGTGGCGCAGGTCGTTCCAATCCGCCGGGCGCTCGTCGGGAGTCCCCCGGACCTCCGCTCGGTGCTGTCCGTTCTCGTAACCCGCGCTCATCAGGCAACTCCGTTCTCGGTGGCGCGGCGGACCGGCCGGACCGGCCACCGCGCCGACCACATGCGACGATATTGCGGGTAACAGCAGCCAAGGCGCCCGGTTCCGGCCTCATTCGAGGAGGAAGCGCAGCGGGATTCCTGTGGAGCATCGGGCACAGCCCGTGCTGGTGCGGCGGGCGCCGGATTCGCCGAAAGGGTTGACCAATCGGCGCGGATCGCGCTTGCTTCCGGCGCGTTTTCTCCGTCGGGGGCGGATGGACGCGGCGACGTTCCCGCCCCACAAGGTCCGTGCAGCCGGAGTCCATACCCGCCGTGTCACGCCTCATCATCGTGTCGAATCGCGTCGCCGTCCCGGATGCGGGATCCAAGGCGGTCGCGGCCGGCGGACTCGCCGTCGCCCTCAAGGAGGCCTTCACGGCCTATAAGGGGCTGTGGTTCGGCTGGAGCGGCAAGATCACCGACACCCCGTCCTCCGAGCCGGTGATCGCCGACCGGGGCCGGGTGCAATACGCGGTGATGGACCTCTCGCCCCAGGACCACCGCGAGTATTACAGCGGCTTCGCCAACCGGGCGCTCTGGCCGATCATGCATTACCGCCTCGGCCTGGCGGCGTTCTCCCGGGCCGATTACGCCGGCTACCAGCGGGTCAACCGCATCTTCGCCCAGGCGCTGGCCGGCCTGATCGAGCCGGGCGACCTGATCTGGGTCCACGACTACCACCTGATCCCGCTCGCCTCCGAGCTGCGGGGCCTGGGCGTCTCCAACCCGATCGGCTACTTCCACCACATCCCATGGCCCTCGGGCGAGGTGTTCAACACCCTGCCGGCCTCGACCGAGCTCTTGCGCGCGGTCTCCGACTACGACCTGATCGGCCTCCAGACCGACAGCGACGTGCACAACCTGTCGCGCAACCTCGTCGACGAGCTGCGGGCGATCCCGCTGGGCGGCGGCTCGCTGATGGTCGACGGGCGCCGCACCCGCATCCGCAGCTTCCCGATCGGCATCGACGTCGACGGGTTCCGCCAGGCCGCCGAGCGCGCCGGCATGAACCGCACCGTGCGCGACACGGTAGCGGGCCTGCGCACCCGCAAGCTCCTGATCGGCGTCGACCGGCTCGACTACTCGAAGGGCGTGCCGGAGCGGATGGAGGCGGTGGAGCGCTTCTTCGCCTCCAACCCCGACCAGCGCGGCAACGTCGTCTTCCTGCAGATCGCCCCGAAGTCCCGCACCGAGGTGCCGGAATACGAGCAGCTCAGCCGCGACGTGAACGAGGTCTTGGGGAACATCAACGGGTCCCTCGGCGAGCCGTCCTGGACGCCGATCCAGTACGTCACCAAGGCCTATCCGCGGGCCGTGCTCGCCGGCCTCTACCGCGCCGCCCGCGTCGGCGTCGTCACGCCGATGCGCGACGGCATGAACCTCGTCGCCAAGGAATACGTCGCCGCCCAGAGCGACGACGATCCGGGCGTGCTGGTGCTGTCGAAATTCGCCGGCGCCGCGCGGCAGCTGCCGGAGGCCTTGCTGGTCAACCCCTACGACCGGTTCGAGGTGGCGGAGGCCATCCGCGCCGCGCTCTACATGCCCAAGGCCGAGCGCGTGGAGCGCTGGAAGCCGATGTTCGAGCGCATGGCGCGCGAGGACGTCGATTGGTGGGCCCGGAGCTACCTCGCGGAGCTGGAGGGTTTCCGGACCATCGAGCGCGAGCCGCCGGCGGCGGCGGAGGCGCGGTAGGGACCCGAGGGGATCCGGCTCGGCGGATGGCGGGGGGGGCCGTGCCTCGCCACCGCTCACCTCCAGGCCCCCAAACCAACCACGAGGCGCGCCAATCGCGCGCCCTCACCGGTCCAGCCGGTGCGCCATCACGCCCACCCCGGCCACCGCCAGCGCCAGCACCGCCCCGATCACCGGCAGGTGGCCGTAGGGCACCCCCACGGTGATGGCGAGGCCGCCGAGCCAGGCGCCGAGCGCGTTGCCGAGGTTGAAGGCGCCCTGGTTCACCGTCGAGGCGAGGTTGCGGGCGCCGTCGGCGGCGGTGAGCACCCGTATCTGCAGCGGTGCCACCAGCGCGAAGGCGAGGACGCCCCACAGGCCGATCAGGGCCGTGGCGGGCACCAGGGCGGCACTCGCCGGCACCAGGGCCAGCAGCACCAGCGCGAGGGCAAATCCCAGGCCGATCACCGACGGCATCAGCCGCCAGTCGCCGAGGCGGCCACCCAGCACGTTGCCCAGCGTCAGCCCGACGCCGAACAGCAGCAGCACGCCGGTGATCGCCGAGGGTCCGGCGCCCGCGGTGGCGGCGAGCAGCGGCGCCACGTAGGTGAAGACGCTGAACAGGCTCGCCGAGGCCAGCACGCTCAGCAGCATGGCGAGCACCACCTGCGTGCGGCGAAGGACCCGCATCTCCGACAGGAGGCTGCCGGCCTCGTGCGGGAGCCGGCGCGGCAGCCAGGCGACGAGGGCGGCCGCCGCCACGAAGCCGATGCCGACCACGGCCCAGAACGTCGCCCGCCAGCCCAAGGCGTGGCCGAGTGCCGTGCCGAAGGGCACGCCCAGCACGTTGGCGAGCGTGAGCCCGGTGAACATGATCGCGATGGCGCTGGCCTTGCGGTGCGGCGGCACCAGGTCGGCGGCGACCACCGAGCCGAGGCCGAAGAAGGCCCCGTGGCAGAGCGCCGTGACGATGCGGGCGAGCATCAGGAGGCGGTAATCGGGCGCGAGGGCGCAGAGCGCGTTGCCGAGGATGAACAGGCCGACCAGCACCAGGAGCGCCCGGCGCCGGTCGAGGCGCGCCAGCAGGATCGCCACCACGGGCGAGCCGAAAGTGACGCTGAGCGCGTAGCCCGACACGAGCAGGCCCGCCGTCGGGATGCCGACGCCGAGGTCCGACGCCATCTCGGGCAGGAGCCCCATGATGACGAATTCGGTGGTGCCGATGCCGAACGAGGCCGCGGACAGCGCCAGGAGCGCCAGGGCCACGGCCCGTCCGGTCGCCGCGGCGGGGACCGCCTCTTGAAACGTGTGCTGCATCGCTTCCTCATTGCCGCACTGCAGCATAAGGCGGGATGTGGCCTCGGGTTCAAGTGCGGCGGCGCATGGCTGGCCTGAATGGAGGCTTCAGGGCAGGGCGGCCCGAGGCCCGGTGCCGCTGGGGAGCGCCGCGAGCGCGTCGCGGACCGTCGCCGCGGTCAGGATCTGCGGCAGCACCGTGACGCCGCCGCGCCCGTCATAGAGCAGGTAGAGCGGCACGCCGGAGCGGCCGTTGGCCTCGAGCACCCGGGTGATCTCCGGGTTCTGGTTGGTCCAGTCGCCCTTGAGCTGCGCCACGTCATGGGCCTTGAAGGCGTCCTGCACCGCGGCCGCCCGCAGGGTGGCGCGGTCGTTGACCTGGCAGGTGATGCACCAGGCCGCCGTCATGTTGACGAAGACCGGCCGGCGCTCGGCGAGCAGCGCGTCGAGCCGGGCCTGGCTGAACGGTTCGACGCCCTCTGCCGCGGCGACCGTCACCGGGCCGGCGCGGTCCCGGTCGAGCACGGCGAGGAGGCCTGCCAGCCCGAGGAGGCCGAGGAACGCGGCCACGGGCCCCACCCGCCGGGCGAAGGCGCCGGCCATCCGGGCACGCTCGATCGCCCAGGCGCAGAACCCCACCAGCACCAGGCCGGTGAGCCCGGCCATCAGGCCGGTGGAGCCGACCTGCTGGCTCAGCACCCAGACCAGCCACGCCACGGTGAGATAGAGCGGGAAGGCGAGGAGACCCTTCAGGGTCTCCATCCACGGGCCGGGGCGCGGCAGGCGGCGAAGCAGGGCCGGCCAGGCCGCCAGCAACGCGAAGGGGAGGGCGAGGCCGAGGCCGAGGGACGCGAAGACCGCGAGCGCCACGGCGGCGCCTTGCGTCAGGCCGTAGCCGACCGCCGCGCCCATGAACGGCGCGGTGCAGGGGGTGGCGACCACCGTCGCCAGCACGCCGGTGAAGAACGAGCCCTCGAGCCCGGCCCGCCGGGTCAGGCCGTCGCCGAGGGAAGCCGCCCGCCCGCCGAGATGCCAGATCCCCGACAGGCTCAGGCCCATGGCGAAGAGCCCGTAGGCGAGGCCCGCCACCACCAGGGGGGATTGCAGCTGGAAGCCCCAGCCGATCTGCGCGCCGCCGGCCCGGAGCGCGATCAGCAGGCCGGCGAGACTCAAGAAAGTCGCCAGCACCCCGGCCGCGTAGGCGAGGCCGTGCAGCCGCACCCGGCCCGGGCTCTCGCCGGAATGGCGCACCAGGCTCAGGACCTTGATCGACAGGACCGGGAAGACGCAGGGCATCAGGTTGAGCAGGAGCCCGCCCAGGAAGGCGAGGAACGCCGCCTGCCACAGGCCCTCGGCCCCACCCGGCCCGGAAGCGGGGGCGACGGGGACCGGCGCCGGCAAGGAGGCCGCCGATTGTGCCGTGACGGCGCCCGGGGCGGGCGTCGCCGTACCGAGGGCGTAGGCGCGGCGGACCGGGCCCGATCCGGTCTCCTCCGTGAAGGTCAGGACGCCGTCCGCTCCCGGCGCGGGTGCGTCGGGCGCGGCCTGGCCGCTGCGCTGGAGCCGCAGGTGCAGGCCGGTCGCGTCGCTCGTCGCCACCTGCGCGGCGGCGTGCTCCAGGGCGGTCTCGGAATAGGGGAAGAACGCGACCTCGCGGGCCTGGAGGCCGGGCGCGTCGATGTCGAGCACCGGATTCCCGTGATCCATCCGCATCCGGACCGGCCAGGGAGCGGGTCCGGGCAGCCGCTCGCGCCCCTGCGCGAACAGGGCGGCGTTGCGGGGCTCCGGCCGCGGGCTGGTTCCGGCGGGCGCCACCGGCAGGTTCGTCGACAGGGCGGCCTCGCCCGGCACGCATTCGCGCTCGCAGACGAGATACGAGACCTTGGCCCTGAGCGGGACCGGCCCCGAGCCGAGGCTCTCCGGCGCGGTGAGCGGCACCGTGAGCAGCACCTCGCCCTCGTAGCCGAAATTCATCAGGTCGCCGACCGGGATCCGCTCCGGCGCCGGCCAGGCGATGCTGCCGGCGGAGAAGCCTGCCGGCAGCGTCCAGGCGATCTCCGGCGGCAGGCCGGAATCGCCCGGATTGCGCCAGTAGACGTGCCAGCCCGGCTTCATCGTCAGTTTCACGCCGGCGGTGAGGGTGGCGCCCGGCGCGACGGCGCTCTCCTCGGTCACCAGCTCGGCCCGGACGAGGTCGGCGTATTTCGAGGGCCGCGGCACCTGCGCCTCGGCGGCGGCGAGGGTGAGGCAGGAGGCCAGCAGGGCGAGGAGGAGGGCGAGGCGGCGGGGCGGCATCCGTCCGGGTTACCCGGACTCTGCGGCGCTGGCGAGACCGGCCGGATCGCGTTCGCGTGATGCGACGGTCGTCCAAAATCCGGCCGATCGCTTTAGGGCGTCTCTGCAAAGGGGTTCACACGGGCAGAGCAAGCCCCCACGTGATCGGGATGCGACGCTTTGAACTGACCGACGCGCAGTGGGAGCAGATCGCCCCGCTGCTGCCGCCGCAGAAGCCGCGTGCCGGCCGTCCTGCGGTGGATCACCGCCAAGTCCTCAACGGCATGCTGTGGATCTTGCGCACGGGCGCGCCGTGGGAGGATCTGCCGGCGCGCTACGGGGCGGTCGGGACTGTCTCGAGCCGGTTCTACCGCTGGCGCAAGGCCGGCGTGTTCGACCGGGTGCTGCAGCGCCTGCAGGCGCAGGCCGATGCCCGCGGCGACCTCGACTGGGACCTGCACTTCGTGGACGCGACGGTGGTGCGCGCCCATCAGCACGCCGCCGGCGCACGCCAGTCCGGCGCCATCGGGGGGTGAGGGGACGGTCGAGGGTGCGGGCGAGGCGCTCGGGCGCAGCCAGGGCGGGTTCTCGACCAAGCTGCACTTGCGGGCCGAGGGCGGGGGCAAGCCGATGGCGGCTGTCCTGACGGCCGGCGAGCGGCACGAGCAGTTTGCGCTGGACGCGCTGATGGACAAGGGCGCGGTGCGGCGGCCGGGGCGTGGCCGCCCCCGCCTGCGTCCGCGCCGGGCGGCGGGAGACCGGGGCTACTCCAGCCCACCCGCCCGCCGCCGGCTCAAGCAGCGGCGGGTCGAGCCGGTGATCCCGACCCGCAAGGACCAGCCGCGTCAGCCCGACTTCGACAAAGCCGCCTATCGGGAGCGCAACAAGGTCGAGCGGCTGATCAACCGGCTCAAGCAGTATCGCCGCATCGCCACTCGCTACGAGAAGCGGGCCACCAACGACCTCGCCATGGTCACCCTCGGCATGACCATGCTCTGGCTCACCTGAGTTTGCAGAGACGCCCTAGACGACCCCCATGGGATCGCTTTCGCAATGCGGATTTCGGATCACACCCGCCAGGGAGGCGGGTCGAGGGCGGCGGCGAGCGCATCGAGGAAGCGGCCGGTGCGGGCGGCGCGGGCGCGGCGTGGCGCGCCGAGGAGGGCCATCACCGGCGCCTCGGGCAGGGCGTGGTCGGGCAGGAGCCGGACGAGGCGCCCCGCCCGCAGGTCGGCGGCGACGTCCCATTCCGAGCGCAGGATGATGCCGCGCCCGGCGAGCGCCCAGCCGCGCACCACCTCGCCGTCGTTGCTGGCGAGGCGCGGCTCGATCCGGATCCGCACCTCCGCGCCGTCGCGCCGGAAGCGCCACAGGGTCACGTCCTCGTCGTTCTCGCGCAGGGCGATGCAGGCCTGGGTCGCCAGATCCTCCGGCGTCGCCGGCTCACCCTTGGCGGCGAGATAGGCGGGCGCGGCGCAGATCACCCGGTCGTTCGGGGCGAGGCGCCGGGCGATCAGGCCCGGTGCCGCCCGCGTGATCGCGCCGACATGGATCGCGAGGTCGAAGGTGCCCTCCGGCACCCCGCCGAGCCGGTCGGACAGCATGAGGTCGATGGCGACCTCCGGATGCGCCGCCTGGAACGAGGCCGCGACCGGGGCGACATAGGCCCGGCCGAAGCCGAGCGGCGCCACGATCCGCAGATGCCCCACCACTTGCCCGCGCCGGGCGGCCAGGGCCTCGTCGAGCTCGGCCAGGGAATCGAGGACCGGGCGGCCGCGCTCGGCGATCAGCTCGCCCTCGTCGGTCAGCGCGAGGTGGCGTCCGGCCCGATCGACCAGATGCACGCCCAGCCGCTCCTCCAGGGCACGCAGGCGCTGCGTGACCGCCGAGGGCGACACGTCGAGGGCCCGCGAGGCGGCGGCCAGCGAGGGCGCCTCGGCGATGGCGAGGAAGAAGCGAAGGTCGTCGGGCCCGAGCATGAAGAGCAACCTTAATGCAGGAGGCAGTCAGCGTTAATGGCGCAGCGAGCCCATCCCGTGCTTCCTGCTTGCCAGACTCGTCGCGACCGGAGGATGCACGCGATCATGGCCGAGCCGCTGGACACCCTTCAAACCCCCTGCCTGCTCCTCGACGAGGCGCGACTGCGCGCCAATGCCGAGCGGATGCGCACCCATCTCGCCGGCCTCGGCGTGGCCTTGCGGCCCCATCTCAAGACCGCGAAGTCCCTCGAGGTCGGCCGCATCGCCATGGCCTCGCCCGAGGGCCCGGCCATCGTCTCGACCCTGCTGGAGGCGGAGTATTTCGCCGCGGGCGGCGTGCGCGACATGATCTACGGCGTCGGCATCGCGCCGGCGAAGCTGCCCCGGGTCGTGGCGATCCGGGCCGGCGGCACCGACCTGTCGATCATCCTCGACAGCCTGGAGCAGGCCGAGGCGGTGGCGGCCCATGCCCGGGCGAGCGGCGACGCGATCCCGGTGCTGATCGAGGTCGATGCCGACGGCCACCGTTCCGGCGTCGCGCCGGGCGACGCCGACACCCTGGTGGCGATCGGCCGGACGCTGGTCGCGGGCGGCGCAAAATTGCGCGGCGTGATGCTGCATGCCGGCGACAGCTACTCCTTGCGCGATCCCGAGGCCCTGGCGGCGGCGGCGGAGAACGAGCGGGTCGCCGCGGTGACGGCGGCGGAGGCTCTCCGCGCCGCGGGCCTGCCCTGCCCGGTGGTCAGCGTCGGCTCGACCCCGACCGCGCGCTTCGCCCGCGACCTCACCGGGATCACCGAGGTCCGGGCCGGCGTCTACATGCTCGGCGACCTTTTCCAGGCCGGCGTCGGCTCGGTCGCGGTCGCGGACATCGCCGTCTCGGTGCTCGCGACGGTGATCGGCCACCAGCGGGCGAAGGGCTGGATCATCGTCGATGCCGGCTGGATGGCGATGTCGCGCGACCGCGGCACGGCGCGGCAGGCGGTGGACCAGGGCTACGGCCTCGTCTGCGACCAAGCCGGCCAGCCCTATCCCGACCTCATCGTGGCCGATGCCAACCAGGAGCACGGCATCGTCGCCCTGCGGAAGGGCTCGGGCGCCAGCCTGCCGGAATTGCCCATCGGCGCGCAGATCCGCATCCTGCCGAACCACGCCTGCGCCACCGGCGCGCAATACGACCGCTACCACGTCCTCGACGGCGAGAACCGCGTGACCGCCACGTGGCCGCGCATCAACGGCTGGTAAGGGGGCCGGCCCCGCTCAGCCGGCCTCCTCCGGCTCGGGGCCGCGGGTGCGGTCGAGGGCCTTGCCGTCCTTGGTCGTCTCGCCCTGGTCCTTGTCGCCTTTCGCGACGATCCGCTCCGGGCCCTTGAGCGCCACCGTGGCGCCGGTCCGGGCGGCCTCGTAGATCGCCTCCATCAGGATCTGGTCCTGCAAGCCCTCCTCGCCCGGGGTGCGGGGCGTGCGGTTCTCCAGGATGCAGGTCGCCATGTGGTCGATCTCGAGGGCGAACTGGTTCTTCTCCCCCAGCACCCGCTCTTCCCTGGCCTCGGCCTTGCCCTCGCGGTGGCTCAAGTACAGGCGCTGGCCCTGATACGCGAAGGCGTTCTGGAGCTGGATCGCCCCACCCTCGGCCTGGACGGTCAGCGAGCGGGTCTCGTGCGCGCCGTAGCTGGTGGAGCAGAGCGCCAGCGCGCCGGAGGGAAACCGCAGGGTGAAAGCCACCGTCTCCTCGACCTCGCGGTAGAGCGGGTCGTCCGAGGAGTGAACGTGCGCCTGGACGGAGACCGGCTCCTCGCCCGTCAGCGCGCGCACCCCGTTGAGGCAGTAGAGCCCGATATCCGGCAGCGCGCCGCCCCCGGCCAAGGCCGACCTCATCCGCCACTGCTCGGGCAGGCTCATGGTCTGGGTGTTGGTCGCCTCGATCAGCTTGACCTTGCCATACTTGGCGCTGCGCACGAGCCGCACGACCTCGCGGTTATAGGGCTCGTACTGGCAGCGATAGGCGATCATCAGCTTCACCTTCGCGGCTGCGCAGGCGTCGATCATCGCCCGCGCCTCGCCCGAGGAGACCGCCATCGGCTTCTCGCACAGGACGTGCTTGCCCGCCCCCGCCGCGGCGATCACCTGGTCGCGGTGGAGCGCGTTCGGGGTGACGATGTAGACCGCCTTCACCTCCGGGTTGCGGGCCAGCGCATCCCACGCATCGTAGCCGTAGACCGCCTCCGGCTTGATGCCGTGTTGCGCCGCCACCGCCTTGGCCTTCTCGGGCGATCCCGACATCAGGGCGACGGGCTTCGCCTTGCGGCACTCGCCGAAGGCGGGAAGAATCTCCTCCAGCGACAGCCGGCCGAGCCCCACGATCGCGAAGCCGACCCGCTCCCCGGGCGGCAGCGGCGCGGGCGGCGGCGCGGACGGCCGGTCGGAAGGGCCGCGCCAGTTCGGGAACGTCACCTTGCCGTTCTCGACCTTGCCGGTATCGACCGGCCGCTGCGGGCCCGGCACGCCCTGTCCCGCCGCCCCTTGCGCCGCCGCACCGCCGAGGCCGACCAGGGTAGCGCCGCCGGCCATCATCAGGCTCCGGCGCGAGAGGGCGGTGACATCGTCCGGCATTGAACAACCCTTCGTTGGGGGAGCCTGCGCAACGTGTCGGGGGTGGTGGGGTTCCGCCTCCCACAGGCGCTTCTCCGGAGACACACGGGTGCTCCTGCGATCGATGTCGGATCGCCAACGCAGGAAGGCCGGCCCTCGCGGGCCGGCCTTCCGAAAACTCCGGGCCGACGCGGCGGGTTACTCGCCCGCCATCATCTCCGGCGAGAAATGTCCGCACCAATCCTGCGCCGAGACCACCGGCCACAGGCCGTGCCCCTGCGGCTCCGGCTGGCTCACCGGCGGGTTGAAGCGGCACAGGCCTTCCTCACCCTGCGCGGTGGCGCCGTTCAGCTTGTGGTCGTCGTAGTAGCGGCAGCTGCGGCAATTCGCGGACGGGGTCGAAGCCATGCGGCGTCTCCTTGCGAATGAGAAGAATTCCAATCTGGCAGATAACGGGATGACCGGAGCCGAGTTCCCGGGCCGCCCGATGCGGCTTTCGACCACGGGAGCGCGGCACCTTCCGCCTTGAACAAATCAGGAACAAGCGCCAGTTTGCGGGCATGGACGACGCCCTGAAGAAGAAGCTCACCATCCTCGCCGACGCCGCGAAGTACGATGCCTCCTGCGCCTCGTCCGGGGCACCGAAGCGCAAGGCCGAGGCCGGCGGGCTCGGCTCCACCACGGGGGCGGGCATCTGCCACGCCTACACGCCGGACGGGCGCTGCGTCTCGCTCCTGAAGATCCTGCTCACCAATTACTGCCTGTTCGACTGCGCCTATTGCGTCAACCGGCGCTCCTCGAACGTCCGCCGGGCCAAGTTCTCGGTCGACGAGGTCGTGACGCTGACGGTAGAGTTCTACAAGCGCAACTACATCGAGGGGCTTTTTCTCTCATCCGGCATCATCCGCTCGCCCGACCACACGATGGAACAGCTGATCCGGGTGGCCAAGACCTTGCGCCAGCGGCACGGCTTTCGCGGCTACATCCACCTGAAGACCATCCCCGAGGCGAGTCCCTGGCTGATCGAGCAGGCCGGGCTCTATGCCGACCGGCTCTCGATCAACCTCGAACTGCCGACCGAGGCGAGCCTGGAGCGGCTGGCGCCGGAGAAGGACGGCGCGGCGATCCAGACGGCGATGGGCCAGATGGGCGAGCGCATCCTGCAAGCCAAGGAGGAGAAGCGCCGCTTCGCCCCCGCCGGCCAGTCGACGCAGGTGATCGTCGGCGCCGACGCCAGCACCGACGAATCGCTGATCCGCACCAGCGCCCGCCTCTACGACCATTACGGCCTGAAGCGGATCTACTACTCGGCCTTCAGCCCGATTCCCGACGCCGCCTCGATCCTGCCCAGCAAATCCCCGCCGCTCCAGCGCGAGCACCGGCTGTACCAGGCCGACTGGCTGATGCGGTACTACGCCTTCTCGCCCGACGACGTGGCGGGGGCGACCGAATCCGGCATGCTCGCCCTCGACGTCGACCCGAAGCTCGCCTGGGCCCTGCGCAACCGCGACCGCTTCCCCGTCGACGTCAACCGGGCCGACCGGGAGATGCTCCTGCGGGTGCCGGGGCTCGGCGTGCGGGCGGTGGACAAGATCGTGGCGGCGCGCCGGCACGCGACGTTGCGGCTCGACGACGTCGCCCGCCTGACCTCCGGCCTCAAGCGCGCCCGGCCGTTCCTGGTCGCCGCCGATCACGCGCCGACGCGGCTCACCGACCGGCTCGACCTGCGCGCGCGCCTCGCCGAGCCGCCGCGTCAGCTGAGCCTGTTCTGATGCAAGCCCGCACGATCCGGCTGAGAGCCGGCGCCGACCTCGAAGGGTTTCGCCGCGCGATCCGGCGCCTCGTCGCCGCGGGCGTGACGCCCGAGGCCGTCACCTGGATCGCGGGCGAGGCGGCCTCGCTGTTCCCCGAGGACGATGTGGGGGAGCCCGGCCCGGCGCTGGCCCTGCCGCGGGCGGTGGCGGCTCTCGTGCCTCCGGTCGTCCTGCATCGCGACCCGGAGCGCTACGGCCTGCTGCACCGGCTGATCTGGCGGGTGGCGCAAGGCGAGCGGCACCTGGCCGAGGTGGCGAGCGACCCGCTGGTCCACCGCCTGGCCCTGATGCGCAAGGCGGTGGGTCGCGACCTGCACAAGATGCACGCCTTCCTGCGCTTCCGCCGCGCCGGGGCCGGGGAGGCCGGGCGCGAGCGCTTCGCGGCCTGGTTCGAGCCCGAGCACCACATCCTGGCCGAGGCCGCGCCGTTCTTCGCCGCGCGCTTTCCGTCCTTCGACTGGTCGATCCTGACCCCGGACGGCTCGGCGCACTGGGACGGCAACGCCCTGTGCTTCGGGCCGCCGGGCCGGCGCGAGGACGTGCCGGAGCACGACAGCTTCGAGGCCGGCTGGACCGACTATTATTCCAGCACCTTCAACCCCGCCCGCACCAACCTGGCGGCGATGCGGGCCGAGATGCCGAAGAAGTACTGGCACAACATGCCCGAGACGGCGGCGATCCCCGGCCTGGTGCGCGAGGCCGGCCGGCGGGTCGGGCAGATGATCGAGCGGGCGCCGGAGGCGCCGGTCAAGCGCGTGCCGATCCGGGCGCTCGCCGCGATGGCGGCGCAGGAGCCCGATTCCCTCGCCGCGCTGAACGCGGTGATCCGCGCCTCCGCGCCCCTGGTGCCGGGGGCGACGCAGGCCGTCCTCGGCGAGGGGCCCCCGGGAGCGGCGATCGCCTTCGTGGGCGAGCAGCCGGGCGACCAGGAGGATCTGCAGGGCCGGCCCTTCGTCGGCCCGGCGGGCCAGCTCCTGTCGCGGGCCCTGCGCGAGGCGGGCATCGACCGGGATCGGGCCTACCTCACCAATGCGGTCAAGCACTTCAAGTTCGAGGCGCGGGGCAAGCGGCGCATCCACCAGAAGCCCACCGCCGGCGAGGTGGCGCATTACCGCTGGTGGCTCGACCGCGAGCTCGCCTTCGTGGCCCCGCGCCTCGTCGTGGCGCTCGGCGCCACCGCCGTGCTGGCGCTCTCCGGACGGCAGGTCCCGATCACCCGCGCCCGCGGGCCGGCGAGTTTCGGGGAGAAGCCGTACCGGGGCTTCGTCACCGTCCATCCGTCCTACCTGCTGCGCCTGCCCGACGACGGACGGGGAGAGGCCTATGCGGCCTTCGTCGACGACTTGCGGCGGGCGGCGGCCCTCGCGGCGGATCCGCTCCCGGCGTGAGGGCGGCCAGTTAACGCGGGGAAACGCTGCACTGCGGCAACCAACGCGGTCCTGCCGAGTTTGTCGCCAGACCGAACCGGGAAACGAGGACCATGAGGCTGATCGTGTCCGCCCTCGCGGCGGGAGCTTGTCTGGCCGGCGCCGCGGCGCCGGCAATCGCCAAAACCAGCGTCAAGGCACCCAACCGCTTCGACGGCACCTGGAGCGTCGAGGTCATCACCGAGAGCGGGTCCTGCGACCGGGCCTACCGCTACGGCATCGTCATCGAGAACGGCCAGGCCCGCTACGCCGGCGGGGGCGACTTCACCGTGTCGGGCCGGGTGCAGCCGACCGGCGCCGTGCGGGCGACGATCAGCCGGGGCGACGCCGCCGCCCAGGTGGTCGGACGCCTCGGCGAGGGTACCGGCACCGGCAACTGGACCACCTCCGGCTCCACGTCCTGCAAGGGCCGCTGGAACGCCGAGCGCCGCGGCTGAACGAACAGGCCGCGGCTGAGCGAACAGGCCGCGGCTGACCGGACGGGCGCCGCGGCCGAGCCGCCTTCCGCCCGGGGCGGCCGCCCGCGCCGCCGGTCGCCGCGAGCCCTATCGCTCGCCATAGGTATGCGCGTCGTCGGGGAAGCGCCCGGCCTGGACCTCCTCGGCATAGAGGCGCACCGCCGCTTCGATATGGGCGCGCAGCGATCCGAACTGCCTGACGAATTTCGGGGTTCGTTCGGACAGGCCGAGCATGTCCTCGAGCACGAGGATCTGGCCGTCGCAGAACGGCGAGGCGCCGATGCCGATCGTGGGCGCCGTGACCTCCGGCGCGCCCGCGATGGCACGGGCCACCGGCTCGACGATGCCCTCCAGGACGATCGCGAAGGCGCCGGCCTCGCTGATCGCACGGGCATCCTCCAGGAGCAGGCGCTGGCCATCCGGCCCCTTTCCCTGCACCCGGAAGCCACCCATCGTGTGGATCGATTGCGGCGTGAGGCCGATATGGCCCATCACCGGGATGCCGCGCTGGGTCAGGAAGGCCACCGTCCCGGCGAAGCGCGCACCGCCTTCGAGCTTCACCGCTCCGGCCCCCGTCTCCTTCAGGATGCGGGCGGCGCTGGCGAAGGCCTGCTCGCTGCTCGCCTCGTAGGAGCCGAAGGGCATGTCGACCACGACGAGGGCCCGGCGGGTGCCCCGCATCACCGCCTGCGCCTGGAGGATCATCATGTCCAGGGTCACGGGCAGGGTCGAGTCCATCCCGTGCATCACCATGCCGAGCGAATCGCCGACCAGGATGACGTCGCAATGGGCGTCGAGGAGGCCGGCCATCTGCGCATGGCAGGCGGTGAGCGCGACGATCTTCCGGCCTTCCGCCTTGCGCCTGGCGAGATCCACGGTCCTGAGACGGCGGGATTCCACGACCTGCGACATGGCACGGCGTCCTCTCTCCCGCGGGCCGGCGGGCGCCCGCTTGGTGTTGGGCGCCTTATAGACGGCCTCGCCAGCCGGCGCAGCCCGTGCGGCCTCGTCTCGGCTCAGCTTCGCGACGACGGCACGCAGCCTGCGAAATTCGGCGTCTCGACGGGATCCTGCCCAAGATCCGCCCATGATCGGCACGAGGCTTGCCGGGATAGAGGCGGTTGATTCGGCCGAGGCCCGGATATGAGAGTTCTGCTGTACGGCGCGATCTGCACCCTGGCGGCGGTCGAACTGGCCGCCGCGGCCCACCCGGCCGCGGCCGCGCCGGGTTCCCGCGCCGAGCACCGGCGCGCGGTGCTCACCCCCCTCGAACAGGCGGCGACCGACTGCTTCGCCGAGACGATCGGCAACAATCCGGCGGCGCTCGCCCATGCCCGGGCCGGGCGCTGGTACGAGGCGGCCGGCGTGATCGGCTTCCTGTGCCGGCCGGAGGTCGACGCGATGACGAAGGCCCGCGACCACCTCGAGGGCCGCGGCGCCGGCGGCCGCTACTTCACCGGCCCCTATACCCGGCATCTCGGCCAGGAACTGGCGCGGCGCCTCGAGCCACTGCTCACCACCAAGGCCGTGGCCAATGCCGAGCCGCGCCCGGACAGCGAGGCGCCGGCGGCCCCGGCCGGGGAGCCGTGAGGAGGGGTTCGTCGGGTCCGGCGCGGGCTTTCGGTGTTGCCGTCTCGCTCTCCATCCCTCCGACGCAGTCCGGCAATCCCGGCTAAGCAGATTTCGCAAAATTGGCCACCGGTTTTGCGGCAAAAATCTGCGACAAAACAAGAAGCCAAGCGGACGAAGCGTTGGCCTGCCCACGGTACACGACACAGCAGGTTGCGCAGTGGGAGAGCGACGGCTGCCGCGCCAGCAGAACCCTCCCCCCTCTGCGGGGGAGGGTGCCCGGCGGAGCCGGGCGGGAGAGGGGACGCCGCTTCCGGAGA
>NZ_LABZ01000222.1 GCF_001043955.1 Methylobacterium tarhaniae | reverse complement strand
GGGAAGAGGCGCTGTGGCGGGCCGCCGCCACCACGTCGGCCCGGTCCTCCGGCGGGGCCGCCGCCACCATGTGGACGACGGTGACGAGGCGGTTGGCCAGCGCGCTCGGCCGCTCGTCGGAGCGGCGCAGCTCGGGCCGCAGCAGCAGGAAGGCCACCGTCACGACCACGTGGGTGACCACGATCGCGGCGACCACCAGCAGGGCGAGCTGCCCGGCGATGCGGCCCGTGAGCGGCCCCCGCCCGGTCATGTCGAGACCACCTCCGGCGTGAACAGGTAGCCGCCGGAGCGGATGGTCTTGATCATCTCCGGGTTGCGCGGATCGCGCTCGATCTTCTGGCGGATGCGGCTCACCAGCACGTCGATGCTGCGCTCGAACGGCCCGGGGGCGCGCCCTTGCGTCAGGTCGAGGAGCTGGTCGCGGGAGAGCACCCGGCCCGGCCGCAGGCACATGGCGTGCAGGAGGTCGAACTCCGCCCCGGTGAGGGCGACCTGCGCGCCCTCCGGGTTGAGGAGCTGGCGCAGGCCCGCATCGAGCACGAAGCCCGCGAAGGCGTGGCGGCGCACGCCCTCGTCGTCGCGGCCCTGCGCAGCGGAACCGCGGCGCAGGATCGCCCGGATGCGGGCGAGCAATTCGCGCGGGTTGAAGGGCTTGGCCAGGTAGTCGTCGGCCCCGATCTCGAGCCCGACGATCCGGTCGATCTCCTCGCTCTTGGCGGTGAGCATCAGGATCGGGATGCCGGAGGCGGCACGCAGGCGCCGGCAGATCGACAGCCCGTCCTCGCCCGGAAGCATCAGGTCGAGCACGATCAGGTCGACCCGGGAATCGGCCAGGAGCCGGTCCATCTCGCGGCCGTCGCCAGCGATCGAGACCCGGCAATCGTTGCCGCGGAGATAGCGGGCGACCAGCGTGCTGATCTCGCGATCGTCCTCGACGATCAGGATGTGCGGTGTCGTGCTCACGGTCCCGCCTTATGCCCGAGACAGGGTTTTGCTTGAAGCCATCATTGTGCATCCGTCTGTTGCTGGGTCCGCCGCGCGACACCATCGCGCAACCGAGGCCCGTCCGCCGCGCTCGACATCGTGTCCCGCTGCGTCGGCCCCGCGCCGGCCAGCCTTCGTGATGGTGCCGCATTTTCGCGCGATGGGGAGCCCGGACCGGGGCCCATTCGACCGGGAAATGCATTAGGGCTGTGCACCACCGACCAGCCCCGGAGGATTCCCATGCAGCAGAACCGCCTGTTCGACGACTTCGCCCGCCTGATGACCGACGCCGCCGGCGCGGCCCAGGGCGTGCGCCGCGAGGCCGAGACCATGGTCAAGGCGCAGATCGAGCGCATGCTGCGGGACATGGACGTGGCCACCCGCGAGGAGGTCGAGGTGCTGCGTGACCTCGTGGCGTCCCTGCGCGCCCAGAACGACGCGCTCGCGGCCCGCGTCGCGGCGCTGGAGGCCAAGCCTGCCGATACGAAGCCTGCCGATACGAAGCCGGCCGAGGCGAAGCCTGCCTCCGCCAAGGCGAAAGGGCCCGCCTCCGACGGCACCGCGACGGCCTGACGCCCCGTCCCGACGCGTCCCGCTTGTGCACAGGAAGCTTCGGTGGATAGCCGGCGGTGCGCCGCCGCCACCGCGGCTTTCCGCTTTGAGTCCCTGGACTCGCCCGGGCTATAGTGGGTCACGCACTGATTCGCAGCCGCTCAGGGGAGACAAGTCGACACTTAAAGCTTATCGCCTGCACGCCCTGACCGTGCCCGGGTCGCGATCTGCCTTGAAGACGACACTCGCCGCGTTCGCTGACGCAGCTGTTTCCCGCTCGGACGAGCCAAACTTGGATCGCCATGACCCAGCTCAACATCGACGACCTGAACCGCGCCGAGCACCCGCTCGATGTCGTCGAACGCCTCGCCTCCCTCCGGGACTGGATCTTCGACCGTGCCGAGACCGACGAGATGTCGGTGGCGGTGGCGGGCCGCTGGGCCGAGTACCACGTCGCCTTCACCTGGATCGAGGACGTGGAGGCCCTGCACGTCGCCTCCGCCTTCGACCTGAAGGTGCCGGAGCGGCGGCGCAACGAGGTGCTGCGGCTCGTCTCCCTCGTCAACGAGCAGCTCTGGGTCGGGCATTTCGACCTCTGGAACAGCGAGCACGTGGTGATGTTCCGCCACGCGCTGCTGCTCACCGGCGGCGCCGAGCCGACGCACGGCCAGTGCGAGACCATGCTGAAGACCGCGGTCGAGGCCTGCGAGCGCTACTTCCAGGCCTTCCAGTTCGTGATCTGGGCCGGCAAGACCGCCCGCGAGGCCCTGGACGCGGTCCTGTTCGAGACCGAGGGCGAGGCGTGAGCGCCACCACGGACCTGCCGGCCTCGCTGATCCTGGTCGGCGCCGGCAAGATGGGCGGCGCGATGCTGGAGGGCTGGCTCGCCGACGGGCTGCCGGGCGCCCGCATCGCCGTCATCGATCCCGACCCCGCCCCCGCGATGGCGGCGCTCTGCGCGGCGCACGGCATCGCCCTCAACCCGGCCGACCCGGGCGAGCCCGAGGCCCTGGTGCTGGCGATCAAGCCGCAGGGGCTGGAAGCCGCCGCCGCCGCGGTGGCGCCCCTCGCCGGGCCCGGCACCGTCGTGGTCTCGGTGCTGGCGGGCAAGACCATCGCCAACCTGAAGGACCGCCTGCCCCGGGCCCGCGCGGTGGTGCGGGCGATGCCGAACCTGCCGGCGAGCATCCGCCGGGGCGCGACCGGCGCGGCGGCCTCGCCCGAGACCAGCGAGGACCAGCGCCGCATGGCGCACGCGCTCCTCTCCGGTGTCGGCCTCGTCGAGTGGCTGGAGGGCGAGGAACTGATCGACGCCGTGACGGCGGTGTCGGGGTCCGGCCCGGCCTACGTCTTCCTGCTGGCCGAGGCGCTCGCCGCCGCGGGCGTCGCCGCCGGGCTGCCGGCCGAGATCGCGCAGCGCCTCGCCCGCCAGACGGTGGCGGGCGCGGGCGAGCTTCTGGGACAGAGCCCCGAGACGCCGGCCACGCTGCGCCGGAACGTGACGTCGCCCGGCGGCACCACCGCGGCGGCCCTCGCGGTGCTGATGGCCGAGGACGGCCTCTCGCCCCTGCTGCGGGACGCCGTGGCGGCGGCGAAGCGGCGGGCCGGCGAGCTGGCGGGCTGAGGATCGCCGGCGATGGCGCGCGGGCGCGTCGCCGCGGCCCCCTGCCCGGCGGGCGGGACGATCCCTAGATAGGCGGTCGAGGCGGATGGGCCGCCTCGGGGAGGCGCGAGCGACGCGCCCTCCGCCGCAACGGTATCGGAGCGTCCATCCATGGCCCGCACCCCCAAGGCGTCCGACGACACGGCGTCCGGCGAGCAGTCCGGCGCCACCCGCCTGCCGCCGCGGGAGGCGATCGTCGAGGCGCTGATGCGGCTCGCCGCCGAGCAGCCCTGGAACGACATCGAGATCGTCGACATCGCCCGCGAGGCCGGCGTGAGCCTGGCGGAGTTCCGCGACTGCTATCCCTCGAAGGGGGCGGTGCTCGGCGGCTTCTCGCGCATGATCGACAAGCAGGTTCTGGAGGGCGCGAGCGACGACCTCGACGACGAGCCGACCCGCGAGCGCCTGTTCGACGTGCTGATGCGCCGCCTCGACGCGATGGACCCCTACAAGCCGGCCCTGCGCCGCATCGCCTTCGCGCTGCGCGGCGACCCGCTGTCGCTCGCCGCCCTCAACCAGGTGGCGCTCAACTCGCAGCGCTTCATGCTGGCCTCGGCCGGCATCAGCACCGAGGGGCCGCTCGGCCGCATCAAGCTCCAGGGCGTGGTGATCGCCTTCGCGCGCACCCTGGAGGTGTGGCTGGACGACGACGACCCGGCCTTGGCCCGCACCATGGCGGCGCTCGACCGCGAGATCCGCAACGGCGAGCGCTTCATGGAGCGCGCCGAGGACGTGCGGCGCCTGACCGCGCCGTTCCGGGCGCTGGCCCAGTCCCTCGCCGAGGGCGGGCGCCGCCGGCGGCGGCGCGAGCGCCGGGACGGGGACGACCGCAACGAGGACGAGGGCAATCCCCTCGGGGGCGACCCGGCGGCGGCGATCTGACGCCGCACCCATCCCCGACAATTCGAGCGGTTCCAGGGTGACCGTGCGTCGCGCATTGTCTAGCCTCAAGCGGCGTTCGCCGTCGCGGTGACGGCGATCACCCCTTGAGGACCGTTCCGGATGCTCGACCTGTCCACCCGCGCGCCGGCCAAGATCGCCCGCGTCGAGCAGCCGCGCTACACTGCCGTCTCCCAGGCCCTGCACTGGCTCACCGCCGCCCTGGTGCTGGCGGTGCTGCCCCTCGCCTGGATCGCCACGAGCCTGCCGGCGAGCCCGGCCAAGGGCTTCTACTTCCAGTTGCACAAGTCGGTCGGCATCACGATCTTCGCCATCGTCGCCCTCCGCATCCTGTGGCGGGCCTGGCACCCGGCGCCTCCGGAGGTCTACGTGCCGCGGGGCCTGGCGCTGCTCGGCCGGATCAACCACTGGCTGCTCTACCTCGTGTTCCTGCTGATGCCGGCGAGCGGCTTCGTGCTCTCGGCCGCCGCGGGCAGCACGACGCAATACTTCTTCCTGTTCCCGATCCCGCCCTTCATGGAGAAGAACAAGGCGGTGCAGGATCTCGCCGACCAGATCCACCTGGCCGGCCAATACGCGGTCTATGCCCTGGTGGCGCTTCACGTGCTGGCCACCGCCTGGCACCTGATCGTGCGCCGCGACGCCCTGCTCGACCGGATGCTGCCGCGCCAGGATGCCTGAGCGCCGAAGCGTGAGCGCCGTACCGCGCGATCACCTCTACCTGCTGAGACCGGACTTCGCCGATCCGGCCTATCCGGACCGGCGGTTCTATTGCTGGCACTGCGCCCTGATCGAGGGCGTGCTCGCGGGCTTCCCCGCCCTGGCCGGGCGCCTCGACGTGACGCGCCTGCCCTGGCCGCGGCCGCGGCAGGCGCTCATCGATCGCGTCGGCGAGGCGAATCAGTCGCTGCCTCTCCTGGTGCTGGCGGCCGACGCGCCGGACGCCTTCGCCACCGGGCGCCACGGCGCGGTGCGCTTCATCGACGACAAGGACGCGATCCTGCGGGCCCTGCACGCGCGCCACGGTTTTCCGGAGCCGCATCCGTGAGGGCGTCGCCTCCATCCGTCCCGGGCCCGTAGCGCCGCGCGACCGGATGCATCGTGCCCAAGAGGCCGGCGGCCGCGGGATGCGCGCTTTTGCAGCAACCGCGGGCGTTGCGCGCAGCCGGGCCGTTGGCGATGACGCGGGACTTGTGTCACGAGACTTGTGTCACAAGACCTGGGTCTTCGGCACTACGTGTCCAGTATATCGCGCAGGAGGCGACGCGAGCGTGACCGACCACCGCGACGAGAGCCGCATCACGGCCGAGTTGACCCGGACCGGGGCGAGCCCGGACCCGTTCGCGGCGGCGGTGCGGGCGACGCGCATGCCCATGGTGATCACCGATCCCCACCGGCCCGACAACCCGATCGTCTTCGTCAACGACGCCTTCACCCGGCTGACCGGCTATGCCAGGGACGAGATCGTCGGCCGCAACTGCCGCTTCCTCCAGGGCCCCGAGACCGACCCGGACGACGTCGCGCGGATCCGCGAGGCGATCGCCCAGAGGGTCCCGATCGAGATCGACCTCCTCAACCGCAAGAAGAGCGGCGAGGCGTTCTGGAACCGCCTGCTCGTCTCGCCGGTCTTCGACGAGGCCGGGCAGCTCACCTATTTCTTCGCCTCGCAGTTCGACGTGACGCTGGAGCGCGACCGGCTGGTGCGCCTGCAGCGCGACCGCGACGCGCTGGAGCGGGAGATCGAGCGGCGCTCGCACGCCCTGCGGCGGAGCGAGGAGCGCCTGCACTTCATCCTCAAGGCCTCGCGCCTCGGCTCCTGGACCCTCGACCTCGCCGACATGCGGCTGGTGGCCTCGGACCGCTGCAAGCGCAATGTCGGCCGGGAGCCGGGCGAACCGTTGACCTACGACGACCTGATCGCCGCGATCCTGCCGGAGGATCGCGACCGGATGCAGGCGGCGGTCCGCGACTCGATCGAGACCCGGAGCGACTACGACATCGAGTACCGGGTCCGCACCCCGGCCGGCGAGGTGCGCTGGCTGCAGATCCGAGGCCAGCCCTTCTACGACGCGGACGGCGAACCCCTGAGCATGGCCGGCGTGGCCCTCGACGTGACCGAGCGCAAGCGCGGCGAGGAGCATCGGGCGCTGCTCGCCGAGGAATTGAACCACCGGGTGAAGAACTCGATGGCGACGATCCAGTCGATCGCCAACCAGACCCTGACCCACGCCACCTCGCTGAGCGAGGCACGCATCGCCTTCAATGCGCGCCTGCAATCGCTCTCGGCCGCCCACGACGTCCTGACCCGTGAGAGCTGGGAAGGCGCGACCCTGACGGAGATCGTGGACGAGGCCCTGCGCCCGTTCCGCACCGGCACGGGCGTCCGCTTTCAGGTCGACGGGCCCCCCATCCGCCTGCCGCCCCGGCTGGCGCTGGCCTTCGTGATGGCCCTGCACGAGCTGGCGACCAACGCGGTCAAGTACGGC
>NZ_LABZ01000221.1 GCF_001043955.1 Methylobacterium tarhaniae | reverse complement strand
AGGCTGTCTTCTCGATGCCGGCCCGGAGCCCCGACAGGGCCTCGCCCACGGCGTGCGGAATCTTCTCCAGCATGAAGCGTCTCCTCGCGTCGTCGCGACAACAGGGGGAGACGGCACGGGGTTGCTTCCTCAGGGGCGCGGTTTCTCGGCCGCGATCATGTAGTTCACCGCCGTGTCGCGGGCGGCGCTCCAGCGGCCGGTGAGCGGATTGAAGACGACGCCGGTCGTGTCCGTGACCGACAGGCCGCCGGCCTCCACGGCATCGCGCAGCTCGTCCGGGGTGATGAACTTCTCCCAGTCGTGGGTTCCCTTCGGCAGCCAATTGAGGACGTATTCCGCCCCCACGATGGCGAGGGCGAAGGAGCGCATCGTGCGGTTGATCGTGGCGGCGAAGAACAGGCCGCCGGGCTTCACCGCCGCGCAGGCCGTGCGCACGAAGGCCGGCATGTCGGTGACGTGCTCGACCACCTCCATGGCGCAGACCACGTCGAAGCGCTCAGCCCCAGCCACCACGTTCTCGATCGTCTCGGCCCGGTAGCGCACCGGCACGCCGGCCTCGTCGGCATGGGCCTGCGCGATCTTGACGTTCGTCACCGCCGGGTCGAGCCCGGTCACTTCGGCGCCGAGGCGGGCGAGCGGCTCCGACAGAACGCCGCCGCCGCAGCCGACATCGA
>NZ_LABZ01000220.1 GCF_001043955.1 Methylobacterium tarhaniae | reverse complement strand
CAGGCCCGGATCGCCGCGGAGCTGCCGGTGCTGGAGGCGGAGCTGCGCGGCTCCACTGCCCAGGAGGCCCGCCTCAAGGACCTGCGCCCCGCCATCGCCCGCAAGTTCGCCGAGCTCGACCGCACCCTCGCCCTCGACCGCGCCGGCGACCGCGAGGGTGCGCTGGCCCTGGTGCGCGCCGGCGAGGGCAAGACGGAGATGGACGAGATCCGTCGCATCATCGAGGCGATGCGCGCCCAGGAGGACGACCTGCTGATGGGCTACCAGCGGCACGCCCACCGGATCGAGGCGATGGTGGGGATCGGCAGCGTCGTATCGGTCGGCATCATGGCGCTGCTCGCGGTCCTGGCCCTGCGCGAGGCGGCACGGCGGGCGGCCCTCTCGCGCTTCCTGCCCGCCGAGCTGGCGCCGCTCCTGGAGCGCGGCGGCGGCATGGATCAGGGTGGCGGATTACGGCTCGGCGAGCGCCGGCACGCGGCCATCGCCTTCGTCGACATGCGCGGCTCCACGACGATCGCCGAGAGGGCCGATCCCGAGACGGTCGCGGCCCTGGTCACGGGATTCCGCCGCTGCGTCGCCCAGGCCGCCCGGGAGACCGGGGGCGTGATCGACAAGTTCATGGGCGACGGCGCCCTGGTGGTGTTCGGCGTGCCGGAGGCGCGGAGGGACGCCGCCGCGCAGGCGCTGGCTTTCGCCGACAGGCTGGAAGGGCTGGTGGCCGAGTGGAATGCCGCGTCGAGCCGGGATCCGGTGCGGATCGGCATCGGGGTGCATTGCGGCGAGGTGTTCGTCGGCGTGGTCGGCGACGACGACCGGCTCGAATTCACCGTGCTCGGCGACGCGGTCAACGTCGCGGCCCGGCTCGAACAGGCGACCAAGACGTTCGGGATCACCACCCTGGTGTCGCAGGCGGCACTCCATGCGGCCCGGGCCTCCGGCGGGGAGTGGCGCGAGGTCAGCCGCTCGCCCCTGCGCGGCCGGCAGGAAGCCTTCCCGATCTACGGCCGGGCGGCCTGAGAGCAGCGCGGGGAAAAACGCGCGGGACGGGGTAGCGGTCCCGGCCGGGCTCTGCTATCGCAGCCGCCCCGGCCGGGTCGGCTCGAAGACGATCCGGCGGTGGAAGGCGCACCAGCTCTTGCCGTCCTGCACCGGCGCACCGCAACAGACCGCACGGTCGTTCGGTTCGCCGATGATGAACTTGCACACGAAGGCGCCCGATTGGGCGAACGGAACCCGGAGACTCGGGGAAGGCTCCTCGACGGCGTCTGCGGTCACGATATGCGACATGCGCACGAGCTGGTTCATCGGGTACTGACTCGCTGGCCCTCTATCACCTTCGACCAGAAGGGCAGCGGGCCGGTTCGTTGGGGGCGTGTCCGTCGCCGGGTTCGACATCGGATTCCTGGCCCATGGGACCTCCGCCTCCGTGACCCGTACGCACACGCGTCGCAGCGGCAGCGGTGATCGGGTGAATTTGGGGTTGCGTCGCGCAGAACGCAAGCCCCCTAAGCATTTACGCATGGTTTTCGACAGCCCGGACGTCTCCGCGACGGCCTCGGCCCGGTCCGGCGGCGTCATCGACTTGCCGTCCACGCGCCCTATCCTTGCCTGACCCGCCGTGCCGCGAGACCGCCACGAGACCGCCTTGTCCGACGCCGCTCCCGTTCGCGACCGGACCAGCGTGGCGCATGGTCACGGCCGCCCCCGCCTCCCCCCTTCGTGCAGGGCTCGCAAGGCGCCAACGGGGTCTTTCGCGATCACGCCGGCACGGCGCCGGTGCCGGGTGCCGCCGGCGAGGCATTGAAGGCGCAGAGGCCGGCCAAGGCCCGCGCGATGCTGGAGGCCCTCGCGATGCCGGAGGCCCTCGCGGCCCTCGCCGGCCTTTCGGACGACATCGCCGCCGGGGTCAGGAACTACCGCGCCATCCGGCACCCTGGCCGGCGGTTGGACTGGGTGCCGCGGCAAACGTTCTGAGAATGCGTCCGTTCCGAGATGCGCCTGCCCTGAGGCCCGTCGGGCTGGCAACCTGCCCCTCGCCGGTGTAACCGCCCCGGGCGGGTGCGTTTCGGCCCGCGCCAGGGATCCGCCATGCGCTTCCTCGTGACAGGCACGGCCGGCTTCATCGGCTTCCACCTCGCCCGCCGCCTGCTGCAGGCCGGCCATGAGGTCGTGGGAGTCGACGGGCTGACCGACTACTACGACGTCGCCTTGAAGCAGGCCCGGCTGGCGCAGCTCGGAGCCCTGCCCGGCTTCTCGTCCCACGCCTTCATGCTCGAGGAGCCCGGCGCCTTCATGGCCCTGATGGCCGAGGCGCGCCCCGAGGTGGTGGTGCATCTCGCCGCCCAGGCGGGGGTACGCTACAGCCTGGAGCACCCGGAAGCCTACGTGTCGGGCAACATGGTGGGGACCTTCCAGGTCCTGGAGGGCTGCCGGGCGCATCCGGTGCGCCACCTGCTCTTCGCCTCGACCTCCTCGGCCTATGGCGGCAACCGCACGGTGCCGTTCCGCGAGACCGACCGGGCGGTCTGGCCGCTCACCATCTACGCCGCCTCGAAGCTCGCCGGCGAGGCGATGGCGCATTCCTACGCCCATCTCTGGACGATCCCGACGACGGCGTTCCGGTTCTTCACCGTCTACGGGCCGTGGGGCCGGCCCGACATGGCGCTGTTCCTGTTCACCCGGAAGATCCTGGCCGGCGAGCCGATCGAGGTCTACGACCATGGCCGCGCGGTGCGGGACTTCACCTATATCGACGACCTCGTCGAGAGCATCGCCCGGCTGATCGACGCTCCCCCGCCCGGCTCGGGGCCGGTCTCGGCGGCCGACACCTTGAGCCCGGTCGCGCCCTACCGGATGGTCAATATCGGCGGCGGCCGGCCGGTGAGCGTCGCGGCGATGCTCGACGCCCTGGAGGACGCGCTGGGCGCCCGGGCCGTGCGCCACCTGCGCGACCTGCCGCCCGGCGACGTCGAGCGAACGGAAGCGAGCACCGACCTCCTGCGCGACCTCGTCGGCTACGTGCCGCAGACACCGCTCTCGGCCGGCATCCCGGCCTTCGTCGCCTGGTACCGGGAGCATTACCGCACCGGCCCGTGATCCCTGGCTTGTCCGCGATCATGGGCTTGCCCGTGATCACCGGCTTGTCCGCGATCATGGGCTTGCCCGTGATCACCGGCTTGTCACGGCGGCCGCGACAGTGCTCAATCCCCCCATGCCCCGCAGCCTCGATCCCGAGACCGTGCCCGCTCCCGACGCGGCGCCGCGCCAGACCCGGCGCTACGCCCAGAAGCGCGACGCGATCCTCCACGCCGCCGCCGCCCTGATCAACGAGGCCGGCGTGAAGGGCACGACGCTCGCCGACGTCGCCCGCAGCGTCGGGCTGATGACGAACAGCGTCACCTACTATTATCGCCGCAAGGAGGACCTGGCGGCGGCCTGCTTCCTGCACACGATCGGGGTGCTCGACGGACTGGTCGCCCGGGCCGAGGCGGCGCCCGACGGGCCGGCGCGGCTCGCCCGGCTCCTCGACCTCGCGGTCGCCCACCGGGCCGCGACGGCGGCGGGCGAGGAGCCGGACATCGCCGTGCTCCACGACGTGCGGGCCCTGCCGGCACCGCAGGCCGAGAGCGTCTTCTCCGCCTACAACGCGCTGTTCCGCCGTCTGCGCGGCCTGTTCGACGAGGACGGCCTCGACCGGCAGGACCGCAACGCCCGCACCCACCTGTTGCTCTCGGTGCTGCACTCGACCCGGCTGTGGATCGGCCGCTACGAGCCGCGGGACTATGCCCGGGCCGGCGCCCGGATGGCCGACCTCCTCACCCACGGCATGGCCGCGCCGGGCTTCGCGTGGCGGCCGGCCCCCCTGCCCGAGCAGTCGCCGCCGGAGGAGAGCGAGGTGTCGCCGGAGGCCTTCCTGCGCGCCGCCACGATCCTCATCAACCAGCAGGGCTATCGCGGCGCCTCGGTGGAGAAGATCTCGGGCCTCCTCAAGGTCACCAAGGGCTCGTTCTACCACCACAACGACAACAAGGACGACCTCGTCGCCAATTGCTTCGCCCGCAGCTTCGCCCAGATCCGGGCGGTGCAGGACGCGGCGGCTTCCCGCGGCGGATGCGGCTGGGATCGGATCTGCACCGCCTCGGCCACCCTGGTGCGCAGCCAGCTCGGGCCCGGCGGTCCGCTTCTGCGCGTCACCGCCTTCAGCGCCCTGCCGGAGGCCCTGCGCACCGAGACGCGGCGCACCATGAACCGCCTGACCGAGCGCTTCGGCTTCTGCCTCGTCGACGGCATGGCCGACGGCTCGGTGCGGCCGCTCGATGCCGGCATCGCCGCCCAGCTCGTCTCCAGCATGGTGAACGCCGCCGCCGAGCTGCCGGCCTGGGTGCCGGGCGTCACGCCGGACAACGCGGCCGACCTCTACGCCCGGCCGCTGTTCCTGGGGCTCTTCGTGCCGGCGGCGCGGTGAGGGATCGTCGCGCTTCGGTCAGCCTTCATCCCACACTCCGACCTCATCCCGAGGTGCGACCACAAGGGAGCCTCGAAGGAGGGCTCCCGTCGACGTCGAGACTTCCGGAGCCCTCCTTCGAGGTCAGTCGATCTCTGATCGCGTGCGATCAGTGATCGCCGACACCTCAGGATGAGGTGGCAGATGGGATGAGGAACGACATGAAGGCCTACCCCGCCGCCAGCCAACAAATCCGCCGCGTCACCCGCCAGGAGGCCGCGAAGGCCGGCACCGGCAGGAACTCGAACCGCGAGTGGAAATTGCAGGCGCCGGTGAAGTAGTTCGGCGTCGGCAGGCCGCGGGCCGAGAGGGCGGCGCCGTCGGTGCCGCCGCGCATCGGGATCTGGTTCGGGGTGATCCCCTCCGCCTCGAGCGCCGCGAACAGGAGATCGACCGGGCGATGATCGTCGCCGAGGCTGTCGTGGATGTTGCCGTAGGTGTCGGCGATCCGGCATTCGACCCGGCCGGTCGGGTAGAGCGCGGCGATCTCCGCCGTCACCGCGTGCAGGCGCTCCTTGCGGGCGGCGAAAAGGTCACGGTCGAAGTCGCGGATCATCGCCTGGAGGCGGGCCTCGCCGGAATGGGCCTGGAGGCCGTTGAACCAGATGTAGCCCTCGCGTCCCTCGGTGTTCTCGGGCGTCTCGGCCCGGTCGAACCGGCTGACGAAGTCGTGCGCCATCAGGAGCGGGTTCACCATCACGCCCTTGGCCGACATCGGATGGGCGCTCACACCCGTGAACACGATCTCGGCGCTCGCGGCGTTGAAGGTCTCGATCACCACCTCGCCGACCGCGCAGGCATCGATCGTGTAGGCGAAATCGACGGGCAACCGCGCGAGGTCGAGGGCCTTGGCGCCGCGCAGGCCGATCTCCTCGTCGGGCACGAAGGCGACCCAGATGTCGCCGTGCGGGTCCTCGGGGCCGAGGGTGGCGAGCAGCGTCATCAGGATGGCGATCGCCGCCTTGTTGTCGGCCCCGAGCACGCTGGTCCCATCGCCGACGATCACGTCCTCGCCGGCATAAGGCACGATCTCCGGATGCTCGGCGACGCGCAGCCAGATATCCTCGGCCCGGTTGAGGCAGAGGTCGCGGCCGTCGAAGCGCAGGACCTGCGGGCGGATCTCGGGCGAGAGCCCGACATCGACGGTGTCGAGATGCGCGACGAAGCCGATCGGCGGGGCGCCGGGCCGGGTGCCCGGCTTGCGGGCCGTGAGAATCGCGCGCTCGTCGAGCACCACATCCGTCAGGCCCATGTCGCGCAGCTCCCCGGCCAGGAGCGCGGCCAGGTCGCGCTGGCCCGGCGTGCTCGGCAGGGTGGTGGCGCGGGCGTCGCTCTGGCTCGCCACCGCGAGGTAGCGGAAGAAGCGCTCGACCAGCTGGGCCCGCAAGGCCGTCTCGTCCGCCATGGCCTGTCGCTCCGTCATCAGGTGAGCGCCACCGCGAAGCCGCGCTGCACCGCCGGCCGGGCCATCAGCGCCTCGTACCAGCGCCGCACGTTCGGGTAATCGGCGAGATCGACCCGGTGCCGGGCGTGGCGCCAGGCCCATCCCAGGATGGCGAAATCCGCGATCGAGAGCGCCCCGGCGACGAACTCCCCGTCGCCCAGGCGCTTGTCGAGCACGCCGTAGAGCCGGCGCGTCTCCGTCTGGTAGCGCTCGAGCCCGTAGGCGCGCTTCGTCTCGTCGACGCCGAGGAAATGGTGCACCTGGCCCGGCATCGGCCCGAAGCCGCCCATCTGCCACATCAGCCACTCCATCGCCTGGACCCGCCCGCGCCCGCCCGGCGGCAGGAAGAGCCCGGTCTTCTCGGCGAGGTAGACCAGGATCGCGCCTGATTCGAAGACCGAGATCGGCGCCCCGTCCGGCCCCTCCGAGTCGACGATCGCCGGGATGCGGTTGTTCGGGCTGATGGCGAGGAAGTCCGGCTCGAACTGCCGGCCCTTGGTGATGTCGACCGGCTCGACCCGGTAGGTCAGCCCCATCTCCTCCAGGGCGACGCTGATCTTGCGGCCGTTCGGCGTGTCCCAGGCATAGAGCTGGATCATGGTGCGCTCACCTCCGGTGCGGGCGGGACCGTAGGACGGTTCGGGCGCGGAGTCGCGCCGGTTTTCGCGGGAAGCCGGCGGGTCCGCTCAAGGCTGGTCCGCTTGCCGGGCATGACCCGCCCGGGGCGGGACCCCGCCGCCACGGCCCTGCGACATCGCATTCCGGATGACGGAACCGAATTACTCGTGGGGAGTATCTAAACCGGATGGGCGGCCGAGGTTGCCCGGGAGGAGGATGCGAGACCGCGAGCCTCATGGCGCAGATCTTTCGACCCGGCGCGGACACCCTGGCGCGCCTGGCCCTGGCGGCGATCGCCGTGCTGCCGGTCCTGGGCGTCGGGCTCGCCTACACCCTGTGGCGCTCGCCCTACGCCACCACCCAGGACGTGACCCGCGAGCAGCCGGTGCCGTTCAGCCACGAGCACCATGTCGGCGGGCTCGGGATCGATTGCCGCTACTGCCACGGCTCGGTCGAGAAGGCCGCCTTCGCGGGCATCCCGCCGACGGAGACCTGCATGAGCTGCCACTCGCAGATCTGGACCAACGCACCGATGCTGGCCCCCGTCCGCACGAGCCTCGCCGAGGGCCGGCCGCTGGTCTGGCGCCGGGTCCATGCCCTGCCGGGCTACGTCTACTTCAACCACGCGGTCCACGTCGCCAAGGGCGTCGGCTGCGCGACCTGCCACGGCGCGGTGCAGACCATGAAGCTGGTGCGTCAGGTCGCGCCCCTCACCATGGGCTGGTGCCTCGATTGCCACCGGAACCCGGCCCCGAACCTGCGCCCGCGCGAGGCGGTGTTCGACATGACCTGGACGCCGCCGGAGGACCAGGACCGGCAGGGCGCGCGCCTCGCCGCTTCCTACCACGTGAAGTCGCCGGCACGTCTCAGCGAGTGCTCGATATGCCACCGCTGACGGGCCTCCACCGCCGTGAGGCCCTGCGGCTCCTCGGCGCCGGCATCGCGCTCGCCGCCGGCGGCTGCTCCCGGCCGGACGAGGAGATCCTGCCCTACATCCGCCAGCCCGAGCAGCTCCTGCCCGGGGTGCCGGCGCGCTACGCCACCGCGCTCCCCCTCTCCGGCTGGGCCCGGGGCGTCCACGCCATCGCGGTCGACGGGCGGCCGATCAAGATCGAGGGCAACCCGCTCCATCCGGGCAGCCGCGGCGCCACGGACGTGTTCCTGGAAGCCGCCGTGCTCGACCTCTACGATCCCGACCGGTCCCGGGCGGTCGGCGAGCGCGTCGCCGGCATCGCCTCCTGGGAGGCCTTCGGCAAGGCCTATGCCCGGCCGCTCTCCGAGGCGCGGGCGCGGGGCGGGGCGGGCTTCCGGCTGCTGACCGGCCGGATCACCTCGCCGACGCTGCTGCGCCAGATCGCGGCCTTGCGCGCCGCGATGCCGGAGGCGGCCTGGCACGTCCACGAGCCCCTCGACGACGCGCATGCGCGGGCCGGCGCCGCCCTGGCCTTCGGGCGCCCGGTGCGGATCCTGCCGCGGCTGGAGCAGGCCGAGATCGTGGTCTGCCTCGAGGACGACCCCCTCGGGCCGGGGCCGGACCAGATCCGCCTCTCCGCCGCCCTGATGGAGCGCCGGCGCGATCCCTCCCGGTTCGGCCGCCTCTCCGTGGCGGAAGGGCTGCCGACGCTCACCGGCATCAAGGCCGATGCCCGCCGCGCCATGGCGCCGGCGACGACGGGCGCCCTCCTCGTCCGGCTCGCCAACGGGTTCGGGGCGGGACTGGCCGATCCCGCCCTGCCCGAAGCCGAGCGCCGCTTCGCCGACGACATCCTGGCGGATCTGCGCGCCCATCACGGCCGGGCCGTGGTGCTGGCCGGCGAGGCTTTGGAGCCCGCCTTCCACGCCCTCGCCCACTGGCTCAACGGGCGGCTGGCCGCGCCGGTCGACGGGATCGCGCCGCCCG
>NZ_LABZ01000022.1 GCF_001043955.1 Methylobacterium tarhaniae | reverse complement strand
TCGGCCGCGACATCCTCTCGCGCCTGATCCACGGCGCCCGCCTGTCGCTCTCCATCGGCATCGCGGTCGTGACGGTGTCGATCGTGGTCGGCACGATGCTGGGGCTCGTCGCCGGCTTTATCGGCGGCGCCACCGGCATCGTCATCATGCGGGTGATGGACATCATCCTGACCCTGCCGTCCTTGCTCCTCGCCATCGTCATCGTGGCGATCCTCGGCCCCGGGCTGATGAACGCGATGCTGGCGGTCGCCGTGGTGGTGCTGCCGCATTACGTCCGCATCGCCCGCGCCGCCGTGATCGCGGAAAAATCGAAGGACTACGTCACCGCGGCGCGGGTCAGCGGCGCCGGGCCGTTGCGCCTGATGCTCAGCGAGGTGCTGCCGAACTGCGCCGCACCCCTGATCGTCCAGGCCTCGCTCGGCGTCTCGACGGCGATCCTCGATGCCGCGGCCCTCGGTTTCCTGGGGCTCGGCGCCCAGCCGCCCTCGCCGGAATGGGGCACGATGCTGGCCGATGCCCGGGAATTCGTGCTCCGGGCCTGGTGGGTGGTGACCTTCCCCGGCCTCATCATCCTGGTCACCGTGCTCGCCTTCAACCTCGTCGGGGACGGCCTTCGCGATGCCCTCGACCCCAAGCTGAAGCGGTGAGGCCTCAACGTGCCGCTCCTCGAGATCCAGAACCTGTCCGTCGCGTTTCCCTCCGCCGGCGGAGCCTTGCGCGCCGTCGACGGCGTCAGCCTGACCCTGGAGGAGGGGGAGGTGCTCGGCGTCGTCGGCGAGTCGGGCTCGGGCAAGAGCGTGACCATGATGGCGCTGATGGGCCTCGTCGCCTATCCGGGCCGGGTCACCGCCGACCGCCTCGCCTTCGCGGGGACCGACCTCCTCGGGATGCCCGCCCGCGAGCGCCGCCGCCTCACCGGCCGCGACGTGGCGATGATCTTCCAGGAGCCGACCACCAGCCTCAATCCCTGTTTCACGATCGGCTTCCAGATCACCGAGTCCTTGCGCCAGCATCTCGGCCTCGACCGTCGGGCGGCGAAGCGGCGGGCGATCGAACTCCTGGAGCAGGTCGGCATCCCGGCGGCCGAGAGCCGGCTGTCGTCCTATCCGCACCAGCTCTCCGGCGGCATGAACCAGCGGGTGATGATCGCCATGGCGATCGCCTGCAACCCTAAGCTCCTCATCGCCGACGAGCCGACGACCGCCCTCGACGTCACCATCCAGGCGCAGATCCTCGACCTGCTGCTCTCGCTCCAGCGCGAGCGCGGCATGGCGCTGGTGCTCATCACCCACAACATGGGGGTGGTCGCCGAGACCGCCGACCGGATGATGGTGATGTATGCCGGCCAGGTGATGGAGGAGCAGCCCGCCGAGGCTTTGTTCGCGAGCCCCCAGCATCCCTACACCGCGTCCCTGCTCGCGGCTTTGCCGGAGCGCAGCGAGGGCGGGCGGCTCGCCACCATCCCGGGCGTGGTGCCGGGGCTCTACGACCGCCCGCGCGGCTGCCTGTTCGCGCCGCGCTGCGCTGACGCCACCGCGCATTCCCGCGACGAGCGGCCGGCCCTGCGCCCGTGGCAGGACGGCTTCGTGCGCTGCCACTATCCGCTCGGCGATCCATCCCGGGACGCCCGCATCCGCCAGGACCACCCTGTCGGCGCAAGCGCCGGAACGTCCACCACCGCGGAGGCGATCCCATGAGCGCCACCATGAGCGCCACCATGAGCGCGCCCGTCGTCGTCGCCGACGCCTTGCGCCAGACCTACGAGATCCGCCGCGGGCTGTTCCGCCAGCCGGCCCGGCTCCAGGCCGTCGGCGGGATCTCGTTTTCGATCGAGCCCGGCCGGACACTGGCGGTGGTCGGCGAATCCGGCTGCGGCAAGTCGACCCTCGCCCGCATGGTGACGCTGATCGAGTCGCCCTCCGACGGCGACCTCACCCTCGACGGGATCGACGCGGTCGATACGCCCGCGCCCGAGCGCCGCCGCCTGCGCCGCACCGTGCAGCTGGTGTTCCAGAACCCCTACGGCTCGCTCAACCCGCGCAAGCGCATCGGGGCGATCCTGGAGCAGCCGCTCGCCATCAATACCGGCCTGTCGGGGGCGGAGCGCCGCGAGCGGGTGCGGGCGATGATGGCCAAGGTCGGCCTGCGCCCCGAGCACGATGCGCGCTATCCCCACATGTTCTCCGGCGGCCAGCGCCAGCGCATCGCCATCGCCCGCGCCCTGATGCTGTCGCCCAAGCTCGTGGTCGCCGACGAGCCGGTCTCGGCCCTCGACGTGTCGATCCAGGCCCAGGTGCTCAACCTGCTGGCGGACCTGCAAGCGGAGCTGGGCCTCGCCTACCTGTTCATCTCCCACGATCTCGGCGTCGTCCGCCACATCGCCCACGACGTGCTGGTGATGTATCTCGGGCTGGCCATGGAGCAGGGGCCGAAGGAGGCGATCTTCGCGCGTCCCCTCCACCCCTATACCCGGGCCCTGATGGCGGCGACGCCGGGCATCGGCCCGCGGACCCGCGGGCGGATCGTGCTGCGGGGCGAGCTGCCCTCGCCGCTCGATCCCCCGAAGGGCTGCGTGTTCTCGACCCGCTGCCCCCACACCACCGCCCGCTGCCGCGAGGAGCGGCCGGCCCCGCGCACGCTCGCCGGCCGCGCCGTGGCCTGCCACTACGCCGAGGAGTTCCTGGAGAGTGCGGCGGGCCAGGGACTGGAAGCCGCCGGCTGACCCCCCGCTCACGGTCTGTTCAAGCCCGGGGGGCTTCGCAGTGCGGCATTCCGCACTACCATGAGGGAATCGGAAGGCCAGCGACCGGATCCGTGACAGAGCACGCTGCGACGGCCCAGCCGAGAATCCTGATCCTTGCCCGCGGGCTGACCTTCCGGGCCGGCCTGCGGGTCGCGCGCCTGCGCCACTGGCTCGCCGGCCGGCTGCCGCCCCCGGCCCGTGGGCGCCTGGCCGGGAACGTGCGGGCCGCCGAGCTCGCCGGCCTCGCCTTCGCGTTCCGGGCCCGGGCCGTCGCCATCGTGGTCGTGTCGCTGTGGCTCCTCGTGCTGGTGCCCTGGCCGCGCGACCTCTACTACCTCGCCGTCGCCGGCCTGTTCTTCCTCCTCGGCTACGTGCCCTACCGGTTGCGCAACCATCCGCGGGCGGGGGCGATCAAGCTCGCCTTCACGGTGCTCGACATCGCGCTCGTGACCACGGCGATCATCATGCCGCCGCCCGCCGGGCTCGGGGTCGACTGGCCGGTCCAGACCCGCCTGCGCACCCCGGAATTCCTCTACCTGCTGCTGCTGCTCGGCGAGGCGGCGCTGACCTACCGGCCGCTGGCGGTGCTCTGGACCGGGACCTGGATCGCCGCGATCTGGTCGTTCGGCGTCTGGCTGGTCTATGGCCGCGAGGACACGGTGCGCTTCGCCGACATCGTCCATGACGGACGCCTGAGCGCCGACGCCGCCCTGCGGATCTTCCTCGACCCGGCCTTCGTCGGCCTGACCCCGCTCTGGACGCAAGCCATCGTCACCGGCCTGTTCACCCTGCTGCTCGCCATCGCGGTGTGGCGGGGGCGGGGCACGATGCTGGCGCAGGTGCGCGCCGAGGTGGTGCGCGCCGACCTCGCCCGGTACGTCTCGCCCGACGTCGCCGATGCGCTGACGGCCCGGGCCCATGCGGGCTTCGGGGCGCCGCAGACCCGAGTGGTGGCGGTGCTGTTCGCCGACGTGGTCGGCTTCACCGGGATGAGCGAGGGTCTGGGGCCCGAGCGCGCCTTCGCGCTCCTGCGCGGCTTCCGCGAGCGCTGCTGCAAGGTGGTCTTCCGCCACGCCGGCACCCTCGACAAGTTCCTCGGCGACGGCTTCATGGCGACCTTCGGCGGCCTCGACGGGCGCGGCGACGGCGCCGCGCGGGCGATGGCCTGCGCGGTCGACCTCCAGCGCGAGGTCGATGCCTGGAACGCCAAGCGCGAAGCCCGCGGCGCCGCGCCGGTGCGGGTCGCGGTCGGGGTGCATTGCGGCCCGGTGGTGATCGGCAATATCGGCGCCGACCAGCGGGTCGAATTCACGGTGATCGGCGACGTCGTCAACGTCGCGAGCCGCCTCGAAGCCGCCACCCGCGAGGTCGGCGGCCGCATCGTCGTCTCGGAATGCTGCTTCTCGGCCGCCCGGCCGGAGGTGGCGGCCCACTTCACCCGCACGCTCCCCCTGACCCTGCGCGGCCGCACCCAGCCGATCGTGGTCCACGTCGCAGAGTAGGACGCACCGGAACAGGGCCTGGCGTGAGACCACCGCGCCTTCATCAATGCGAAGCGCGATGGTCTCGAAGCAGGTTTTGGCGGAGCCGCATCCTCAGCCGCGCTGCAGGACCTCGATGCGCACGCCGTCCGGCCCCTCGAAGAAGGCGATCCGCAGGCCCGGCCGCATGTCGGTGATACCCGACAACAGGGGGATGCCGCGGGCGGCGAGGTCCGCCACCGTCGCCTCGATGTCCTCGACGCGCAGGCCGATATGCTCGATGCCGCGATGCGGCGGGACGGCGGCCGGCCCGGTGCCCTCGGGCGCCTGCTCGATGAACATCCTCATCCCGCCGAGATCGAGGATGATCCGGCTCGGGCTCTCCCCGCCCTCACGCCCGGTCTCCCGCGCCTCCAGCACCTCGACGTAGAACCGCGCCGCCGCCACCGCGTCCCGGCTGCGCAGGTGGAGATGGTCGTAAACATAGCCCATGCGGGTCTCCTCCGGTGCGCCCCGTCGCGCTCCGCCTCCACCGCGCACGGTACGTCGGCTCGGCACCGCGCGAAAGGCGGTCCCGCCCGCGGCCGGGCTCACCGGCCGCGATCGACGCACAGCGATGCTGTCCGACAGGACGACCCGCGCGAGGGCGCCGTCATCCAGGATCGGCTGTCAGGCCCGTGACCGCCGTCCCGCTATCGCACGCGTCGCGCTCCGCGCCGGCCCCGTCGCGGGCTGAGGCGATGGAAGCTCTGCCGGCGGCGGGTGGCCCGGGTCGGCTCGCAACGGGGACTCACCCAATGGATGCCGGGACTTGCACGAAAACCCAGGCCGCCGCGCATTCCCCTGCATTTCATCCTTCGATCTCACCATCCAGATGGAACCCGCGATGAAGTACGTCACCGTCGTTTCGCTTGCGGCCGGATTGATATTTCCGAATTGCGCGTCGGCACAATGGAACAACCCGGACAAGGCGAACCTGCGCATGCAAGTGAAATCGAAGGTCGGAAAAGTCCGATCGCTTGAAACAACACCCTTCTTCGGCGACTACAACTCCGACGGCAAGGATGATGCACTCGTGTTCGCGTATTACGACGACCGCAATGGCGGAAACTCGACGAGCCTGGATGTCTTTCTGTTCAAAGGAACCGGCAAAAGATTTTCCTTCGTCAAGAAGATTCAGGATGTCTACGGGACGGCACCCAGAATGGTTCGCTTCAGCCCGGGAACCATCAAGGTCACGTTGACCACGCTCGGCCCGAACGATCCGCGCTGCTGCCCGACGGCGACGAAGGAGTATGTGATCTCCGCACGATGAGCCCGAATCGCAGGACGTTGATCGGGCTCATGACGCTGCTGGAGAAGCATGACGGACCGAGTCAATTGGACCCGTACGCCGGAAGCGCCGCGGTGCTGTTCCCGTTCCACCAGGTGACCTTCTACGCCTCGGTCCGCACGGAGAGGCGACCGAGGCTCAGTCGGCCGTGCGAGCAAATTGCCGACACTCTCATTCTGATCGGCCTCGTCACCATCACCTGCATCGCATTGCTGCTCGCTGACGACATGATCTGAAACCGCAGATGCGATGCCGGTGCGCTACCGCACCACGAAATACGTTGCGTCGGCGCACAACACACGCACGCAATCACCGGCGGGTATGAGCATTCGCAACGCCGGCTGACCGCCGCCCGGGGGGTCCCATGATCACGCCGAACCAGTTCCGTCGCATGGCCGTCGCGGCCTTCGTCCTCGGCTTGGCGCTGGCTCCCGTCATCAATCCGTTGATCCCCTAGGGCAGCGCCCGACCGCGCTGCAATCGGCCGCCGCTCCCGGTCTTCGATTCTGCCGCGTTTTCTATGACGAACCGGTATCCACGTCGTCCGGCAACGCTCCCGCTCGCAGGCGAGGCCCGTCCTGCAGCCCGACAGGCGTGCGACGGACCTCGGACAGCGCGGACGGGCTCGGCAGCGGGCCAGCCCGTGCCCTGCGATCATGGCCGACCCGGCCACGCAGGTTGACGTCGCGCTCTGGGAGGCCATAGAGAGGAATGCCCGGTGAAGGGGCAGCAAAGCGGCAGCGCCCCGGCTTTCCGGGGCTCCTGCAGCGCGGCGAAAAGCCAAGCTCCGCCAAAGGCTTGGAAGGGTGGCCGAGTGGTTTAAGGCAGCGGTCTTGAAAACCGCCGTGGGGGCAACTCCACCGTGGGTTCGAATCCCACCCCTTCCGCCAGACCTTAGCTAAGTGTCTGCGCCTTCTAGAACCGTTGACATACAAGGGGTTAGCGTCCACCTGTGCTACAGGTTGTTGCTACAGGTGACCCCTCGCGATGGGCCTCGAAACCCGCCTCGTTCGCCGCAAGAACGGCACGTACTCGTTCCGCGCTTGGGTGCCTCCCGAGTTGCGTGAGGTGGTCCCTGGCGGGCGTAGCGGGCAGAAGTGGATTGCATTGGGGACGGCCGATCGCACCGAAGCTGTACGCCGTGCACGGCTGAGGTCGGTGGAGTTCGACCAGGAGTTGGACGCCGCTAGACGGCGCCTGACAGGGACTGTGGACACGATCTCGCAGGCTGAAGCCGATAGGCTGGCCGCGACATGGCTCTCTAAGCTCCTTGAGGATGATGAAAGGAAGAGGTCGGCGGGCGTCTCAGCCGATCGCTTTGAGCGCATGATCAAGGCGGCAGAATATATGGCTCCCCTTGCCGCTAAGGAGCTTGCAACAGGCAGCATGGACACGATCTGGATGGAGGTCGAGGACGTGCTAAAGGTAAACAAGCTGGCTGTGCAGGAAGGCTCTGAGGACTGGCGTCGCCTCGGATTTGCGATGCTCAAGGCTCAGAAGCGATGGGCTGACGCCTATCTCCAGCGAAACAAGGGGGAGGTTGTCGACACACCGGCACTGCCCAAAGCAGCTTCCACTTCCAGCTCCTGCACGGTCGAGGAGCTAATCACCGCCTACCTCGCGGACCCCACCCGCAGCCGCACCCCGGGCACGCTGAAGACCTATCAGACCGTCTTCCGGGCTATGAGGGAGCTGCTAGGCCCTGAGACGCCCGTGGATGGCATCCACCGGATGGACTGCGAACGCATCCGCAGTGTCATCATGCGGCTGCCCAAGAACGCCACTCAGCGGTTCCCGCAACTGTCCCTCGAGGATGCCGCCAAGGTAGCGGATGCGGAAAAGTTGGAGCGCATTGGCGTCGCAGCGGTCAACAATTACCTCCACAACCTCTCGGCCCTATTCAAATGGGGCGTTAAGAACTGGAGGGTCGTCCGAAACCCGGCTGAGGGGCTGGCTCTTCCCGATGACCGGGACCAGCGCGACCTTCGCCAGCCGTTCACCACGGCACAGCTCCAAGCCATTTTCAGCGCTCCGCTCTACACGGGCTGCCAGGACGATGAGGAGGGCTACGCCAAGCCAGGGCCAAACGTAGTTAGTCGCGGGCGCTTCTGGGTGCCGCTCCTGTCTCTCTGGACGGGGATGAGGCTTGGAGAGTGCTGCCAGCTCCACGTGGACGACGTCACGACGCTGGATGGTGTGCCGGTGATCCTCATTGACGACGCAGGAGAGCCAGGAGCAGACGACGCGGACAAGAAGCGGGTGAAGACGGAGGCCGGCAAGCGCTTCGTCCCCGTGCATCCCGAGCTCGAGCGCATCGGGTTTCTGGCCTTCGCAGAAGCAATGCGGCGGAAGGGAGAGAAACGCCTATTCCCGGAGCTAAAGCCCGACTCACTCGGCTACCTCTCGGGCCCCTTTTCGAAGTGGTTCAACGACAAGCGCCGCTTTCTCGGGAAGCTCAGCATGGACGTGAAGGGGGTCTCCTTTCACAGCTTTCGGCATAACTACCGGGATGCCCTCAGAGAGGCAGAGATTGGCCTTGAGCGGGTTCGAGCGTTGGGCGGATGGCGCCGTGATAGCGACGGCGAAGAAGCGATTTACGGGAAGGGCCTTAAGGCTTCCACGCTGTACCGAGAGATCGAGAAGGTGAGATACGTAGGCCTGGATCTGACCCACCTTCATAAATCGTTTTCCAGTAGGACCGACGCTGAAGCGCTCAACATGTCCTAGGTAGGGTCGAGAAATGTAGGAATGCACCTTGACTAGATCACCAGTGCGATCGAGAGCATCGCACTCGCTCAAACGCGGGCTTCTAACGCTCCACCGGACTGGTACCGGGTGAAAACAAATTGCCAGACGGCGTCCACCTTCCCCTCCCAGACCTCCTCGCTGTAGGGGTCCTCTGGGAGGTCATTCAGGGTAAAACGGATGGTGGACTGAACGGTCGCCCTGGGCCTCACCCTAAGCTGCCAGCCGGCAACACGCAGGTGCTCCTGCAGCTTCTCCAAGAGATCACGGGCAACCCGCTTGACCTCGCCCTCCTGAGTCTTTGTCAGCTTGGGCTCAGGCTTCGTGAGGAGATCGAAGATGGCAAGTTCGTCCTCCGTCAGGCCCTCACGCACACCGCGACGCTCCTCCTCCTCCATCTCCGAGACTAGCTTCTTGAGCGCCTCGAAGAACGTCTCGCTGGCAAGTGTGCCAAGGTTGTAGTCGTTCACGAGCCGTTCGAGCTTCTCAACGAGGTGCACCCACGTGGGATTGCGCTGCGCCATCTCCTGAGCCTTCTTCTCAGCACTGGCTTTCAGCTGCTCCCCGGCGGTCTTGGGCTGGGTCGCGAACAGCTTGGCCAGCTTCTCGAAGTCGATGCTCGATAGGTCTACCCTACCGGCAGCGTCGTCTCCCTGGATAATAGGCGCGGTGATCGCGACGCCCTCGATCTTCTCATCCAGCAGCGCCTCTATCTTGGCCGAGAGGGCGGAGATGTCCACGGGACCGAGCTTGGCGCGGACAGCCTCAGCAAGGACGTGGATGGCGGCCACGGGCTTTAGGTAGGGGGTGGCACGCTCGTCTGGCAGAAGCGCCTTGTAGGCTCGCGTAGCGGCTCCGGAGCGGCGGAAGAATTGGCGTCGTTGCTCATCAGGGGCGATGAGAGCCTCCACCCCCTTGCTGATGAGCGCCAACCTCGCGAGCTTGTCAGCAGCGGGGATAGCGTCGATGTCGACACCCAGGTTGGTGCAGAACTCTCGGGCCTCAGCGAGGGCGTGTGTCAGCTCGGAGACCAGTTGGTCCTTGTCGCGGATCGGGGTTCCGCTCGCGTTCTTCGAGGCGTAGACGGCCAGCGCCTTCTGGAGGTTCTGGAACACCCCCACGTAGTCCACGATGACGCCCGCGCTTTTGCCTGGGGCTCGACGGTTGGCACGCGCGATGGTCTGCATCAGCGTGTGGTTCTTCATCGGCTTGTCGAGGTACACCGTGCTGCAGGTCGGCACGTCGAAGCCGGTGATCCACATGGCGCAGACGAAGACCAACCGGAGGGGGTCGTCAGCGTCCTTGAATTTGCTCTCCAGGTCCTCCTTCAACATCCGCTCTCGGTGAGGAAGGATGTCCAACCCTTTCGCCTTGAGGTCGGCGATCTCGTTCTGGCCTTGGCTGACGACCACGGCCATGTCAGTTGACCGCATCCACTCCAGGCGCTGCTCAAGGGCCTCACGAGATTCCTGAGGTGCCTTCGCGAGGTCGGCCTCCTCAAGGCCGATGAGCGCAGCCCACTCCGCCCTCACCTTGTCGTACATGCGAACCGCGGTGGCCTTGTCGATGGCCACGAACATCGCCTTCCCGAGATATCCGCGTGCAGAGAAGTGTCGCACGAGGTCCCTGGCGATCTCGTCCAGGCGGTCCTCGCGGGTGATGAGGTGGTACTGCCGGCCGAACTCCCGCTGAAGCCGAGCCTCCTGCTCATCGTTGAGAGCAGCTTCGTCCAGCAGCTTGTCCAGTTCGTCCTTCAGCTCCTCCGAATTGAGCTGCAGCTCGGGCTTTCGGGCCTCGTAGTAGAGGGGAACGGTAGCACCGTCAGCGATGGACTGTGCGAAGTTGTATACGGAGACGTAATCACCGAAAATTTCCCGGGTGCGCTCCTCCTGCCCAGCGATCAGCGGTGTTCCTGTGAAGCCAATGAAAGCAGCGTTCGGAAGAGCACGGCGCATGTTCGCTGCGAGCTGGTCGTACTGGCTGCGGTGGGCCTCGTCCGTGATGACGATGATGTCGCTTCGCTCAGACAGGACGGGCATTGGTTCGCCTCGCTCTGTCGAGAACTTGTGGATCAGCGTAAAGATGTACCGCTCCTGCCCAGCCAGCAGCTCTCGCAGGTGGGCCCTGGTCTGGGCCTGGCACTCCTCCACGTTCTTGGTGAGAGCACCTACTGAAGCGAAGTTGCCAGCGATCTGCTCGTCCAACTCCTTCCGGTCCGTGACCAGCACGAAAGTCCAGTTCCCACCGAGGCGGCGGAGCACCTTCTCGGCGAACATGACCATGGACAGGCTCTTGCCGCTGCCTTGCGTGTGCCAGAAGACGCCCAGCCGGCCTCGGTTGTCACCGATCTGGTGCACGGCCTCGATGGCCCGATTGACCCCCAGCACCTGATGGTACTTGCCGACGACCTTCCTCAGGCCACCACGGGCATCAACGAAGAGGAGGAAGTTCTCCACCAGATCGAGGAAGCGCGAGGGTTCGCACGTCGCTCTGAGAAGGGTCTCCAGCGCCACGCTCTCTGGCCCGTCCTCCTCCAGCTTCTTCCAAGGAGCGAAGGCGTCAAGGGAGCCGTGTGAGGGGCCTATAAGAGCCTCGATGCCGTTCGACAGAACCGTGAAGCCGTTGTAGTCGAAGAGGCGAGGGATCGTGTCCCGGTAGTCGGTGAGGTTCGCCTCGTAAGCCTCCTGAACGGGCTGGGTCGGAGCCTTCCACTCGCAGAGGAGCAGCGGGATGCCGTTCACGAACCCCACCGCATCAGGGCGCCTGGTGTACAGCTCGCTGGCGAACCACGGCTGAGAGGCCAGGAAGAAGTCGTTGGCGGACGGATCGGCCCAGTCCACCAGCCGTACTCGGTCGGGCTTCAGGGACCCATCAGGCTGTCGCAGCTCCACTGCCACACCCTCTCGCAGCAGCCGGTAGACCTCGCGGTTCGCCGCCACAGGCAGCATGGCGGAGCGATCCTCCATCAGCCTTGCCTCGGCATCGAGCAGCGCCTCTTCAGGAAGGACAGGGTTCAACCGGCGAAGCGCAGCCCTCACGCGAGCGGGAATGAGCACCTCTCGGTAGGAGAGGCGTCCTGTGACGTTGTTCTCACCCAGCTCCTCCTGCATCAAGTCCTTATGCTGCCAGCCAAGTGACTGCAGCAGCTCGACGGCCGGCACCTCCACCACGGCCTTCTCGCTGGCAACTGTGGCTGAGAGAGGGGAGCTTAGGCTCGTAGGCGACATTAGGCAGCGGCCATTAGTTCGCGCTCAGCCGCGGCAAGGGACAATTCGCCGGAGATCAGGCGAGGGAGGAGCAGATCGCGTGAACCACCAAGTCGCACGTTCGCTTCATGGAGAGCATCAACCAAAGCCTGCATTGGAGCAACAACGCTTTCGAAGCTGTCTACGACGTCCCGGGGCGGAATAACAACAGGCAGCTTGAGCGCAGCGTTCCGGTTCAGACCAGGAACAGCAGCGTCGCTATTCTGAAATGGCATCCGTCGCAGCAACTGAACGAGATACGCAGAAGGATAAGCGCTTTCAACGAAAAATACTGTGTCGATCGGGAAGAATGGTTTTGGACTCCAAATGATGGAGCCGACGTTCCCCTTTCGGCCAACGATGATACCTGAACGCTCCACTAAGGCTTGATTGTGATACCCTACAACCCCGCTCGAACCTATGACAGGAACTGCACCCTCTATCCTATCAGTCGCCTTCAGTGCTCTTCCATAGGCCAGGCTCAACAAATCTCCCAAGGTCCCATCCCGCCAGCGCACTGGCAGCACCTGTCCAGTATCCTTTTTGCCATGAAATCGCAAGTAAACAAACCACTCATCGAACAAAATCCGAGCCGTCTCCTCTAACACCGCGATACGTCGTCGGTTCACTTCGATAAGGTCGTCGAAGGAACCAAGAATGGAGGCGATGCGACGCTGTATTGGAAGCGATGGAACCCTGATTTTCAGGCCGCAGAAACCAGATTTGTTCATAATAGGTGTCCGCGCTCCGGACGCCGAGCCGAGCGATAGCAGCTCCTGCTTCCGGAGTCGGAAGGAGTAATATAGAAATGATGCTTCGTATCCTGCGTTCGGGATAATAGTATTGATCTGCTGATTGCTGAACGAGGGGCGGTCAGTGATAATAACCTCACCCATTTGCCAGCCAATGCAGGACACACAAACGCTGTTCGGGGGTAGCTCAATACGCCTTAAGTGAGCGGCACCATCTGGTGACAAGCTACGTTCTGTCCGTCGCGCATATCTACCCTGTCGCATATCACCCGGCGTAATGAATGGATACGCGCGACCAAAAAGCCCCGGCTGCTCGGACGGCGGTGTGCGGCCGGTTACAACGCGGCCAATGTCGCCCACACGCACATCAGCCCAGTCATCAGCACCGTCACTCATACCTTAAGTAGCTCCGCCACGTTCTGCGCGATCAAGCCCTGGAGCTTTGCCGCCTCGATGTTCAGCTCTTCCAGTTCCTCTTGCATCGCCTCGAGCTTAGTGCGGAACTCCTCGCTCTCCTGCTTCTGACCGGGTGCGACACCCACATAACGGCTGGGGTTGAGGCTACAGTCCTGCGCAACGATCTGCTTCCGTGTCGCTACGCGGCATAGGCCCGGCACGTCATTGTATTGTCCTTTGGGGAACGCGGCAGTCATTCGGGCAGCACTGCCAGCCTCGGTCTCGACGGGATCGCCGCGCCAGAGGCGGACTATGTTCGCCAGGAACTCAATCTGGTCAGCGTCGAAGACGCGATGCGCCCGCGTTACCTGACGGAACAGGTGCCGCGCATCCACAAACAACACCTCGTCGCCGCGTGGTCCCTTGGCCTTCCCCTTATCGAAGAACCACAGTGTCACCGGCAGGGTGACCGTGAAGAACATGTTCGGGCCGACCGCGACGACGCAGTCAATGGCGCCAGTCTCGATTAGCTTCCGCCGCAACTCGCGCTCGCTGCCGCCCGCATCCGAGGCGCTGTTGGCCATCACGAAGCCGGCACGACCGGTGGGCTTTAACGCGGCGTAGAAAAGATTAATCCAGAGATAGTTAGCGTTGTTGACGGTGGGCAGTCCAAGCGAAAAGCGGGCGTCTACTTTCCCAGCCTCGTTCACCAGCTTTGCGCGGTCCACCTCTGGCTGGTTGAAGGGCGGATTGGCCATGACGAAGTCAAACTGGCCGATCAGCCTGTGAGGATCGTCGTAGTAGCTGTTGGCTTCACGCAGTTCGCCAGATAGGCCATGCACAGCGAGGTTAAGCCGACAGAGGCGCAGCGTATCGGACATCTTCTCGACGCCGTAGACGCTAATTTCGCTTTCAGGCGCACGATGATGTCGACGTACAAACTCTGCCGAGTGGACGAACATACCGCCTGACCCGCACGCCGGGTCGAAGATGGCCCCGTGGTAAGGTTCGATCACCTCCACGATGAGCTTCACGATGGAGGCAGGCGTGAAGTACTCCCCTCCTTTCTGCATGAAGGACGATGCGAACTGACCCATGAAGTACTCGAAGACCAGCCCGTAGGCATCACCTTCGATCTTTAGGGGGGCCAGCAGGCGCAGCAGCTCTTGGAGCACGCTGCTCGGCAGGCCGCCGTAGCCTTGTGGAAGGGCACCAGTGAGATCGGGGTTTTGATCGGCTACGGCCTTCATGGCCGCGTTCAATGCCGCTCCAAGGTCCGCCGTGCCCGGCAGGGAGAGCAGCTTTGAGAACCGAGCGTTTTCCGGCAGGTACACTGCACCACGTGCTTGGTAGTCAGCAGGGGTCGCCTTGAGCCGGCCCTTGAACAGAGGAGCAAGCTCGGCGTGCACCTTGTCGAACTTGGCTTCCATCTGACGAAGCGCGATCAGCGCCAGCACCGGCTGGGCATACTGGTCTGGCCGCAGGGAGCTGTTGGTCCAGAGCTGGTCAGCGGTAGCGAATAGGCGGCGTGAAAGGTCCTGCAGGTCGGTTGCCACGGCTCCCCCGGAAGGCATTGGTTCTGGCTTTGCGACCTTAGCGTGACCGTGAGTGCCACCGCCAGTGTGCCGGCGCATCATCGGACGGTTGTAAGTGGTCGCCGCTCAGTCAGCCCAATGCTCCCATCCTGGCTCCCGGCGAACCGCACGAAATGCTACTTCCTCTCCCTCCACGGCTCTAGACGAACCTCCGCGCCTCCCTTTGCCATCGCTGTATGTACAAGCTCGGGAGCCGAGAAGCCGGCTGAGTGCTTCTGCCCCCTCGGATTCCGCCTCCACAGCAAGGCTGCCGATGCAGTCACAGCTAAGGCTCGAAGGGCTTCTGGTGGCAGTCCCCTCAGAGAAACACGAACAGTCAAAATCGGCAACGCCCCTCCCACTTGGCGGCTATTTTCAGCAACCACGGCGTCCTGCTAGTTTGACTTCCCTTGATCGTCGATAAATAGTTTGATGCTGTCTGCAATCCACACCGAAAAGGGTTAGACATCCCGAGGCAGGGAAAAGCCGCAACATCTCACGCCTCCTCCCTAGGCCACCTCAAGCCGCCTTCGGGTTCAAAGCCCGATGCACCGACATGCGGCTGATGCCCAGCTCCTTGGCGATGGCAGACGGCCCTAGGCCCTGATCCCGCAGTTCGCGGACCCTCTCGGCCGGAACGGAGGCGGGGCGGCCCTTGCCCGCGTACACCCCCGCAGCCTTGGCCTTGGCGATGCCCTCCATCTGACGCTCACGGCGCAGGTTGGTCTCGAACTCAGCGAACACCCCGAGCATCTGCAGGAAGCACCGGCCGGCAGCCGTGGAGGTGTCGATGGGCTGCTCCGTGGCGCGGAGGGTCACGCCCTTGGCCTCCATGTCCCGCACCAGGGAAGCGAGGTCAGCGATGGAGCGGGCGAGCCGGTCGATACGGGTGACCACGATGGTGTCGCCCTTCCTGGCGAACTCCATGAGGGTCTGCAGCTCCGTCCGACCCTCCGTGGAGGTCCCCGACCGTTTCTCTGATCGTATCACCTCGCAGCCTGCGGCCCGCAACGCATCCTCCTGCAAGCCGAGATCCTGATCGGAGGAAGAGACACGAGCGTAACCGTAGACGGCCATCGGAGTGATCCTGTCACATAACGATCTAGACCATGGTACGATGATGTACCATAAGCCTCCTGTCAACCGTTCTGTTACAGGCAGAGATGTATCACTGCGCTGTATCGCAGCGGTGTACCCTTCCGTGACGCCGCCGGTCACCTCTAGGCGCCGCCTCCAGTCCTCCCTGGCAGCACAGGCCTGCCGCACTTCAGGCGTTGCCAGACCACACACCAGCAGCCGCACTCGCCAGCATAAGGAGCAGCCGAGGATCCGACCCCACTCCCCCATGCCAGGAGCAGACTCCCTGCCGACCAATGGAGAGTGACGGCCATCCATCAGCGCAGACCACCGGGCCAGCGAGCGAAGTGCTCAGCCATGCCAAGGCAACGAAGGTCGAGAAGCCGAGCCCTCGGGCATAGTTCCGCTTGAACTACTTCACGGTCACGCCTCCATGCCGCCTCCGGGCTGCTACCGCATCTGACGTTGTCGGGCGATGGCCAGCCAGCATCAAAAGCCAGGGGCCCATGGGGGACGTGAGGCCAGGGCCTAATGATCGATGCCGGCTCACAATTTTTCACCAAACATCCGGGGAAATGATCCCATCCACTTCCGCAATAAATCCATTATCGTATAGTTGGTCTACAAGCTTGAGAGATGGATCTGTGTCTGATAGATAAGCATCAACCTCGGAGCTCATCCAGGTCGCACAAGGGACAAATCAAAATGACCCTCCGCTTGCTCGGCTTCATGCTAGAGATCGAATTGGCCTCGCTGTTCCTCAGGGTGCCCTTCGTTGGTCAGGTCCACATCAGCCCGCTCGGCTTCCATGCCGATTCGTGGCCCCGCGCCCGGTTGGGCTGAGCCGCACATGGCAGGCTGAGGCAGCCGTCCATCGCCTCAGCTCGCCGCATGTCAGGGGTGGCAGGGTAGCCCTCCCGCCGTCAGCAGGCCTCAGCGGGAATGGTGGATGCTCCCGAGATGGTCTCGGCCATTCTTGGTCCATCCCCTACCACCCTGTGGGGCATCCTATCGGCAGGATCTCGGTAGCGGGTGAGCCGAAGGCCTCTCGTGTCGTCCTCCGTGACCGTGAGCTGAGCCGCTCGGTTGAGCTTGCCCTTGAGCGCCACGGTCGCGTGACCCTCGTGACGCATTGCGAGGATGGCATCGGGATCAGCTCCCATTCTCATCAGGGCGCGAGCCGAGGAGAGGAACGGAGTTGAGGAGTCGCAGAGGTGCTGCCCCTCGTGGAAGGTGGCGTAGCGAGCCTTTGAGGTCGCCTTCGACGAGCGAAGGGGTCTGCAGGTGATCGTGATTGTGTTGGTCATGCTTGTTGATTGACCACGACGTATCGAGCCCTCCAGGGATGCCTGGGGGCTGCACCATCGTGCCTTTCTTGAGGGTTGGTTGAGGTGCCCTCTAGAGATCCTCAAGGGATACTCTGAGAGGAATGGATCTTAGAGGTAGAAAGATAGAGAGGGAGCTTAATGGGATCCCTTGGAGGTACCCATAAGGATAACTCTTAAAGACGCGGGCGCGTGCATCAGAGCGGTCTGATTGTCAATAGGTGGTCTTAGATTTTTTATCGACCTACGAAAATCAGATGCATGGGTGAGCACTGAGAGTCGTTGACGTAGTTGGTCGATCAGCTCAGGGTCGGACCCAGCCCATCCAATGCGTGCTGTAGCTGGTAGGGGACCGCCCAAGGAGGGCGTTCCGGCCGCTCCAAGCAGTCAGGCACCAGCCCTCTTCAAACGGGCGCTATCAGCCTCGGAAGCCACCCGTCGGGTCGCGCTGCCGCCGGCTGTGCCGATCCCGGAGCGAATGAGCCCGTGGGTAGCTTCTTGAGGCCCTACAGGGGGCGGCCCAGCACGGACCTTCTCGGCTTCAGCCCTGGCGAGGGTATCAACCAGCGTATTCCCTTCCTCGCCCGCATGGCCTCGGACCCACTCGAAGCGGATCCCAGGGTGCTGATCGGAGAGCTGGAACACGGTTCGCCAGTAGTCCGCGTTGGCGACTGGCTGACCCTTCGCGTTCCTCCAGCCCTTGGCTTCCCACCCCTTCCGCCAGGAAGTAACGCCCTTCACGACGTACTCGCTGTCGGACAGGAGCACTCCTGTGGCGTTGCTGGGCATGGCCTTCAGCGCCTCAATGGCTGCCCGGAGTTCCATGGCGTTATTCGTGGCCAGAGCGGCAGAGCCGACCAACATCTCTCGGGTGCCATCGGGCTTGATGATGAGAACGGCCCACCCTGCGGGGCCTGGATTGTAGAGCGATGAGCCGTCTGCGTACGCCCGGTAGGCATCAGACTGCGACTTCCCCCGATTTTTATTAGCTGCCACACAGTTCGCGGCGCTCGTGGCTCGCGATGTCGGTTTGGTTTTTTGTCGATTCATGATCTTGATTCTCTGCAAGAGTGTTCTCAGTGAGTGCAACCTTTTGGCTCAAGCTCGACTGAGTTCTCCTTGAGTGCACCGAAATGCCGCCTCTTGCCCGCAAGCCATTGATGCGATGGCATAAATTAGGACGAGAGCAATTCACGGCCGGAAGCGACGATAGCTCTTGCCGCCAAGCTCCGTGTCGCGCCATTCTCAAGGATAGGAACTTGGGTGGGGGCAGTAGTGGTTCAGGGTCGAAGCGTGCGCCTCTACCTAGCGGATGGCTCCCCTACGGGGATCCTCACCGCCGAGATCATGAACTGGACGGGTCACGCATTGGTCGCCCCGAGGTCCCGCCTGGGCGAAGCCTTAAGCCGCGATGAGGCAACCCGCACGGGGGTCTACTTTCTCGTCGGGGATGACCCTGAGCAGCCAACCAAGTCTCGGGTCTACGTTGGTGAAGGCGATAGCGTCATCGACCGCATTAAGTCGCACGCCAAGGACTCATCAAAGGACTTCTGGAGCCGAGTCTGCATCGTCACGTCCAAAGACGCGAACCTCACAAAGTCCCATGTCCGCTACCTTGAGCACCGCTTCGTGGAGCTGACGAAGAGTGCCGACCGAGCAAACCTCGCTAACGGCAACGAGCCCGGCCGCAAGGCTCTGCCCGAAAGCGACATCGCGGACATGGAGTTTTTCATTTCTCAGGTAGAGGTCATTCTCCCTGTGGTCGGCTTCGATTTTCTAAGACCTAAAGGCAAGATCCATGCGCCAGAAATCTCAAACGATAAGTCAAAGGCGCAGCTGGGCCCCCAGATCGATCTGATACTCACCAGCGGGAAGCACGGTTATGAAGCCCGAGCAGTGGAGGTCGACGGGGAGCTTACTGTCCTCGCAGGCTCAAAGGCCACAACCAAGAGCGGATATGCCGCTAATAGCTACGCCCCTCTGCGTGATCAACTAATTAAAGATGGAAGGCTGGTGCCGTCCGCTGATCCACAATTCCTAGAGTTCGCTGCAGATGTTGCGTTCATGAGTGCCTCGGCTGCTGCGGCAGTGATCAAGAACAGCAACTCGAACGGACGTACGGCGTGGCGCCTCGTCGGCACCGGTCAGACCTTAAAGGAGTGGCAGGACGCTCAGCTGGGCGCTCAAGGCTGAGGACCGCCCATCCTCTAGCCTATTTTGTCATGCCAAAATCCCGGAGCCAGCGGCGGAAGCGGTAGAGGTACTTCGAGTAGGTGTGCTCGAGCCGGTTCTTGAACTTCCCAAATTGATCTCCCCAGCTCGTCTCCGAGTATACTCGCTTCCGCAACTTAGCCAATTCGGCACCTAGCCGCTTCTCGCTAGCAGGCCAAGCGCTTTTACCAAGATATGTGACGGTCATATCCCGACGGAGCTGGTGCAGAGCGAGGATCAAATCTACGAAATTTCGATCAAGATGATCCTTCGCTGCAACAGCCAAGTCTTCTGGAAAGGCATAATCGTAATTGAGACTGGATTGTTTTTCGTCAAGTTCGCTAGCCAAGCTCAGCATTCGAGCTTTATGGCCCGCTAGCTCCACCAAAAATCGGTTTTCCAAGAGATGCAAGGCAGCACTGTCGATGATAGCTGCCAGATCCGCGTCGGGCTTGCAGATAACTATAGTTGATATTTGTGAGTTGCGAATTTCATTATCGATATCGTGAAGGTAAATACTCTCATTTAAGAAGCGAGTATATTGCCGTTGAGCGATTTGTAGCGCCGGCAAAAGCCTAATGACGAGCTTGCGTGCTTCTTCCGATTCCTGTCGTTTTCGTTCTTTCTTCGTGAAGTGCTGATTCACCAGGAAAGTGCTCAAGCCGCCCCCGGTGAGAAGGGCAAACGTATGAGTGACGAGGGTTGAGATCAAATCGCCTTCGGCCATTCGGCGGTCATACACCGAAGATTGTGATCGGTGAAGTTTGATCACGCAGCCGTCGCAAGGCCGCCTGTGACAGCACCAACCCGCACAGATCCCAGCCTCGTTACGAGAGGTAGAAGCAGAGGCAGACAGCGAGTCACTATCTACGGGGCTCGTGGTGCCATCTGAGGGCGCTCCCTCAGCCTCATCCCATGGCTTCACCGAAGGCAGCGTTCTGAAGGCAGGGAAGGGGGCCTGAACAGCCTCCCGGTTCGATTTCCTCTCTCTCCGTCGAACTCGCTATCAACGGATTTCCGTGCTACAGTTCTGCGCTACAGGTGGCGCATCACACAGAGCCTAAGCCGTTGATTTAATTGGATTATGGATGTTGGCTCGGAATGTCCCACCCCTTCCGCCAAGTCGTTTTTCTATTTTAGCAGCAAAATTAAATGCTTAGCGCCATTGCTTGACGGGCGCCCTTACGGCAGGGCACGATTTCGTCCAACGCAACGTCCAACATCGCTGCCCGCCGATGCCCGAGTTTCTGACGCGACGCCAGGGCTTCTGGCACTTCGTCCGGCGCGTCCCGGAGACGTTCGCCGCCCTCGACAAGCGCGGCATTGTCAAGCGCTCGACCCACATCCGGACCGCGGACGACCCGCGGGGCCTGCGTGCCGCGCGTGCGGCGGCGCAGATGAACGGCGAGCTGGAGGCCTACTGGCAGGGCCTCGCCGGCGGCCAGAGTGTGGAGGCAAAGGCGCGCTACGAGGCCGCGCGTAAGCGCGCCCGGCAGCTCGGCTTCAGTTACATGCCGGCCGCGGAGGTGGCGGCGCAGCCTCTCGCCGAGATCCTGGCGCGGATCGACGCCCTGGCCGCGCGCAACGCGGCGGACGATCCGGCGACCCGTGCGGCGGTGCTCGGCAAGGAGCCGGTACCGGCCGTGATGCTGTCGCAGCTCTTCGAGCAGTATCAGCAACCCGATCCTAACCCGTCACCGCCGATGGCCACCCCCGTGGGAGATCCCGCCTGCTACAGCGCTGTGGAAGGCGCGCAGGTGGGCTCTCCCGCTCTCGGTCAGCGACACCACTCCAAGGGACACGACCTCGAGGGACGGCGCTGGGCGATCGAAGAGGCGTTTGAAACCAGCAAGACCGAACTGGGTCTGGACCACAACGAGACCCGCTCCTGGCATGGCTGGCACCGGCACGTCAGCTTGGTGATGCTGGCGTTCGCAGTGCTGGCGCGGGTGCGCCAGCGGGCCAACGGCCCGCCCCCAAAAACCGAGCGAAGGGCCAAGCTCGCCCGTGCCCTGGTCACTCCAGGAGATCCGGCGAGTCGCGATGCGACTCGCGCAACGGCGCATTGAACCGGCTCTCGTCATCGCTTGGTCAGCCTGGCGGCGTGCTCACCAAGCCGCTGCCCGCCAAGCTCACATCAAGAGGTCCATACAATTGTAATGCTAGCCGCCGCGATCTGATTACCGTTGCCGGGAAACCCGGAGCGATTCGTGAGCAAAGGCGCCCGGGCCGCCGCACAATCGCGGAACGGCCCGGGAGCTTTGGTCTCAGGCGAAGGTGAAGTTCGCCGCGCTCAGGCTCAAGGCCTGCACGTTCTGCAGCGTGAGCACGTCGCCCGCCCCGTACCGGATCACCGTGTCGGCGCCTTCCTGCGTCAACGCCCCCTGCAGCGCCTCGAACGACGCCACCACGCCGCCGTTGAATGCGATCACGTCCGCCTCGGGCCCCGCAACCACGAAGTCCCGGATCACGTCCGACCCGTCCCAGCGACCAAACCCGAACACGTCCGAGCCGAGCCCGCCCTCCAGGATGTCGTTGCCGGCATTGCCGAACAGAAGGTCGGCCCCTTGGCCCCCGAACAGCAGGTCGTCGCCCTCGCCGCCGCTCAGGTCGTCGCCTCCCTCGCCGCCCAGCAGCGTGTCGGCGCCCTGCTCGCCCAAGACCCGGTCGTTGCCGGTCCCGCCGAGCACCGCGTCGTCGCCCTCACCCCCGAGCACCACGTCGTCGTCGTCGTCGCCGTAGACCAGATCGTTGCCCGACCCGCCCTCGACCAGGTCCCGACCGTAGCCGCCCGACACGAAGTCGTCGCCCGCATCGCCCCGCACCACGTCGTCGCCGGCCTTGCCATAGACGCCGTCGCGGCCCTCGTCGCCGAACAGCACGTCGTTGCCGTCCTCGCCGTGCACCTCGTCGTTGCCATAGCCGCCCGACGCGAAGTCGCTGCCCGCGCCGGCCCCGATGAAGTCGTCGTCGTCCTCGCCGAACACCGTGTCGCGGCCGGTCCCGCCCTGCATGAAGTCGTCGCCGGTGCCGCCATGGGCCCGGTCGTCGCCGGCCTCGCCATAGATCCCGTCGCGGCCCTCGTCGCCGAACAGCACGTCGTTGCCGTCCTCGCCGTGCACCTCGTCGTTGCCATAGCCGCCCGACGCGAAGTCGCTGCCGGAGCCGGCCCCGATGAAGTCGTCGTCGTCCTCGCCGAACACCACGTCGTCGCCGGTCTCGCCGAACACCGTGTCGCGGCCGGTCCCGCCGCGCAGCCAGTCGTCGCCCTCGCCGCCGGCAACGAGATCCTCGCCCGCGTCGCCGTAGAGCGTGTCGTTGCCCCCGGCGCTGGCCACGGTGTCGTTGCCGCCGCCGCCATGCAGGATGTCGTCGTCGGCGCCGAGATACAGGTATTGCTGGCTGGTGTCGCCGTAGACGATCTGTCGGCCGTCGCCGCCCACCAGCGTGGCGTTGCCGACCACCGCGGCGAACTCGACGTTGTCGAGCCGGACGGTGACCGGGCCGGTCACCGCCGTGGTGTCGAAGACCAGCGCGGTCGGGGTGGTGGTGGCGCCCAGGGTGTTGCCGCTGACCCGCATCTGCACCGGCTGGCCGGGGGTGACGCCCGGGGCGCGCACGTCGATGGTGCGCACGAGGAGCTGGGCCTCGCTGGACAGCCCGCCGAGGAAGCCGGAGGCGCCGTCGGTCAGGTCGGCCTGTGAGGCCGTGCCCGGGTCGGTGCGGGCCTTGATGGCGGCGATCAGGCCGGTCAGCGCCTGGTCGGGGGTCTGTCGCGCGGCGTTGCCGGTGGCCACGACGCCGACGCCGGTGGGGACGCTGACCGTGAGGGTGGCGAGGCTGGTGGCTTGTCCGGTCTGCGGGTCGATGAGGGTCTCGCGCACCACCGGCACGTCGGCGAGGTCGGCATTGGCAGTGGTGCGGTCCTCGACGCGACTGTCGTCGGGCGCCGCGATGGTCACGGTGTCGAGGCTGCTGCCGTCTGGGGCGGTGGTGACGCCGGTCTCGACGGTGGCGCCGTCGATGGTCTGCCTGCCCGGCGGGGTGACCGGATCCGGGTCGGTCCCGGTCGCCTTCCGGGCCGCCGCGGTGATCGGCGTGGCGGCGTTGCCGGCCGGGTCCGTGAGGCCGAGGGTGAGGGTGAGGGCACCGTCGGCGAGTCCGGACAGGTCGAGGCCGCCGACGCGGGTGGTGCCGGCGCTGGTGGTGCCACTGCCGGAGATCTGGCCGCCGCCGGCGGAGGTGATGGTCCAGGTGAAGCTGTCGCCGGCATCAAGGCTGGTGACGAGGAAGGCGGCGTCGGCCTGCTCGCTGGCGCTGATGTCGGCATCCTCGAACCGGACGGCGGCGGAGGGTGCGGTCGTGTCGATGACGAGGGTCTGCGTCCCGATCGTGGAGGTGTTGCCCGCGAGATCCTCGGCGGTCGCCGAGACGAGGTTGCCGCCGTTGAGGTCGAGGCCGAGCGCGCCGGTGACCGGTGTGGCGGTGGCGAGGTCGAGCGACCAGACTCCGCCCGTGGCGGTCGTGGCGTAGGTCGCCCCAGCCCCCGTGACGGTCACCGCCGATCCGGCCTCCGCTGTGCCGGTGAGCATCGGGGCGGCGCTCTTGGTGAGCGCTGCCGAGGTGATGGCGGGCGCACCTGGAGCGGTGGTGTCGATGACCAGGGACCGCATCCCGGCGGGCGAGACGTTGCCGGCGGCGTCCTCGGCGGTCACCGAGATCGCGTTGCTGCCGTTCGTGTCGAGGTTGAGCGTGCCGGTGACCGGCGCGGCGGTGGCGAGGTCGAGCGACCAGGTCCCGCCCGTCGCGGTCGTGGTGTAGGTCGCCCCGCCCACGGCGACCGCGACGGTGCTGCCGATCTCCGCCGTGCCGGTCAGGATCGGGGCCGCCCTGTTGCTGAGCAGGGGCGAGGTGACGGCAGGCGCGGTCGGCGCGGTGGTGTCGATGACGAGCGTCTGCGTCCCGGCTGTCGAGACGTTGCCGGCCGCGTCCTCGGCGGTCACCGAGATCGCGTTGCTGCCGTTCGTGTCGAGGCTGAGCGTGCCGGTGACCGGCGTGGCGGTGGCGAGGTCGAGCGACCAGGCCCCGCCCGTGGCGGTCGTGGTGTAGCTCGCCCCGCCCACGGCGACCGCGACGGTGCTGCCGGTCTCCGCCGTGCCGGTCAGGATGGGAGCGCCGTTCCGGGTGAGGGCCGCCGAGGTGACGACGGGCGCGGCCGGCGCCTGGTTGTCGACCATGGCGTTGGTGGTGTCGGCGGTGGTGCGGCTGCCGCTGCTGTCGGTGGCGCTCACCGAGACGTTACGGTTCGCCGCCGAGAGCGTGCCGGCGGCGATCGTGTAGGTCGCCGTCCAGAGGCCGCCGCTATTCGTGGCGGTGACGGGCGAGGCCGCGCCGAACTGGCTGAAATCCATCGTCACGCCGGTGACGCCGGAATTGTTGTCGCCAGTGGCGGTGTTGTTCCAGGTGGCGGTGATCGTGTCGCCGATCCGGTAGGCGCCGTTCGGGCCCGAGCCGGCGCCGATCGTGATGGCGGCATCGGTGATCGTCGGGCCGGGGAGCGGGGTGGTGTTGGTGACGCTGGTCGCCGACAAGGTCTCGGCGTCGTTGCCGGCGCCGTCCTGGATGGCGGAGACGTCGTTGCCGCGGGTCGGATCGGCATAGGCGATCGTGACGGCCTGGCCGTGGGCGACCGCCGAGACCAGGGTCAGGGTGACGGTCTTGGCCGCGCCATCCACCGCGACGCCGGACACGCTCACCACGGAGCCGCCCGCCCTCACCGTGAAGGCGCCGGCAGCCGGGCCGTTGGTGGCGTCCAGCGCCTTGCCGTAAGTCAGAACCAGCGCGGTGCCGTTCACCGTCGCCGAGACCAGCGTCGGGCGCGTCGCGTCGATCGGGTCGCCGCCCTGGCTGATGGCGGTGGTGTAGGCGGTGCTGGCGTTGCCCGCGCTGTCCTCGAGCACCAGGCTCACCGGGAGGTCGGTGCTCGCCGCCACGTCGGTGCCGGCGGCGACCGTGAAGGTGGCTTTGTAGGTGGTGTCGTCGACCTTGGTCAGGTCGCCGAGGCTGTAGCCGGCGATGGTGCCGGACCGGAGCGTGTAAGTGTCGGTATCGGAGGCCACCGTGATGGTGGCGGTGACCACGTCGCCGATCTTCATCGTGGTGTCGGGGATCGACACGGCGGTGATCACGGGCGGCGTGGTGTCGGGAACGGGGGTATTGTTGGTGACGCCGGTCGCCGACAGGCTCGCGGCGTCGTTGCCGGCGCTGTCCTGGATGGCGGAGGCGTCGTCGCCGCTGGTCGGGTCGGCATAGGCGACGGTGACGGTCTGGCCCGGGGTCACCGGCGAGGCCAGGGTCAGGGTGACGGTCTTGGCCGCCCCATCCACCGCGACGCCGGATACGCCCAAAGCCGAGCCGCCCGCCATCACCGTGAAGGCACCGGCAGCCGGGCCCTGGATAGCGTCCAGCGCCTCGCTGTAGGTCAGGACCAGCGCGGTGCCGTCCACCGTCGCCGAGACCAGCGTCGGGCGCGTCGCGTCGATTCCGTCGCTGCCCTGCCTGATCGCCGTGGTGTAGGCGGTGCTGGCGTTGCCCGCGCCGTCCTCGAGCACCAGGCTCACCGGGAGGTCGGCGCTCGCCGCCACGTCGGTGCCGGCGGTGACCGTGAAGGTGGCTTTGTAGGTGGTGTCGTCGACCTTGGTCAGGTCGCCGAGAGTGTAGCCGGCGATGGTGCCGGATTGCAGCGTGTCGATGTCGGCGTCGGAGGCAACCGTGATCGTGGCGGTGACCACGTCTCCGATCTTCATCGCGGCGTTCGGGATCGACACCGCGGTGATCGCGGGCGGCGTCGCGTCGACGGTGAGGCCGGTGGCCGCCCCCGTCGCGCCGGCGAGGCTGGTGGCGGACAGGCCGACGATCGGCGCGGTGGCGTTCAGCAGCACCGACGCGCTGCCGCCGATCTGAGCGGTGACGATGTCGGGCTTGGTGTCGCCGTCGAGGTCGCCGAGCGCGACCGCTAAGGGGGTGCGGCCCGTGCCGAAGTCGACCTTGTCCTTGAAGGTGCCGTCGCCGTTGCCGAGCAGCACCGAGGTGCTGGCGCCGCCGGAGTTGGCGGTGACGATGTCGAGTCGGCCGTCGCCGTCGATATCCGCCACCGCCACCGCGTAGGGGCTTCTGCCGCTGCTGAACTCGGTCTTGGCCCTGAAGGTGCCGTCGCCGTTGCCGAGCAGCACCGAGACGGTGCCGCTGTCGTTGTTGGCGGTGACGATGTCGAGTCGGCCGTCGCCGTCGAGGTCCGCGAGCTTGACCGAGAGGGAGCCGCGACCCGTCACGATGTCGGTTCTGGGCTTGAAGGTACCGTCGCCGTTGCCCAGCAGCACCGAGGCGGTGCCGGCGAACTGGTTGGCGGTGACGATGTCGAGCTTGCCGTCGCCGTCGAGGTCGGCCAGCGCCGCCGAGCGGGAGCCGCTGCCGGTGGTGACATCGGCCTTGGGCTTGAAGGTGCCGTCGCCGTTGCCGAGCAGCACCGAGACGCTGTTGCCATAATTGGCGGTGACGATGTCGCGCTTGCCGTCGCCGTCGACATCCGCCAGCGTCACCGCGATGGGACTGCCCCCCGTACCGATGTCGGCCTTGGCCTGGAAGGTGCCGTCACCGTTGCCGAGCAGCACCGAGGCGCTGCCGCTGTCGTTATTGGTGGTGACGAGGTCGAGCTTGCCGTCGCCGTTGAGGTCGGCCAGCGCCACCGAATAGGGGCTGCTGCCGGTGCCGAAGTCGGTCTTGGCCTTGAAGGTGCCGTCGCCGTTGCCGAGCAGCACCGAGGCAGTGCTGGGGTCGCTATTGGCGGTGACGAGGTCGAGCTTGCCGTCGCCGTTGACGTCCGCAAGACTGACCGACTGGGAGCCGGAACTCGTGCCCAAGGTCGTCCCGGACGCGAAGCTCAGCCCGCCGCCGGTGATGGTGCCGCCATTGAGGGCAAGACCGGTCACCGTGAGATCGCTCGTGGCGGTGTCGCCCGCCGCCACCATGTAGGTGAATTGCGGCTTGCCGCCAGCGTCCACGCCCGTATAGGCGGCCGTCGCGCCGTTGCCGAGCGTCAGCGACGGCGTGCCGCCGGTCGCATCCACCGTGACCGGCAGGTCCGTGCTCAGCGTCAGCACGATCTGCGCGCCGATGCCGGCCGTGCCCGAGGCCGGGCTGGCCGCGATGCCGGTGACGCGAATCGGGGTCTGGTTGGTGACGCCGGTCGCCGACAGGCTCACGGCGTCGTTGCCGGAACTGTCCTGGATGGCGGAGAGGTCGTCGCCGTTTGTCGGATCGGCATAGGCGACGGTGGCACTCTGGCCAGCGGTCACCGGCGAGGCCAGGGTCAGGGTGACGGTCTTGGCCGCGCCATCCACCGCGACGCCGGACACGCTCACCACGGAGCCGCCCACCCTCACCGTGAAGGCGCTCGGACCTGGGCCGTGGGCGGCGTCCAGCGCCTCGCTGTAGGTCAGCACCAGCGAGGCACCGTCCACCGTCGCCGAGACCAGCGTCGGGCGCGTCGTGTCGATCGCATCGCCGCCCTGGCTGATGGCGGTGGTGTAGGCGGTGCTGAGATTGCCCGCGCCGTCCTCGAGCACCAGGCTCACCGGCAGGTCGGCGCTCGCCGCCACATCAAGGCCGGCGGTGACCGTGAAGGTGGCGGTATAGGTGGTGTCGTTGATCTTGGTCAGGCCGCCGAGGGTGTAGCCGGCGATGGTGCCGGACTGGAGCGTGTCGGTGTCGGTATCGGAGGCGACCGTGATCGTGGCGGTGACCACGTCTCCGATCTTCATCGCGGCGTTCGGGATCGACACCGTGACGATCGCGGGCGGCGTCGCGTCGATGGCGAGGCCGGTCGCGTGCCCCGTCGCGCCGGCGACGCTGGCGGCAGACAGGCCGACGATCGGTGAGGTGGCGTTCAGCAGCACCGAGGCGGTGGTGCCGCTGCTGTCGCCGTAGTTGGCGGTAACGATGTCGAGCTTGTGGTCGCCGTCCACGTCCCCCAGCGTGATCGAGGCGGGGAAGGAGCCTGTGGTGAAGTCGGTCCTGGCCTTGAAGGTGCCGTCGCCGTTGCCCAGCAGCACCGAGGCGCTGCTGGCGCCGCTGCCGTAGTTGGCGGTGACGAGGTCGAGCTTGCCGTCGCCATCCGCGTCCGCCAGCGCGACCGAGGTGGGAAGAGAGCCTGTGGTGAAGTCGGTCCTGGCCTTGAAGGTGCCGTCGCCGTTGCCCAGCAGCACCGAGGCATTGTTGCTGCCGTAGTTGGCAGTGACGAGGTCGAGCCTGCCGTCGCCGTTCACGTCTCCCTGCGTGACCGAATTGGGTTGGTTGCCTGTGGCGAAATCGGTCCTGGGCTTGAAGGTGCCGTCGCCGTTGCCCAGCAGCACCGAGGCGCTGCTGGCGCCGCTGCCGTAGTTGGCGGTGACGATGTCGAGCTTGTGGTCACCGTCCACGTCCGCCAACGTGATCGACGCGGGGGAGGGGCCTGTGGCGAGGTCGGTCCTGGGCTTGAAGGTGCCGTTGCCGTTGCCCAGCAGCACCGAGGCGCTGTTGGCGCCGCTGCCGAAGTTGGCGGTGACGAGATCGAGCTTGCCGTCGCCGTTCACATCCCCCAGCGCAATCCCGAAGGGCTGGGCGCCTGTGGTGAAATTGGTCTTGGCCTTGAAGGTGCCGTCGCCGTTGCCCCGCAACACCGAAGCGCTGTTGCCGTAGGAGTTGGCGGTGACGATGTCGAGCTTGCCGTCGCCGTCGAGGTCGGCCAGCGCCACCGAGCCGGGGTTGGAACCTGTGGAGAAGGTGGTCTTGGCCCTGAAGGTCCCGTCGCCGTTGCCCAGCAGCACCGAGGCATTGTTGCTGCCGTAGTTGGCGGTGACGATGTCGAGCTTGCCGTCGCCGTTCACGTCCGCCAGCGCCACCGAGTAGGGACCGTCGCCTGCGGTGACGTCGGTCTTGGTCGCGAAGTTCAAGCCCCCGCCAGTGATGCTGCCGCCGTTGAGGGCGAGGCCGGTGACGGTGAGGTCACTCGTGTCGGTGTCGCCCGCCGCGACGATGTAGGTGAATTGCGGCTTGCCGCTGCCGTCGACGCCCGTATAGGCGGCCGCCGCGCCGTTGCCGAGGCTCAGCGACGGCGTGCCGCCCGTCGTGTCCACCGTGACCGGAATGTCGGTGGTCAGCGTCAGCACCACCGTCGCGCCGATGCCGCGCGAGCCGGAGGATGGGGTCGCCGTGATGGCGGTGACGCGGGCCTCGGTGCGGTTGACGGTGGGCGTCGCCGCGAGCGAGGCGGCGTCGTTACCGGCGGCGTCCTGGATGGCGTTGGCGTCGTCGCCGTTTGTCGGGTCGGCATAGGCGACGGTGACACTCTGGCCGGCGGTCACCGGCGAGGCCAGGGTCAGGGTGACGGTCTTGGCCGCGCCATCCACCGCGACGCCGGACACGCTCACCACGGAGCCGCCCGCCCTCACCGTGAAGGCGCTCGGCCCAGGCCCATGGGCGGCGTCCAGCGCCTCGCCGTAGGTCAGCACCAGCGCGGTGCCGTTGACCGTCGCGGCGACCAGCGTCGGACGGGTCGCGTCGAGGGCGAGGCCGGTCGCCGCGCCCGTCGCGCTGGCGACGCTGGATGTGGACAGGCTGATGCCAGGCGCCGTGGTGTTCAGCAGCACCGAGGCGGTGCCAAAGTTGTTGTTGGCGGTGACGATGTCGAGCTTGCCGTCGCCGTTGAGGTCGGCCGGCGCGACCGAGTAGGGGATGCTGTCTGTGGTGAAGTCGGTCTTGGCCTTGAAGGTGCCGTCGCCGTTGCCCAACAGCACAGAGGCGGTGTTGTCGTCGGCGTTGGCGGTGACGACGTCGAGCTTGCCGTCGCCGTCCACGTCCGCCAGCGCCACCGAGCGGGGGCGACCGCCTGTGCCAAAGTCGGTCTTGGCCTTGAAGGTGCCGTTGCCGTTGCCCAGCAGCACCGAGACGGTGCCGTCGTCGGTGTTGGCGGTGACGACGTCGAGCCTGCCGTCGCCGTTCACGTCCGCCAGCGCCACCGAGCGGGGGGCGCCGCCTGTGGCGAGATCGGTCCTGATCTTGAAGGTGCCGTTGCCGTTGCCCAGCAGCACCGAGGCGGTGTTGTCATCGCCATTGGCGGTGACGATGTCGAGCCTGCCGTCGCCGTTCACGTCCGCCAGCGCCACCGAGCGGGGGGCGCTGCCTGTGCCGAAAAGGACCTCGGCCTTGAAGGTGCCGTTGCCGTTGCCCAGCAGCACCGAGGCGGTGTTGTCGCCGTAATTGGCGGTGACGATGTCGAGCTTGCCGTCGCTGTCCACGTCGGCCAGCGCCACCGAGTAGGGGCTGCTGCCTGTGGAGATGTCGGCCCTGGTCTCGAAGGTTCCGTTGCCGTTGCCCAGCAGCACCGAGGCGGTGGCGCTGCTGTAGTTGGCGGTGACGATATCGAGCCTGCCGTCGCCGTTCACGTCCGCCAGCGCCACCGCGTAGGGGCCGCTGCCTGTGGCGAGGCCGGTCTTGCTCTTGAAGGTGCCGTTGCCGTTGCCCAGCAGCACCGAGACGGTGTCGACGTCAGAGTTGGTGACGACGATATCGAGCTTGCCGTCGCCGTCCACGTCCGCCGTCGCGACCGAGGCGGAGCCGCCGCCGGTGGGAAGGTCGGTCGAGGCTCCGAAGCTCAAGCTCCCACCACCGCCGGTGATGCTGCCACCGTTGAGGGAAAGGCCGGTCACCGTGAGGTTGCTCGCCCCGGTGTCGCCCGCCGCCACCGTGTAGGTGAAGCGCGGCCTGCCGCTGCCGTCGACGCCCGTATAGGCCGCCGTCGCGCCGTTGCTGAGCGTCAGCGACGGCGTGCCGCCCGCCGTGCTCACGGTGACCGGCTGGTCCGTGCTCAGCGTCAGCACGATCTGTGCGCCGATGCCGACCGTGCCCGAGACCGGAGTGATCGTGATGGCGGTGACGTTGGGCATCGGGAGCGTCATCGGAAAAGTCTTTCGTGATAAAATCGTGAAGCGACGCCGGTCGCGGCGGCAAGGTCTCGTGATCGGCTCTTACGAGCCGGGAATTTCATCGGCTGAACCGGCGCTCAAGCGAGATCGGTCCTACGGTTGTGATTGGTCGCCACGTCGGCCGTTCCGATGAGCCATCCACATGGCTGACGACATGCGGAGGAATGAACGCCATGGTCATCCGGATCGTCTCGTCTTTTCTCACGCGTGACGCAATTGCCGCCACTTGCGCCGACCAGCACCGCCCGCTCAGCTCTCGTGGCCATGACGCAGCCCAGCCGGCAGCGAGTTACGCCAGCCCGTTGACTCGGTTCACGTGGTCCAGATTGCTTTCATGCTTTTCATATCTCATAGTGTCGCCAGTTGTAATGACAGATCTACATGCGCGAGCGCCTAGGAATTCTCGCCTCCGACAATAATTTCTCCAATTTACCCTAGGAAATCCCAGGACGATGATCAGATGCAGGGTTAAAAGATATCTTAACTTTTCATTAACCTAAACAATAACGTCAGTTTCGAAAATTTGACGATCAATCGGCCTGCCCGACATCGTCCGATACGGCCCGGCCCGCAGCGGGCTGGAGCGGACCGGCGACGCCCCGGCCCTGCGGCACGTGCTTGCTTTCCAGCACGCCCATGCCCGGGCGCGGGACGCCGTTCACGCGCCCTTCGACACTACCGCCTCGCCGCCGCCCTCGCTCCCGAGCCGGCCATCCTCGGGCAAAGCCGCCCCGACCTCGGCCGCCAGCTCGACCCTGCGGCTCACACCGAGCTTGTGCCGGGGGATTACGATGCGGCTCTCATCATTGCCGACGGCCTCTCGGCGACGGCCGTGGACCGCCATGCCCTGCCACTCCCCGCCGCCTGCCGCGAGTTGCTGGAGCGGGGCTCCTTCGGCCCCATCCGAGCGTCCCTGCTGGTCTGGCGGGAGCGCCACTCCTGCACGGTCGTCGGGCTGACCCCATAGCGCTTAGCGGCGGCTCTCACGCTCTCTTGACGAGCTTGGATTGCCCGACGGACCGTCTCGGTCGTTGTGGCGCTGCCGTGGAGAACCTGTCCCATAGCGCGTCCCTCCACGCGGCAGCAGTCGCACCACCATATTGCGGGACCGGATATCAGCTCCTCAACCAGAAGAAGTTCTTCTCGAAGTCGAAGTCTCTCAGCCCCGCCGGCAGACGCCCAGCGGGGCTTTGTCTCGCACGCTTGGCTGCTGCAGGACTGCACGATCGCTGGATCTGTGCGCATAGAAACGGCGTGTCATGGATGGGGTGTTGGAAGAGTGTTCCCCCCAGGTGTCGGGACCGAAGACGAAGAAGCCCGCCCGGGTTACCCCGTGGCGGGCTTCGTCGTTTTCGGTTCCACGCTCAGCTTCCCGAATCACCGCTTTCTGGAGATGGCGAACCGATCCATTTGCGCCCTAAATAGGACAGAAAATAGCGAGTACAACACGGCTATAAAGTTATGCCATTGTTGACATCGTTTGCCGTCTTTATTTGATGCTCGATAGACTCAGAAAATCCTACTACGACACCGGCTCTGTCCAAAGCGCCGCTATCGAGCAATCCTACCCAGCTCGAAAGACCGCCAGAGTCCGGAACTCGATCAAGGGCGTTGTTATACAGCAATTCAACAAAATGCGCATTATCGACCGTACCATTTTTAGCTTGATATTCGGGCGAGTTAACAAGTCCATCCGCAACTTCCCGCAAGGTTCTTCCCGTCGAAATGAGATCACCCCAATTCTTAAGGCCGGCAGCATCCGGCGTCCGATCGAGCGCGGCATAGTATAGCCGTGCCACTGAGGCTATAGAGTCGTCAACATCCCAAATTCCAGCCTCGACTTCTTGGGTTGTCCGCCCAACATGCTCAGGAGACTCTGAAAATCCTACCAGAACTTCAGATCGGCTAATGGATCCTGCATCAAGAGCGCGCGTCCAATCGTTGAGACCCGATGAATCGGGCTCCCGACCCAAGACATCCTGATACAAGCGCTGGACAAAGGCACCATTGGTCAAATTGCCATATCTCTGCTGGAACTCTGAGGAGTTCAGGAAGCCCGACGCTATATCAAAAATTCCTACGCCCCTCGTCAGGGCAGAGGACCAGCTGTTCAAGCCGATGGAGTCTGGCGCCCTTTGTAAGGCGGCTTTGTAGAGCCTATAGACCGCCGCTACCGGATCTGTGACGTCAGATACAAATCTACCGTCGGTAAATTTCAATATCTCGACGGATCTCACTATGTCAGTTCCCTCTGGTCCACTGATGTTGCGCTCGGCCAGATCACCGGCTACAACATTCTGCTTCCAGAAACTGTCATATACGGCTGTATCTATTCCTTCTCCGCCATCAATTGTATCATCGCCAGTGCCCCCGCTTAGTAGATCGTTGCCACCAAGGCCAGAGATTTCGTCCCCGCTCCCTGCGCCGAAAAGTTTGTCATTCAAGGGCCCGCCGATCAATTGATCGTCAAGTGCAGATCCAAGATCTGTTATCGGCACATCGTAGCTATCGACCGCAAATATCTGGCGAAATGAATCTTGTCCATGCAGCTCTAAGGTCGATAAAATGCCTCCAACAGGATCAAATAGTTCAATAGTCCCTGATTCTACACTTTCGTAACGACCATCAGCGGGAAGGGCCAAGCTGACGAAGGCCGTCTGCTGCCCTGCCGCAAAAGTTACCGTGCCTTGAGGCAGAGCCCCACCGAAATCTTCAGCGCTTAAGGGTGAGGTGCCAGTAGGCACGAGACGCCAACTTACAGCCGCAGGTGCGCCGGCATTTCCGAGTCTCGTAATGTCTATTCCAAGAGATCCAGCTTCTAAGCCGCCGCCTTCGAGGATAAGATCGCTCTCCAAACCTAGAGAAAATGCATTGAGGTCATTCAGATTTATTTCATTGAAATTGACTATTGCGGATCCGCTGCGCCCGAATGTATCGGATACAACCGCCGTCACAGTCTCATTGGTGGTCGCCGTGAAATAACCCGCCGAATTTATCGATGATGCCGTGTCTCGGTATTCAAAGTTTTCACCATTAGCGCCTATCAGCCTTATGACAGGATCGACATTTTCGGGATCATTCGAAATAGCTGTCAAAGCATACGTTTTGCCGGCGACCAAATTGAGTTGAAAGGTCGCGGGTGTGCTAGCGTCAAAGGCTCCAAGCACCTGTTGCGCGGGCTGTAGTGACGCAACGGCTGGAGCGGTCGCACCACCCACACCATCGCTCGCTATGAATGGTGTCGAGGCTGAATTCGAGATTGAAAAATTAGAATTTAGCGGAGCGAATCTTAGCGCGGTAGATCCCGCACTGCGATCAACAAAAACTTCCCACGCAGTACCCGGATCGACATTTCCCGAAACAACTATGGTCAAAAATCCGTTAGTGGAGTTGCTTATTGTAAAATTTCCAGCCTTGCCGCCCGAGATCAGGCCGCCGGTATCAGCATAAGTTGTTGCCCCATCAAAAATCTTTAAGCCATCCGGGATGGAGTAAGCCTGGAAATTATAGGTGATCGCATCTCCAGACTTGACCGGCACAACCCGGCGGAATATGAAATTCGCGCCGCTCGCGCTAACGGGAAAATCGCCTTGATCCTTAAAGGTTACATCGGCCACGCTGGGGGGACCGGCTGATGTTATTAATATCTTGGGCTTATTCACATAATCTGAATATAGACGCTCGTTTCCATTTGCGAACGGACTGTTGATTGCGTAATCTTTGATCTGAAAACGAGCTAATTCGTCGCCTTCAGATTCATTGTCGGAGACTACATCAAGTACGAATGAACCAGTTGTCTGTCCTTTCGGTATTTTTACATAATAACCCGATTCGAATTTATCTGTTTTCAACGCTGCGTTTGATACGTTTCCTAAATATCTTAAATCATCGGAAGTCGAATTTGGTATCGGATTTTTTACAAATTTGTAATCATCGTCGTCGGCGACTGAACCTGGCACAAGGCCGATATTCATCCAGATGTCTTTAGAGATCGACTGGTTGAGATTGACATTTATTTCAAATCTTGTTCCTTCCTCCGCTTCTGTCTGTGTCGAGCGGATGGATGTAAAGACAGGAAAATCACCGGATACATCGATCTGAAGATTTTGTACGCCCTCGGCACTATCGCGCATAAAGGCTGCGATATTGTTCAAGAAAGGAAGATCCGCGACAAGGCAGCCGAAAGAACTCGCTGAAATCGCATTGCCAGAGCTTGCGGACTGTGCGGTGTGTAACTGGACAGCTTGCCGGCCGATAGGATCTTGAATGAAATCGAACATAGTAGTAGGGCCGCTTCCGAAATCCCTACTGCTGAGTGACGCATAATAAGTTCCGGACTCCCAGGGGATTGCGTCGTCCCATCCAGCCCTCGCCGACGAATATTTTAGCTCATCATTATAATAAAAATTCATTGCTGCAACGCCATTGTCAGAGCGTACAACTGATAATCTATAAGGAGAATTTGTGTTGATGTTGATAGGCGCTACATTCTGTACCATAACTATGTTTCTCCCTTTGTTTGACAGTTATCGTGATAGATCGTTGCTGCTTCTCGTGAATTGACATCATAATCGATTTATAATTACAGATATATATTATAATAACTATTGTTTATATAATATTTCATTCGCATCATAATCTTTTTTGAAAGAACACTGCATTTAATCAATGAGATAAGCTGAAATTTGAAGGTGAGTCAACGGGGTAATTTCAAGCCCGCAAGAGGCTGGCAATAATCACAAGCTTAGAAAATCGCGTTATTGGAGATCGACTTAAAAATAATTTGATATGGTTAGACCATGGCAATCTATGAATAAAATACCCGCTAATTCATAATCACGCGCCGTACTTTGCATCGCTAGCGATGAAACCACATGCTATTCAGGTCGGCCACGCCATCCGATGCAGATGGGACGATTTTTCTATTCAGAGACGTGGCGGAATTAGAAGCATGTACGAGACAAATTCGAAATGACGTAGGCGATTCTATGCGCCAGTATACCTATTCCGGCATAGGGCCTGCGCCTAAAGGAGTAGGCGCTGGTCACATCGGCTGGCTCCCGTGCAGCCGCTCCCAAGTCACCGCGAGACAATCTCCATTTCAGGAGGTACGTTCAGTTCGATGGTCGTGCATCGTCAGCGTCTGGGCCAATCGTGCGCTTCAACGCCCCGCTTTCCGTCGGCACCACGTCCCGTTGCCGGGCGGCAACCGCTTCCGGTGCACCTCGACCGTCTGCACCATGAAGGTCGCCCGCATCCCGATCTCCTGATTCCGCCGTCCCCGCGCCGCGCGGCCCCGAAGCTCGGCCTTGACCGGGAACCATCAGGCGGCCCTGGACGGGCGTGCGAGGTCCGAAGCGGGACGAGCCGGCGCCAGAGGAGCACCGGCTGTTCTCGTTCCTGACGACGGAGGCGAACGGTGTGGTGGGGCCTGTGCACCCGAAGGCAGCGCCGGTGCTTCTCACCGCTGCAGAGGAGTGGCGCACGTGGCTTGAGGTGCCCGTCGAGGAAGCGCTGCAGCTGCAGCGCCCGCTCGCGGACGAGACGATGGCCGAGGTGGCCCGAGGTTCGCGCCAGGATGGGATCCGAGATCAGGTTGCTCCCCCGCTCTCTCGCGACCTGGTCGGATAATGCCGGAAAGCCGGCAGGGAAGGGGCGGGCTCCGTGCAACAAAACGTCCAACAGCAATTCGGAGCGCTGACATAGCGCCCCTCAGCATCAAACACTGAGATTGCTGGGGCTAAGCGCTTGAATCCCACCCATTCCGCCACGCTATAGCCAAGTCTCTGAACCGTCGAGAAAACGTTGACATGCAAGGGGTTTAGCCGCCACCTGTGCGACAGGCCCCCTTGCGACGGGCCTCGAAACCCGCCTGGTACGCCGCCAGAACATTGACGACACCGGCGAGCCGGGAGCCGGTGGCGCGGATGAGAGACGGGTGAAGGCCGAGACCGGAAAGCGGGTCATGCGGTCTATCCCGATCTTCAGGCACATCGGGTTTCCGGCGTTCGCAGAGGCAATGCGGGGCGGAGGGGAGAGCAGAGCCCGTTTTCCGAATCGAAGCCCGATGCTCTCGGCTATCTCCCAGACGTCTTCTCGCAGCGAGTCGACGACGAGCGCGGCTTTGTCGGGACGCTCGACGGGGACGGGAAGGGGCCTCCTTCCACAATTCCGGCACGAGGTCCGGGGCACGCTCAGAGAGGCCGGGATCGGCCTTGAGAGGATCCCGACGTCGGGCGGATGAAGCAGGGATCACGAGGGCGAGGAGGCGGACTATACGGGCCTAGAACTCACGCCTCGCCACACAATGAACGTCAAATATTAAATGAAAATTCCAGCGATAGCCGAACAGAATAGGCCAATCGGCCTTTGATGCTACGCAGCCTTCGACGGCGACATCCTGTTCCGCTCATGCATGTCAACGCGCTGGACGGCCCATTCAAGAGCATCCTCAGGCGTCGCAAAGGTGAGGGTACCGCCTGCGCGATGACACAGACCGAATGCGGCCTCTAAACACCAGCGCCCCCAAAGCGTCTTGTCGAGGTCTTCGTGACGTTCGATGCGGGCCACGACACCGACCAGCTTCTCGTCCACGAATAAAAGATAGCCCTGCTGATCAGGGCTGGCCGTGTTCACCAAGAGAGGCTCACACCGGGAGGTGCGTGGGGTCATCGAACTACCTACGATCCAATCAATGCGGACACTGTCATATTGTGGACCCCCCTTCCCAGAATTAACAAATAGCACACAATTGGCTAAAGGTACGAGCGTGTGGCTAATGGTACGAGCGTGCCGGCAGCCGTCGGCACGCTCGCGATCGATGGAAGGAGGGTCCACTGGATCCCAGAGGAACCCGGCGCATCTCGCGATGGGGGTCGGGGTATCGGCCGGCCTCCCGCTGCGGGCAGTGAGCGCCGTGTCGCCGAGCCTCTATCAGCTGAAGGCCCCGTCCGCCGGCGCCGTGCGGCCCTCGTAGATCCCGTAGGACAGGTAGTGGAGCAGGGGATTGAGGCCGGCCTGCGCCACGTCGGGGTTCTGCGCCAGGTAGAGGTCGGTGTCGAAGGCGCGCGAGGGGTCCCGGCCCTCCCGCCAGCCATAGGTGGCGTAATGCGCGAGGGGATCGATCCCCGCGGCTTTGACGTCGCCATAGGCCGCCAGGTAGCCCTCGGTGTCGAAGAGCGCGTTGCCGTCGCGTCCCTCGCGCCAGCCGTCGGTGTCGTAATGGGTTCGCGCGAAGGCGAGGGAATCACCCGTCGTCAGGGCCGCCGCCGCCACGTCGGGATTGCTCAGGAGGTAGTATTCCGCGTCGAAGCCCCCGGCGGCGGCGAGGGCTGCGGCCTGGCCGATCGCCGTATAGGTCGCGCGGCCCTCGTAGCGACCGTAATCGAGGTAATGCGCCAGCGGGTCGAGGCCCGCCGCCTTCACGTCGGGATTGCGGTCGAGGTAGAGCCGGGTGTCGAAATTGGCGCCCGGATCGCGGCCCTCGCGCCATCCCGCGGCATGGTACTGGGCCAGCGGGTCGGTTCCGGCAGCGGCCACGTCCGGGTTGGCGGCGCGGTAGCCGAGGGTGGAGAAGAACGGGTTCGGGTCGCGGCCCTCCCGCCAGCCATAGGTGCCGTAATGCGCCTCGGCATCGAGCCCCGCCGCCCGCACGTCGGCGTAGCGGAGGGTGTAGAAGGCATCGCTGACCAGGCCGCTGCGGTCGAAGAGGTCGCCGTAGAACTGCAGGTACTCCGTGCCGCCGATGATCCGGCTGGCATCGACTTGGACCGGCGCGCCGGAATTGAGGGAGGGCGAGAACTGGTCGCCGTAGAAGGTCAGCGGATGGAAGGCGGCGGCGAGCGCGCCCACCTCGGCGAGGCCGAGGGCCGGGTCGAAGCTGCCGGAGGTGACGTCGAACTTCTCGGTCGCGGTGATCAGCAGGCGGCGCTCGAGCTGCCCGGCGATCTCGCCGGAGGCACTGATGTAGCTCGGTTCGCCGACGCGGCGGATGTCCTTGTCGAACAGGAACGCGCCCTCGTAGTTCCTGGGCGTCGCGCTGTAATTGCCGACCGGATCGCCGTAGGTGACGTAGTTGGCGAGGTTGTTGCCCGGCGAGACAATGTATTGCTGGTTGAGGCCGGGCGCCGCGAAGGTGACGCCGCCGAGGCCGAGCTGGGTGGCGACGTAGGCGGCCTCGGCGGCGCCGAGCGAGTGGCCGGTGACGACGACGCGGTCCTGGGGAATGCCCCGCTGCCGGGCGGCGGCGACCACCGTCTCGGCGAACCCGACCGCCTGGGTGAGCGCCTCCGGCCGGTCGCCGAAGAAGAGCGCGAGATCCGCCTCGATCTGGGCCGCCAGGAAGTCCGGGCGCTGGAGGAGGCCGGACGCGTCGGTGCCCTCGAAGCCGATGACGACGGTGGGGGCGTCGCCCCCGGTGACGAAGGCGGCGGCATGGAACCCGGTCTCGCCGTCGAGGCCGCTGTCGAATTGCCCGGGCGCGTAGTCGAAGGTCTGGAGGCCGGCCGGAAGCGGCGGCTGGGCGTTGCTGTCGTCCTCGCCGTACATCCAGCTCGACACATCGAAGTAGTTCTTCAACGTCGGTGCGGTCATGGCAGGGCCTCCGGGCGATGTGGGGATGCGGGTGGGATCGGCGAGGGTGCGGCGCGGCCGGTCATGGATCCCCCGCACCGTCGAGATGCGACCGGATGAACGACCCCGCCGCGCGCAGGGCGGCGCGGCCCTCCTCCAGCTCCGGGTGGAAGAGGTGCCAGGCATGGATCATGTGCGGCCAGACCTGCAGCGTCACCGGCACGTCCGCCGCCCCGGCCACGCTCGCCAGCCGGAGGGCGTCGTCGAGCAGCACCTCGGCGGACCCGACCTGGATCAGCATCGGCGGCAGGCCGGCGAGATCCCCCTGGATCGGCGAGACGAGCGGGGATCGCGGATCGGCGCCGGCCAGGTAGGCGGCCGCGAGCTCGGCCAGGTAGGCGCGGCTGATGAGCGGATCGACGGCGGCCTTGCTGGCCAGGGTGCCGCCGGCGAGCGTGAGATCCACCCAGGGCGAGGAGAGCCACAGGCAGCGCGGCGGCGGCAGGCCGGCCTCGCGCAGCGACAGCAGGGTGGCGAGGGCGAGGCCGCCGCCCGCGCTCTCCCCGGCGAGCGCGATGCGCTCCGGCGCGATGCCGCGTTCGAGGAGGAAGCGGTATCCGGAGAGGGCATCCTCGAGCGCCGCCGGGAAGGGGTGCTCGGGGGCGAGCCGGTAGGCGAGGGCGAGGGTGCGCAGGCCGGCCTCCCGGCCGGCCCGGGCCATCACGTGGCGGTGGCTGGCGAGCGAGCCGGCCATGTAGCCGCCCCCGTGCAGGAACAGGAGCGCCCGCGCCGGATCCGCGGCGGCCGTTCCCGTCCATTCGGCGGGCACGCCCCGGGCGGTCACGCGCTCCACCGTCACGTCGGGGGGCAGGACGTAATCGGCGCCCAGGCCGTCGAGGCGCTCGCGCCGGGCCGCGAGGTCTCCGGGGCGCGGCCGCGCGGCGAGGCGGGCGCGGATGCGCTCGAGTTCGGCGATCGACATCGGGGCTCCTCGCGACGGGGTTGGGAGGCCGCGGCGGCGCGCCCGCCCCGGGCTCCGCGGGCGGAGGGCCGGCGCCGTCCGTTCCTCGCATCGCCACGGGGTCGATGGTCCGCGCACCGGCGGTTTGTCCCGCGGCCATGCGCATCCGGTCCCATGCGCATGGGCGGCACGGGCCGCGGGTCGAGGCCATGGCGAGAATCGGCGGCACGAGCGGTCCGCACCCGCAGCGCCAGCCATGCATCGGGCATGCAGGTGCTGCTGCGGATCATTGCGGCCCCTCTCATGACTATTCTGTCGATTGTCGCCTTCGACAGCCCGGTCGGCACGACGAGATTCCGACCGAGATGAATATTTCGGCTCTTGTTCCGAGACACAAGTTGCAAAATTGCACCATCGTCGTCGTAGACCGGGAGACGTCTTCGTCTGCTTTGTGCGACGGACTACCACTTTGGAAGGAGGGATGGATTTCCCGGATCATCCCGATGATGCTCGCCACCACCCTGCATGATGACGATCAAGATCGGCGTCCGGGCGGAAGCGAGGCGGCATCCTTCGTCGATGCGAGACGGCCTCCGGGGCGCAGGGCCTCCTCACCGAGGCGGCGGTCGGCTCCCTCGTCCGAGGCGCGGGGCCCCCGCCCGTGTCGAGCGGGCCTCGGGCGGAGCAGGTCGGGCAGGCGGGCGTCGCGAGAGGCCGGCGGTCAGCTGCGGCCGTCGGCCCGGGGCGCGGCCCGCAGGGTGAAGCGGGTCATCTCGGAGGGTCGGCCGAGGCGGAGGGCGAAGCCGGGCCAGATCCCGGTCCCGTTGCCGACGTAAAGGGTCATTCCTCGGGGAGGCTTGCCCTGGACGGTCTCGCCTTGGACGCTTTCGCCTGCGAGGGGCTTGCCCTCGACCTCGTAGCGGCCCGAGACGAAGCCGTTGTTGCCGCGCGCCACCAGCCGGTCGAGGCCGAGGATCATGCCGCCATGGGTGTGGCCGGAGAGCTGGAGCGCGACGCCGCGCGCGGCTGCCCGCTTCGCGGCCCGGGGCTGGTGGTCGAGGAGCAGGATCGGGGCACCGGGCGGGGCGCCCGCGAGCGCCGCCGCGAGGTCGGGGCCGGCCTCGCCCGAGGCCGGGGCCGAGGCGTCGGTGACGCCGGCGAGCACCAGGCGCGCCTCGCCGCGGGCGAGGACGGCATGGGCGTTCGGCAGCATCCGCAGGCCGAGGCCGGCGAGATGGCGCATCCAGGCCCGGTAATCGAAGAAGTACTCGTGGTTGCCCGGGATCGCGAAGACCCCGTCCGGGGCGCGCAGGTCGCGCAGGGGCGCGACGTCGTCCCGGCGCATCGCCACCGAGCCGTCGATGAAGTCGCCGGTCACGACGATCAGGTCCGTACCGGCCGCGTTGGCGCGCTCCACCACGGCGCGCGCCCAGGAAGCCGGGAACAGGCGGCCGAGATGCAGGTCGGTGAGCTGGAGCAGCCGGTAACCCTCGAAGGCGGGCGGCAGGCCGGGAATCGCCACCTCCACGTCCCGGACCGGCGGCACCCGCACGGCGCCGGCGACCCCGAGGGCGGCGAGACAGGCCGCGAGGCCGGCCGCCCCGAACCGCACCCCGTCCGGGATGGTCACCATGCTCCGGTGCAGCAGTGCCGCCGCCAGGGCGCCGAGATCGAGCGCGACCTGCAGGACGGCGAGGAGCAGGATCGCGCCGAAGGCCCAGTTGAGCAGCAGCACGACCGCACGGGGGAATTCGGGCGCGAAGACCGAGCCGGAGGAGAGCCGGTTCCAGAGGTGGAACTGCGAGGCGAGGAGCAGCAGCACGGCGAGCGCGCCCTTGGCGGCGAGCGGCAGGCCGAGGGGCACGAGCCAGCGGGCGATCACCAGGAGGCACGGCGTCGCGAAGATGAGGTGGAAGATGGCGGGTCTCCTGTGGTCGGTCCGGTCCGCCTCTCCCGTACCGGCCAGAAGGCGCGACGGGGAGGGGCGTGACGGGGACCGGCAGGGACCGGCATGAGGCGATCCGACGCCGGGCCGGCCCGTCGGTGAGGCGGGGACCTAGAGCAGATTCCGCAAAAGCGGCCACCGGTTTTGCGGCAAAAATCTGCGACAAAACAAGAAGCCAAGCGGACGAAGCGTTGGCCTGCCCACAGTACACGACACAGCAGGTTGCGCGGTGGGGGAGCGAGGGCCGAGAGCATGAACCCTCCCCCGCAGAGGGGGGGAGGGTTCTGCTGGCGCGGCAGCCGTCGCTCCCCCAATCGCGCAACCTGCTGTGGCGTGTACCGTGTGGCCTGCCAACGCAAGTCTGCTTGGTGTCTCTCACGAAACTCCCGATCGCTGTCGTCCCTCGCTCTAGCCGCGTCAGCGCAGCGGGAGTTTTGTGAGGTGCACTTAGCCCAGCATCTCCCGGACCAGCGGCGCCACCCTGGTGCCGTAGAGCTCGATCGAGCGCATCAGCCGGTCGTGCGGCAGCGGGCCGGCGCTGTACTTCAGCTGGAACCGGCCGAGGCCGAGGGCCTTCACCGTCGCGGCGATCTTCCTCGCCACCGTCTCCGGCCCGCCGATATAGAGCGAGCCGTGATCGGCCTCGCGGTCGAATTCCTGGCGCGTCATCGGCGGCCAGCCGCGCTCGGCGCCGATGCGGTCGCGCATGCGCTTGTAATCGGCGAAGAACTCGTCGCGCGCGCCCGCATCGGTCTCGCCGACATAGCCCGGGGAATGGACGCCGATCGGCCGGACCGTCCGTCCGAGCTGGGCGCAGGCCCGGTGGTAGAGATCGACGTAAGGGCGGAAGCGCTGCGGCTCGCCGCCGATGATGGCGAGCATCAGGGGCAGGTCGTGATGGACCGCCCGCACCACCGAGTTCGGGCTGCCGCCGACGCCGATCCAGGTGGTGGGCGGCGTCTCCGGCGTCGGGAAGACGGAAAGGTTGTCGAGCGGAGCCCGGGTGGTGCCCTGCCAGGTCACCGGCCCGCCGGCCAGCAGCGCGGCGAACAGCTCCAGCTTCTCCTCGAACAGGGTCTCGTACTGGTCCAGCGGGTAACCGAAGAGCGGGAACGACTCGGTGAACGAGCCGCGGCCGAGGATCACCTCGGCACGGCCGTTCGAGAGGCCCTGCAGGGTCGAGAAGCGCTGGTAGACCCGGACCGGATCGTCGGAGCTGAGCACCGTCACGGCCGAGCCGAGGCGGATGCGCTCCGTGCGCCCGGCGATCGCCGCCAGCACCATCTCGGGCGAGGAGACGGCGAAATCCTCGCGGTGGTGCTCGCCGATGCCGAAGAAGTCGAGCCCGACCTGGTCGGCCAGGACGCCCTCCGCGACGACGTCGCGGATGACCTGGCCGTGGGCTTGAAGCTCGCCGTTCCGGGCGGTGACATCCCCGAACGTGTCGAGGCCGAATTGCAGGGTCTGTGTCATGGCGGGGAAGATGGACGCGGTCGTTCGGGTTTGAAATGCGCGGAGGCGCAAGGACGGGCTTGCAACCACGCATAGGAAGCTCGACGCCCGCGCCGTTCCCCTCCGCCGCCTCCGATCACCCTCCGCGTCATCCCGCGGACCCGCAGCGGAGGCCGGGATGAACCCGGAGGGTGGCGGTTCCCTCGAGCGGGACGGTGGGCGTTTAGAGCCGGAACAATCCGAGCGCGTCCTGCACCGCGTCCCTCGTGGCGGCGGTGACGGTCCGGGCCCGCGCGGTGCCGGTCCGCAGCACGTCCATCACGCGGTCCGGATCGCGGGCGATCGCCGCCCGCCGCTCGCGGATCGGCCCGAGGAGGTCGCGCAGCACGCCCGCGAGCCGGCCCTTGAGCGCGGAATCCCCGAGGCCGCCGCGTCGGTAATCGGCTTTCAGGCCTGCGACCGCCTCCGGATCGGGATCGAAAGCGTCGAGATAGGTGAACACCACGTTGCCCTCGACCCGGCCGGGATCGCTGGCGCGCAGGTGGCCGGGATCGGTGTACATCCGCCGAACCGCCGCGGCGATCTCGGCGTCGGAGGCGGAGAGCGGCACCGCGTTGCCGCCCGACTTGCTCATCTTCGCCCGTCCGTCGACGCCCGGCAGCCGGCCGACCTCCGGGATCAGCGCCCGGGCCTCGGGCAGGAGGTCGTGGCCGAGCTTGTCGGCAGCGTGCCGGTTGAGGCGGCGGACGATCTCGTTCGCCTGCTCGATCAGGGGCGCCTGGTCCTCGCCCACCGGCACCAGGGTCGCCCGGAACGCCGTGATGTCGGCGGCCTGGGCGGCAGGGTAGCACAGGAAGCCCGCCGGGATGTCGCGGCCGAAGCCGCGGGCCTGGATCTCGTCCTTGATCGTCGGGTTGCGCTCCAGCCGAGCCACCGTGACGAAGTTCAGGTAGAGCAGGGTCAGCTCGGCGAGCGCCGGCAGGGCCGATTGCACGCAGATCGTCGTGATCGCGGGATCGATGCCGACCGCCAGGTAATCGGTCGCGACCTCGATCACGTTGCGGGCGATGCGGCCCGGATTGTGGGCATTGTCGGTCAGCGCCTGCGCGTCGGCGAGCAGCAGGTACTGGCAGTGGCTGTGCTGCAAAGCCACGCGGTTGCGCAGCGAGCCGGCGTAATGGCCGAGATGCAGGGGGCCGGTGGTGCGGTCGCCGGTGAGGATGACGGGCTTGGACGGCGCTTCGACGGACATCGGGGCTCTTTCGGAGAAAAGCCGCCGCGCCGAGGGATGCCGGTAGAACCAGAACGACCGTGCCCACCAGACGGCGGCATCGGTCGTGACAAGATGACGACGGGCCGCTTCCTTAACGGAAGCACCACCAGACGGTCGCGCGGGGGGAGCGGCTCTCGGTCATCGGAACAAGCTTAAGCGGGATCCGCAGGCCGCTCAAGCGGGATCCGGCCTCGCCCCCTGCGGGCTCCCCGCCGCCGCCATCTCCTCCACCCCCACCCACAAGTTCCAGGCCGGCGCCAGGCTCCAGCCCGCCAATCCCACATGCGCCTGCGGCATCCGGTAATGCAGCACCGGGCGCGGGCTCACCTTCTCGTCCGGCGGCAGGGCCGCCCGCACGCCCGCCTCGTCGCGATGGGCGAGGATCGGCAGCAGGTCGAGGCCGCGGTGGCGGGTCGGGTTGGCGGCGAGGTAGTCTCGGGACAGGGCGTCGAGATCGGGCCGGTAGGCCGGGTCGAGCACCTGCGCGATGTAGGGCGCGGGAAAGGGCGGCGGCAGGCCCCGGGCGGCCAGGAAGCCGCCCGCCGCCGTGGCCCTGCGCAGGTCCGCCTCGCTCCGCAGGTAGGCCCGGAGCAGGCCCGTGAGGGTGGCGGCGTCGAGGTCCGGCGGCTCGACGTTGAAGTGGAGCCCGAGGGAGCCGAGCAGCACCGCCCCGCGCCCTCGCCCGCCTGCGGCATGCAGCAGGGCGGCGAGGCGGTCGACCTCGGGCAGGCGATCGAGGGCGAGGGGGCCGGTGATCAGCTCGCGCGGCACCACCGGGCCGAGGAGGGCCGCCAGCGACCGGCCGGCGGCGCGGACCGGCAGGCCGGGAGCCGAACCCTGCGCCGGCGCCCGGCGCTGCGGATGGGCGGCGCGCAGGTCGAGCTCGACCCGGATGTCGCCGAGCGCCGTGCCTTCGAGCCGGAAGGCGTGCGGATCCTCCTCGGCGAGGCGCCCGCCGAGGCCGGCGGAGAGCGCCGCGGCGGCGACCCGGGCCGAGGGGCCCATGAACTCGATCTCGACGCCGACCCGGCGCGGCGTCCCGTCGGCCCGCAGGGGACGGGGCGGCAGGCGAAAGCCGGCCTTGGACGATTCGGTCATGCGGGAGGCGCTCACGAGGCCGAAGCCGGGACAGGCAGGGGGGCGGGCGAGGGGGCCGGATCCAGGCCGAACAGGTCCGGGCAATCCTCCTCGCCCGGTCGGCGCGGCAGGCGGCGGGCCGGGGGCGCGGCCGGGCCGAGGAGCCGCATCACGCGCTTCGAGACCGCGACGGACAGGTTCTCGCGCTTGGCCCGGGCCTCGACCCGGGCGAGCGCGTTCATGGCCGGGCCGAGCACCGTGAACTCGGCCCGCAACCCGTCGTCGAGCACCCCCACCAGCACCTCGCCGGCATGGAGCGAGGCGGTGAGGGCGAGGCACGGCAGGCCCTCCTGCCGGCGGGCCTCGTTCATCCGGTGCATGCGCGCCTCGATCTCCTGCACGCAGGCCAGGGCCGCCGCCGCCTGCTCGGCCGGCGCACCGCCGACGAACTGGGCCAGAACCCCGTCCCCGACATACTTGTCGACGAGGCCGCCATGGTCGGTGACCGCCGTGTGGGCGAGCGCGCGGACGCCCAGCAGCCAGTCCAGCACCCGCGCCTCGCCCCAGCACCGGGTGAGGGCGGAGAACCCCCGGATGTCGAGGGCGAGCAGGCAGGCGTGGCGGGGCCGGAGCGCCGTCGGCCCGTCGTGCCGCACGAGGTCGATCCCCGCCGGCACGAAGCGCGCCAGCGTCGCCCGCTCGTGCTCCAGGCGCAGCATCGTGGCGAAGCCCCGGCGCAGGCGCAGCGACCCCTCGATCACGAAGGCGCTCGCCACCAGGAAGGAGAGCAGCCCGAAGACGTGCGGCGCCGCCGGCGGCAGGCCGAGGCCCGGATCGAGCAGGCCGAGGCCGAGCGCCCCGGACCACACCCCCGCCACCAGGGCGGCGAAGACCACGGTGTGGCGCGGCCTCAGCGTCAGGCCGGATTCGAGCAGCAGCAGGAAGGCCGGCAGGCGGCTCGCCAGCGTGCCGGGCTCGTCGGCCGCCTCGGCCGCCGCCATCATGTATTCGAGCACGATGTAGGCCGCGAGCGCCCCGTCGAGGAGGGTGGCGATCCAGGCCAGGCGCCCGCTGTTGCGCCGCCGCGCCGTGACGGCGAGCCAGAGCGAGGATGCCGCGTAGCCGCCGAGGATGAACCAGTGGCTGCCGGCATGCAGCACGCCGTCGCTGAGATGGGCCGAGACCGCCAGGACCAGCAGCATCACCAGCCGCATCGCCAGCACGCGCGTGGCGGTGCCCGCGGCGAGACCTTCGGCCAGGTTGGGCTCGTATTCGGCGAGGCGCGGCGCCCCACCCCGGTCCGGCGGGCTCGGATGTCGTCTGCTCATGCTGGGCCAGCCTTACGCGGGGCACGGGGATGCGTCGAGGCAAGATGGTTTTCGCCCGCCGCCGGCGAAGACCCCCGAATGGTCCGGGTCGCGACGCCGCCGGTGCCGGAATGCCGAACGGGCCGGACCGCCCATCGTTCCGCCTGCCCGGAGCCCCTTGCGGGCAGCCTCACCCGTATCCATCTCCAGACCATCCGGTTGGATGGTCTGGAGATGGCGATGGCGGAAGATGGCCCAGAAACGCGGCCCAAGGTAGCCGAGCCCGGGCTGCCCGGACCCAAGCTGCCCGGACCCAAGCTGCCGGACAGCGAGAAGGTGACGGTCAATCTCGGCTTCGTCGATCTCGGCCGCATCGACCTGATGGTGCGGGACGGGTTCTACGCCAACCGCGCCGACTTCATCCGCACGGCCGTGCGCAACCAGCTCGACCGGCAGGAGGAGGCGTTGCGCCAGTCGGTGGCGCGCCGCCAGCTCAGCCTCGGCCTGACGCACATCACGAAGGCGGAGCTCGAGGCGGCGCGGGCGGCCGGGACGCCGCTCAGCATCCAGGTCCTCGGCCTCGCCAGCATCGCCGACGACGTCACGCCGGAACTCGCCCGGGCGGCCATCGCGTCGATCCACGTCCTGGGCGCCTTCCACGCCAGCGCCGCCGTCAAGGCGGCACTCGCCGACCGCATCGCCTGACCGACCCTCTCTCCCAGCACAGGATCATGATCATGACCGCATTCAAGGGCTTTCCCGGCGGCGGCCCCTTCGGCCCCGCCGTCGACATGGCCGAGGTGACCCGCCTCACCCGCGCCGGCCGGCTCACCGAGGCGGTGGCGCTGATCCAGGGCCGACCGGCGCCGGCCGAGCCCGCCCGCTCGTCCGGCCCGCAGGGGGCCGAGCCCGCCATCGACCTCGTGGCCCCGGGCGAGCCGGGCGGCGCCTGGACGGTCCCGGGAGAGGCCGGCGCGCCGAACCTGTCCGACGTCCTGCGGGATATGCCCGAGGCCTTGCGGGATATGCCCGAAGCCCTGCGGGGCTTGCCTGAGGCCCTGAAGACCTTTCACCCGCCCGGCGGGCTGGCCGAGGGAGTCTTCGGCAAGGGCCTGGCCGGCGGTCTGGCGAGCGGACTGGCGGGCAACCTGGCCGGCAACTTGGCCGGCAACCTGGCGGGTCATCTGGCAAACGGCCTGGGCGAGGGCCTGAAGCCCCGCCGGCCGGTGCCGGTGCCGGAGGGCGCCCGGTTCGAGGAGCGGAGCTTTTCCAGCACCGCGGGCAGCCGGACCTACAAGGTCTACGTGCCGAGCGGCCACGCGGGGCAAGCCCTGCCGGTCGTGGTGATGCTGCACGGCTGCACCCAGGACCCCGACGACTTCGCCCTCGGCACGCGGATGAACGAGCAGGCCGAGGCGCAGGGCGCGATCGTCGTCTATCCACGCCAGGAGCGGTCGGCGAACGCGCAGAAATGCTGGAACTGGTTCCAGCCCGGCGACCAGGGCCGCGGCGCGGGCGAGCCGGCGCTGATCGCCGGGATCGCGCGTGCGGTGGTCGAGGAGTTCGGGGCCGATCCTACCCAAGTCTACGTCGCCGGGCTCTCCGCCGGCGGGGCGGCGGCGGCGATCCTGGCCGCGACCTATCCGGACGTGTTCGCGGCCGCCGGCATCCATTCGGGCCTGGCCTGCGGCGCGGCCCGGGACCTGCCCTCGGCCCTCGCGGCGATGGGCCAGGGCGCCGCCGCCCCGAAGCGGCCGGGCCCGGCCGTGCCGACCATCGTCTTCCACGGCGACGGCGACCGGACGGTGAACCCGCTCAACGGCGAGCAGGTCGTCGCCCAGGCGATGCCGGGGGCGGCCCTGACCCGGAATGTGACGCGGGGCGAGGCGCCGGGCGGGATCGCCTATACAAGGACGGTCCATGCGGATGCGCGAGGGAAGGGGCAGGTGGAATCCTGGGTGCTGCACGGGGCCGGCCATGCCTGGTCCGGCGGCAGCCCCGACGGCTCCTACACCGAGCCGCGCGGGCCCGATGCCAGCGCGGAGATGCTGCGGTTCTTCCTGGAGCATGCCCGCGCCGGGACGCCCTGACCCTCACGCCTTCGGGGTCGAGACCCGCAGCAGCAGCGCGACCGGCAGGAGCCCGACCGCGACGATGAGGAGGGCGGCGACGGCGCCGTCCTCGTAGGTGCCCCGGGCGGCCTCGCCGTAGAGGTGGGTCGCCAGGGTCTCGACGTTGAGCGGGCGCAGGATCAGGGTCGCGGGCAGTTCCTTGACGCAATCGACGAAGACCAGGAGGGCGCCGCCCAGCACCGCCGGCCAGGTCAGCGGCAGGTGCACCTGCGCCAGGGCGCCGGCAGGTCCCCGGCCGAGCACCCGGGCGGCGTCGCCGAGCGAGCGCGGCACCCGGGCGAGCCCCGCCTCGCTGCTGCCCGTCGTGACGGCGAGGAAGCGCACCACGTAGGCGTAGACGAGGGCCGCCCCGGTCCCGAGGCCCATCGCGGCGAGGGGCAGGCCGGTGAGCGCCCGGCTCGCCCCGTCGAGCAGGCCGTCGAGGGCGGCGAGCGGCGGCAGGAGGCCGATCGCCAGGATCGCGCCGGGTATCGCGTAGCCGAAGGTGGCGCAGCGCAGCAGCATCCCGCGCCAGCGCCCGCCGAGGAGCCGGGGCCCCGCCGCCACCAGGAGGCCGAGCGTGGTGGCCACCAGCGTCGCGAGGCCGGCATAGAGCAGGGTGTTGAGGCTCTCCGACAGGATCGCCCCGGACAGGCCGGCGACGTGCAGGCGCCTGACGGCCTCGACCGCGAGGTAGCTCGCCGGCGCCAGGAAGCCGAGGGCGACCGGCACGAGGCCGGCTCCCAGGGCGACGAGGGCCGCCGGCCCGGCGAGGATCGTGCGGCTCATCCGCCGCGGGCGCTGCGCCGCCCCGGCATAGCCCCGCCCGCGCCGGGCCCGGCGCTCGACCGCGATCAGGCCGAGGCAGGCGGCGAGCATCACCAGCGCCAGGCCGGCGGCGCCGGCCAGGTCCGAGCGGTTGACCCAGGTGTCGTAGATCGAGACCGTGAGGGTGCGGACGCCCAGGAACTCCGCCGCCCCGATGTCGTTGAGCGCCTCCAGCAGCGCCAGGCTGGCGCCGAGCGCGATGGCGGGCCGCGCCAGCGGCAGGGCGACCCGCAGGAACACCGCTCCCGGCCCGGCCCCGAGGCTGCGCCCGGCCTCGACCAGGGTCGCCGACTGCATCAGGAACAGCGCCCGGGTCGGCAGGTAGACGTAAGGATAGAGCACGAAGCCGAGGAGCAGGATGCAGCCGGGCAGCGAGCGCAGGTCCGGCAGGATCAGGTCGCGGGGACGGGCATAGCCGAGGAGGGCGCGGACCGCGCTCTGCACCGGGCCGACCGGGTGCAGGAGGTCGAGATAGGCATAGGCCCCGATATAGGTCGGCACGGCGAGAGGCAGCAGCAGCGCCCAGTCGAGCAGGCGCCTCCCCGGGAACTCGTAGGCGGCGACGAGCCAGGCCGCCCCGGTGCCGACCACGACGACGACCGCCCCGACCCCGGCGAGCAGCAGGCCGGTCTCGACGAGGGAAGGGGGCAGGACGTGGGCGAGGAGGTGGGGCCAGAGCCCGCCGGAGCCCTGCAGCGCCTCGACGGCGAGGGACGCCACCGGGGCCAGGACCAGGAGGGCGGTGAGGCCGGCGGCGAGGGTCCAGGCCCTCAGCCAGGGACCGTGCGGCCGGCCGGCCGCAGGGGAGCGGAGCCGGGCGGGCAGCCCCATCCGGCGCAGGGCCGCCGGCGGGCGCGACGGCACGAAAGCTCCTCCTTCCACGGTGGTCGCCCGCTCCGCTGTCCTGGATGCTGTGGAGGATGCCCCGGAGACGGGGCCGCCTGGGCCTTACCGATCGAACCCGACCTTGTCGACGAGCAGGCTCGCCGCCTTGCGGTTGCGGGCGATCTCGACGAGCGGGGTGGTGTCGATCTTCAGCGGGCCCAAAGCCGTGAGCAGCGGGTCGACCGCGACGCCGGGCTTCACCGGGTACTCGTAATCGGCCTTGGCGTAGAGGCCCTGCGCCTCGTCGGAGGCGAGGTATTCGAGCAGCTTGACGGCGTTGTCGCGGTTCGGGGCGGACTTCGCCACCACCGCGCCCGAGACGTTGACGTGGGTGCCGCCGCCCTGGAAGGTCGGCAGCACCACCTGGATGCCCTCGCCCCACTTCTTCTGCTCCGGGCCGCCCCGGCCGCTGCGCATCAGGCCGACATAGTAGGAATTGCCCAGGCCCACGTCGCAGAGGTCGGCGACGATGTCGCGGGCGACGTCGCGGTCGCCGCCGCCGGCCTTGCGGGCGAGGTTGTCCTTCAGACCGCGCAGCCAGGCCTCGGTCTTGGCCTCGCCGTGCTTGACCAGGTAGGCGGCGATGAGCGCGGTGTTGTAGGGGTGCTGGCCCGAGCGCAGGCAGACCTTGCCCTTCCATTTCGGGTCGGCCAGGTCCTCGTAGGTCAGCCCGGCGAGGTCGCGCAGGTCGGGATCGGCATAGGCCACCCGGGCGCGGGTCGAGAGGGCGAACCAGCGCCCCTCGGGGTCGCGCAGGCTCGCCGGGATCGCGGCTTCGAGGGTGGGCGAGCGCACCGGCTGGGCGAGGTCGCGGTCGACGAGCTCGATCAGGTTGCCGATATCGACCGTCATCACGATGTCGGCGGCGGAGCGGGCGCCCTCGGCGGCGACGCGCTCGGCCAGGCCCTTGTCGACGAAGACCGTGTTGACCTTCACGCCGCTCGCCTTGGTGAAGGCGTCGAGGAGCGGGCGGATCAGGCCGGGCTCGCGGGTGGTGTAGAGGTTGACCTCGCTCTCCGCCCGGGCAGGAGCCGCGAGGGCGACGAGACCGAGGAGCGCGAGCGCGGTGCGTGACAGGGACAAGGGGCGCCTCCCGAGAATGGCGATCCCCTTGAGAAGCAATCCCGAAACAAAAGCAAGCACGCTAGATTTTAGTTGTTTCAATGTAAGTTCCCGCACGTCTCGGGACTAGGCCGCCTCCTCGTCGGGCAGGACGAGCACGGAATCCGGCACCAGCGTCACCCCGACGGCGTCACCCGGCCCGTAGGATCCCGGCCCGGGCAGGCGGGCGCGCAGCGGCCCCTCCACCCCCGGCACCCCGAGATGGACGACGCAGGCCGCCCCCAGGAAGGTGCGGCGGGTGACCTGGGCGGCGATGCCCGTGCCGGGCTCCACCACCCGCAGGGCCTCGGGCCGCAGGCAGACCCGGACCGCCGCGCCCTCCGGCAGGTGAGGGGCCGGCACGGCTCCCAGCGGCGTCTCGGCCTGCCCGGCGGCGATGCGGGCCGGGATCTCGGCGGCATCGGCGAGGAAGCGGGCCGCGAACAGGCTCTCGGGGCAGCGGTACAGGGCCTCGCCGGTGGCGACCTGGACGATGCGGCCGCGGCGCATCAGGGCGATGCGGCTCGCCACCGCCAGGGCTTCCTCGGGATCGTGCGTCACCATCAGGGCGGTGGTGCCGGTGCGGCGCAGGAGCGCCACGGTGTCCTCCCGCACCCGGTCGCGCATGCGCCGGTCGAGGTTGGAGAACGGCTCGTCGAGGAGCAGCAGCCGCGGCCCCGGCGCCAAGGCCCGCACCAGGGCGACGCGCTGCTGCTCGCCGCCGGACAGGGTCTGGGGGTAGCTGTCGGCATGGGCCGCAAGGCCGACCTGGGCCAGGAGCTCGTCGGCCGCCTCGCGGGCGGCGGGCGGCTGGCCCTTGAGGCCGAAGCGGATGTTCTCCCGCACGGTGAGATGGGGAAACAGGGCGTAGTCCTGGAACATCAGGCCGACGCCGCGCTGCTCCGGCGGCACGGCGGTTCCCGGCCCGGCGACGAGGCGCCCGTCGAGCCGCACCGTGCCGGCATCCGGCGCCTCGAGCCCGGCCACCACCCGCAGCAGGGTGC
>NZ_LABZ01000219.1 GCF_001043955.1 Methylobacterium tarhaniae | reverse complement strand
TCACGGGCGCGGCGGCCAGGGGCAAGACCGGCCTGGTGCAGCAGGCCGATGGCGGCACGCTGTTCCTCGACGAGATCGGCGACATGCCGCTCGCCGCGCAGACGCGGCTCCTGCGGGTTCTGGCCGAGCGCGAGGTGACGGCGCTCGGCGCGACGATGCCGCAGGCGGTCGACATCCGGGTGATCGCGGCGACGCATCGCGACCTCGCCGCTCTGGTGCGCGAGGGCCGCTTCCGCGACGACCTCCTGTACCGCCTGGCCGGCGCCCGCTTCGTCCTGCCCCCGTTGCGCGAGCGCGCCGACCTGCCCGCCCTGATCGAGCGGCTGCTGGCGGGACGGCCCGGCTCCCCTCGCCTCACCAGGGAGGCCGCGGCCGCGCTCGCCCGTCACACATGGCCCGGCAACGTGCGCGAGCTGGTCGGCGCGCTCGATTACGCCTGCGCCCTCGCCGAGGGGCCGGAGATCGGCGTATCCGACCTGCCGCCCACGGTGCCGGCTGGCCGTAGGGAGGCCGCGCCGCCCGCGGCGCCCCCGGTCGGCGACGACCCGCTCGAAGCGGCCCTGCGGCGGCGCGCCTGGAACGTGTCGGCGGTCGCGCGCGACCTCGGGCTCGACCGCTCCACCGTGCACCGGCGCATGCGCCGCCTCGGCCTCGTCTCGCCCAACCACGCGGGTTGAGGGCACCGGCCCCACCTGTTGCAGGAGTGCTGTGGCGCCACAGGTGAGGCGCGCCGGGTGTGGCGCCGGGTCGATGCCGCCCTCGAGCGCTGTTCATGCGCCCTCACTGTTGCGGCTAGTCGATCGCAGCCGGCGTCCAGACTTGACGATCCATCATCCACGACATCATCCCGATCTTCGCGTGCAACGAGCCTCGCCGGAGGGTTTTCGACATCGCACAAACTTCTGGACCCGTCCTTCGCAGGTCCGCGATCTTCGGTCGCTCCACGCTTCGGGACGATGCCCCGAACGGTCGGAGCATTCGGCAGGCTCAGGCAGGTCGTGGAAGAAGCCCCCGTTTCCGCTCGACCGTGTCCTGGCACACCCTTTGCGCAACCTTCCGCACAACAACAGGAGGAACGCCGTATGGACGCCATGGCTCGCAATGTGGAGCGCCTGTCGCCCGCCGACACGCGGGTGATCGCCTGGCTCGACCGCCTCGACGCCGCCTTGAGGGCCCGCGACGCCGCCGGCGCGGCGGAGCTGTTCGCCGAGACCTGCTTCTGGCGCGACCTCGTCGCCTTCACCTGGAACATCACCACGCTGGAGGGGCGCGGCGCCATCCGCGACATGCTGCAGGCGCAGCTCGGGGCGGTGTCGCCCGGGAGCTTCACGCTGGAGGAGCCGGCGAGCGAGACGGACGGCGTCACCGAGGCCTGGATCGGCTTCGAGACGGCGGCGGCGCGTGGGCGCGGCTACCTGCGCCTCAAGGGTGACGAGGCCTGGACGCTGCTCACCGCGGCGCGCGAGCTGAAGGGCTTCGAGGAGCCGGGCGGGCCCCGCCGCGAGCGGGGCGTGCATCACGGCGTCGAGCCCGGGCGGCGCTCCTGGTCGGAAAGGCGGCGCGACGAGGAGGCCGAGCTCGGCCGCACCCGCCAGCCCTACGTGCTGGTGGTCGGCGGCGGCCAGGGCGGCATCGCGCTCGGCGCCCGGCTGAAGCGCCTCGGCGTGCCGGCCCTGGTCGTCGACAAGCACGACCGGCCGGGCGACCAGTGGCGCAAGCGCTACAAGTCGCTGCACCTGCACGACCCGGTCTGGTACGACCACCTGCCCTACCTGCCCTTCCCCGATCACTGGCCCGTCTTCGCCGCCAAGGACAAGATCGGCGACTGGCTGGAGATGTACACGAAGGTCATGGAGCTGAATTACTGGTCGAAGACCGAGGTGCAGGCGGCGCGCTACGACGAGGCGGCCGGGGAATGGGTGGTCGACCTCACCCGCGACGGCGAGCGGCTGACGCTCCGGCCGAAGCAGCTGGTGCTGGCCACCGGCATGTCGGGCGTGCCGAACCTGCCGACCTATCCCGGCATGGAGCGCTTCAAGGGCGAGAGCCACCATTCCAGCCGGCATCCGGGGGGAGAGGCCTATCGCGGCAAGCGGGCGGTGGTGATCGGCTCCAACAACTCGGCCCACGACATCTGCGCCGATTTCTACGAGAACGGCGCCGACGTCACCATGGTGCAGCGCTCCTCGACCCACATCGTCAAGTCCGACACGCTGATGGAACTGGCGCTCGGCGGCCTCTACTCGGAGGAGGCGCTCGCGAAGGGCATCACCACCGACAAGGCGGACATGCTCTTCGCCTCCGTGCCCTACCGCATCATGCACGCGTTCCACGTGCCGGTCTACGAACAGGCGAAGACGCGCGACGCCGACTTCTACGCGCGGTTGGAGAAGGCCGGATTCAAGCTCGATTTCGGCGATGACGGCTCGGGCCTGTTCATGAAGTACCTGCGGCGCGGCTCCGGCTACTACATCGATGTCGGCGCCTCCGACCTGATCGCCGACGGCAAGATCAAGCTGGCTCAGGGCCGGGTGACGGAGATCGCCGAGGACGCGGTGGTGCTGGAGGACGGCACGCGCCTGCCCGCCGACGTGATCGTCTATGCCACCGGCTACGGCTCGATGAACGGCTGGGCGGCCAGGCTCATCAGCCAGGAGGTCGCCGACCGGGTCGGCAAGTGCTGGGGCCTCGGCTCGGACACCACCAAGGATCCCGGTCCCTGGGAGGGCGAGCTGCGCAACATGTGGAAGCCGACCCGGCAGGACGCCCTGTGGTTCCACGGCGGCAACCTGCACCAGTCGCGCCACTACTCGCTCTACCTCGCCCTGCAGCTCAAGGCCCGGATGGAGGGCCTGCCGACGCCGGTCTACGCGCTCGCCGAGACGCACCACGCGGCCTGACGCGGGGACGGTCCGGCCCGGTGCCCGTGCCGGACCGTCCGGGCATGCCCCCGGTGATGCCGCCGCGCCTTCGGCACCGCCTGCGCCGGCGGCGCTCCCCGCCGCCGGAGCGACGATCGCGCCGTCAGGCCGGCAGGACGACGACCTTCGTCTTCACCGGCGTGCGCGCGTAGAGATGGATCATGTCCTGGCTCAGCAGGCCGACGCAGCCGCTGGTGATGCCCGAGCCGATCGATTCGGGGTCGCTGCTGGCGTAGATCGTGTAGAGCGTATAGGCGCCGTTCTGGTACAGATGGAGCGTGCGGGCGCCGAGCGGGTTGTCGAGGCCGCCCGGCATGCCGCGGGCGTATTTGGCGGCTTCCGGCTGGCGCTTGATCATCTCCCTGGGCGGTGTCCAGGTCGCCCATTCGCTCTTGCGCCCGACATAGGCGTCGCCGCTCCACCGGAACCCGTCGCGGCCGACATTGGCGCCGTAGCGGGTCGCGGTGCCGCCCTCCTCGATGCGATAGACGTAGTAGTTGGCCGGATCGACGATGATCGTGCCGGGCGCCTCCTTGGAGGCGTACTGGACGGTCCGGCGATAGTATTTCGGATTGACCTTGCTGACGTCGACCGCCGGGATCGGGAATTTTTCCGTCGGCACCGGTCCGTAGAGGGCCGAGGCCTCGGCGAGGCTCATGCCGTCGGTGGTCTTGCAGCCGGCGAGCCCGAGGCCGCCGAGGCTCGCGGCGCCGAGCAGGAACGACCGGCGGTGAAGAAGCCCCGGCGCGCCGCCGCCCTGTCTCTCGCCGGTCCCGGCGGTCGCAGTTCCGAAGATCATGATGCTGGACTTCCCATCTCTGCGGGACGTCCCATGTCCCGTTGTCCGACGAAGAACCACCCCGATATTCACGCGCCGGACGGTGTCGGCCGGGCGGAGACTGCCGTCATACGGCTCAGCTGGCAAGCTCGGCACGTCGCCGCGGCCCGGTCCCGCAGCCCGGCCGCCGCGTTGCGGCGGCGCGGCAGGAGAGCGACGATGCAGCACGGACACCCCGATCCGCACCCGGCCGGTCCCGGTCAGGAGAGCGTCTGGGACTATCCCCGCCCGCCGCGCCTCGAGCCGGTGCCCGAGCGCCTGCGCGTCGTCTTCGACGGCCTCACCATCGCCGAGACGGTGCGGGGCTGGCGGGTCCTGGAGACGTCCCATCCGCCGACCTACTACCTGCCGCCCGGCGACATCCTGCCCGGCGCGCTCGCCCCGGCCGGCGGCGGCAGCCTGTGCGAGTGGAAGGGCCGCGCCGTGTATTTCGACGTCGTCGGGCCGCACCGCCGGGCTCCGCGTGCGGCCTGGGCCTATCCGCGGCCGGAGGCGGCCTTCGCCGCCCTCGCCGGTCACGTCGCGTTCTATGCCGGCCCGATGGAGGCGTGCTTCGTCGGCGAGGAGCGCGTCACGCCCCAGCCCGGCGGCTTCTACGGCGGATGGATCACCCGCCGCATCGTCGGCCCGTTCAAGGGCGAGCCCGGCACGATGGGCTGGTGAGCGCGGCGATCACCTCGGACGGTTCCCGGCCCTGCCCCTCGGCGACGCCGGCGAGGCCGCCGGGCACCGCGTCACGGTGCGATCTGGAGGATCGCCTCGACCTCGACCGTCATGGCGTTGGGCAGCGAGCCCATGCCGACCGCCGAGCGGGCATGGCGGCCGGCCTCGCCGAGCACGTTCACCAGGAGGTCCGAGCAGCCGTTGATGACCTTCGGGTGGTCGGCGAAATCGGGCTCGGCGTTGACCATGCCGAGGAGCTTCACAACGGCCTTGATCCGCGACAGGTCGCCGAGAGCCGCCTTGGCGACGGCGAGGAGCTGCAGGCCCGCGAGCTGGGCATCGGCGTAGCCCTCCTCGATCGTGGCGTCGCGGCCGAGCCGGCCGGGGCGATAGGTGCCGTCCGGCCGCTTCGGGCCCTGGCCCGAGAGGTAGAGCAGGTCGCCGACGATGCGGAACGGCACGTAGTTGGCCACCGGCACCGGCACCTGGGGAAGCGTCAGGCCGAGTTCGGCGAGCTTCTGTTCGGGGGTCATGCGTGGTCCTTCTCGAGCATCGTCCGACGAAACGGGCTCCGGTTCGTCGCAGAAAATGGGCCGGAATCAAAGATCCGGGGCCGCGCGGGAACGAGTCGCCCGGATTCCGGATGAGGTATTCCCGCACCCGGCCGACCGGCCCACCTGAGAAACCGAGCGGATCCCCGCCATGTCCACCCCCACCCTGAAGCAGATCCGCTTCTTCGTCGCCGCGGTGGATTGGGGCAGCCTGTCCCGGGCGGCGGCCCATCTCAACGTGGCGCAGCCGGCCCTGAGCCAGCAGATCGCGCAGCTCGAAGCCACCCTGCGCAACGAGCTCCTCACCCGGACCGCCCGGGGCGTGCGGCCGACCGAGGCGGGGCAGCGCTTCTACCGCCACGCCCGCACGATCCTGCGGCAGGTGGACGGGGCGGTGGCCGACCTCACCGGGCCGGGCCCGGTCATCGGGCGGGTGGCGATCGGCCTGCCGACGAGCGTCGCCACCATCCTGGCCCATCCGCTGCTGAGCACGATCCTGCGCGATTACCCGGGCATCCGGCCGGAGCTGTTCGAGAGCCTGTCGGGCTACCTGCACGAGCTGATCGCGCAACGCCGGCTCGAACTCGCGATCCTCTACCGCGACCGTTCCGCCCCCGGGCTCACCGTGCAGCCGATCCTGCGCGAGGAGCTGTTCCTCGTGACCAGGGCGGGCGCGGCCACCCCCGCCGCCATCACCATGCGGGAGGTGGCGGAGCTGCCGCTGGTGATGCCGAGCCCGACCCACACCCTGCGCACCATGGTGGAGGCGGCCTTCGCCCGCGAGGGCCTGTCCCTCACGGTGGTCGCCGACGTCGACAGCCTGCCGACCATGCGCCGGATCGCGGCCTCGGGCCTCGCCGCCGCCATCCTGCCGATCTCAGGGCTTTCGGGGCTCGACGAGGCCCAGCGCCCGGCGATGATCCGCATCGTCGAGCCGACCATCACCCGGCCCCTCGGCCTGTGCTACGCCGCCGACCAGCCGCTCGCCGGTCCCGCCGCCCTGGTGGCGGACCTGATGGTCGCGGAGATGCGCCGCCTGGTCGAGAGCGGCGCCTGGGGCAACGCGGTCCTGGCCGAACCGTGAGCCATAGGTTTTCCCGATAGCCACCCCGGAAAATCCGTCTCGATCGCGGCCGCTCCCTCGGACAGGATACCCCCAGGCAAGACAGGCCGGGGAGGCAGGGATGGCCCGCAGGATGCGCCGGTGGCGCGATGCCGCTCTCGAGCGGGGCCGGCGGTGAGCGCCGCGAGCGCGGCCGACGGGCCGCTGTCCGGGATCCGGGTGCTCGACCTCTCGCGCCTCGTCGCCGGCAACATGCTGAGCCTGCAGCTCGCCGATTTCGGCGCCGACGTGATCAAGCTCGAGCCCGACCGGGGCGACCCGCTCCGGCACTGGCAGGAGAACGGCATCCCGGCCTGGTGGAAGGTCTATGGCCGCAACAAGCGCTCGATCCGGCTCGACCTGCGCGAGCCCGAGGGCAAGGCCGCCTTGCGCCGGCTGGTGCCGACCGCCCAGGTGCTGATCGAGGGGTTCCGGCCCGGCGTGATGGAGGCGGCGGGCTTCTCCCCCGAGGTTCTGCTCGGGCTCAACCCGAAGCTGGTCATCGTCCGGGTCAGCGGATTCGGGCAGACCGGCCCTTACGCCCAGCGCCCGGGCTTCGGATCGCTGATCGAGGCGATGAGCGGATTCGCCGCCAAGAACGGATTTTCGGACAAGCCGCCGGCCCTGCCGAACCTCGCGCTCGCCGACATGGTGGCGGGCCTGTCGGGCGCCTTCGCCACGCTGGCGGCCCTGCGGGTGGCGGAAGGCCCGGAGGGCGCCGGGCAAGTGGTCGACCTGTCGCTGCTGGAGCCGCTGCACGCGACCCTCGGGCCCGACGCCGCGATCCACCGGCTCACCGGCCGCGTGCCCTCGCGCATCGGCAACCGCGTCAGCATCACCGCGCCGCGCAACGTCTACCGCACCCGGGACGGGGAGTGGCTGGCGCTCTCGGCCTCGACGCAAGGCATGGCCGCCCGGCTGTTCTCCGCCATCGGCCGGCCCGAGATGATCGCCGACCCGCGCTTCTCCACCAACGCCGCCCGGCTCGACCACGTCGAGGAGGTCGACGCGATCGTCGGCGGCTTCATCGCCGGGCGCGACCTCGCCGACAACCTCGCGTATTTCGAGGCGGCGGAAGTCACGGTCGGCCCGGTCTACGACCCGGCGGGCTTCGCGGAGGATCCGCACGTGAAGGGCCGCGGCGTCCTCGTCGAGGTCGAGGATCCGGAGCACGGCCCGGTGCCGATGCACGCGCCCTTCCCGCGGCTGTCGCGCACCCCCGGACGGATCCGGCGCCTCGCCCCCGCGCTCGGGCAGGACGAGGCCGAGATCGCCGCCGAACTCACGAAGACGGACGACGCGAGATGAGGCTGCGCTCCCTGCTCTTCGCCCCGGCCGACGCGCCCCGCAAGGTCGAGAAGGCGCTTCGATCGGGCGCCGACGGCGTCATCCTCGACCTCGAGGACAGCGTCGCGCCCGCCGCCAAGGACCATGCGCGGGAGGAGGCCGCGGCGGCGCTCCGCGCCCGGCCGGGCGACCTCATCGTGCGGATCAACCCGCGCGGCACGGCCTGGTACCTCCACGACCTCGCCGCCATCGTCCCGGCGCGGCCCGCCGCGATCCTGCTGCCGAAATGCACGGGGCCCGCCGACCTCATGATGCTGTCGGGCCAGATCGACGTGCTGGAGGCGGCCGGCGGGCTGCCGGCGGGATCGGTCGGGGTGCTGCTGCTCGCCACAGAGACTGCGGAGTCCTTGAGAAACATGGACTATGCCGGCGTGTCGCCGCGCCTGCGCGCCCTCTGCTTCGGGGCCGAGGACCTGTCGGCCGATCTCGGCATCGGCCCGCGCCGGCCCGACGGCCGCCTCGCCGCGCCGGTGGCCGCCGCCCGCGACCGGCTGCTGATCGCGGCGGCCGCGGCCGGAATCGCCGCGGTCGACACCCCCTTCCCCGATCCGCGCGACCCCGCCGGCCTTCAAGGAGAGACCGCGGCGGCGGCCGCGGACGGCTTCTCCGGCAAGCTCTGCATCCATCCGGGCCAGCTGGAGACGGTGACGGCCGCCTTCACCCCGCAGCCCGAGCGCGTCGCCTGGGCACGGGAGGTGGTGCGGGTGCTCGACGGGAGCGGAGCGGGGGTCGCGGTCCTCGACGGGCGGATGATCGACATCGCCCACCTGAAGCTCGCGCGCCGCGTGCTCGCGATGGCCCCGGATGCGGCCTGAGGAGCCCGAACCATGATGCGATTTCCGCAAGTCAGCCGCGCCGCCGTGGTGCGGGCGTTCAAGGCCCCGGTCTGCATCGAGGAGGTGCCGGTCCCGCAGGAGCTGGAGCCCGGCACGATCCTGACGAAGATCGAGACCTGCTCGATCTGCGGCACCGACGTCCATCTCTGGCAGGGCTCGCTCGCCCTCAAGGTCGACCTGCCGGTGATCATCGGCCACGAGATGGTCGGCCGGATCGTCGCCATGGGGGCCGGGACGGAGCGGGACTCGGTCGGCCAGCCCCTGCGCGTCGGCGACCGCATCACCTGGACCCACACCGCCTGCGGCCGCTGCTACTTCTGCACGGTCGCCCGCGAGCCGACCCTGTGCCAGTACAGCCGCAAGTACATGTACGAGCGGATGGATGTCGCGCCCTACCTGCTCGGCGGCTTCTCCGAATACGGCTACGTCCTGCCCGATTCCGGACGGGTGAAGGTGCCCGATTCCGTGCCCAACGACCTCGCCAGCATGGCGAGCTGCGCCTTCCGCTCGGTGATGAACGCCTTCGACGTCCTCGGGCGCATCGATCCGACCGACACGGTGGTGGTCCAGGGGGCGGGCCCCCTCGGCTTGCTGGCGACCGCCGTCGCCAAGGTCTCGGGGGCGCGCCGGGTCGTCACCCTCGGCGCGCCGGAGCCCCGGCTGGCGCTCGCCCGGGAGTTCGGCGCCGACGAGGTGATCTCGATCGAGACGACGAGCCACGCCGAGCGCCTGGACCGGGTCCGGGCGCTGACCGACGGGCGCGGCGCCGACGTGGTGATGGAGTTCACCGGCCACCCGGCCGCCTTCGGCGAGGGCCTCGACCTCGCCCGCCGCGGCGCTGCCTACGTGGTGGTCGGCCAGCTCGGCCAGGGCACCACGACGATCGCGCCCTCGACCATCGTGGCGAAGAACCTGCGTGTGCTCGGCTCGTTCTCCGGCCAGGCCAAGGCCTACTGGAAGGCGCTGCAATTCGTGGCGAACCACCAGCACGAGGTGCCGTTCCACAAGATGGTGACCAATCGCTACACCCTCGACGAGGTCGATACGGCGCTGACCCGGATGAAGAACTTCGAGGAGATCAAGCCGATCATCGCCTTGTGACGCGAGGCCCGTGAGATGGTCCCTCAGCGGCCGCCGGCAGGGCGGAGGGCATCGCGCGGACGAGCGCGATGCCAGGATCGCCGCGAGGCCGACGAGGAGGCTCGCCCGTCGCCCCACGGTCGGGCGACGGGGTCGTCCCCCGGTCAGGCTCCGGCGAGCCTGGTGTTGGCGATCGGCAGCGTCCGCACCCGTTGCCCCGTCAGCGCGGCGACGGCGTTGAGGATCGCCGGCGGCACGCCCGGCAGGCCCGGCTCGCCGACGCCGCCCATCGGGGCGCCGCTCTCGACGATCCGGACATGGACCGCCGGCATGTGCTCGCGGCGCAGGATCGGATAGGTGTCGAAGTTCTGCGACTGGCGCACGCCGTCGCGGTAGACGACCTGCTCGAACAGCACCGAGGAGGTGCCGAGCGCCGCCGCCGACTCGACCTGCGCCTTCACGATCGCCGGGTTGACGACCGAGCCCGGATCGAAGGCGATCCAGAGGTTGTGCACCCGGGCCTCGCCCTCTGCCACCGAGACTTCGGCGATGGTCGCGGTCTCCGAGCCGAAGGGCGAGGCCAGGGCCACGCCCCGGGCCCGTTTTCCGCCCTCGGCCTCGTAGGGGCCGCGCTTCCAGCCGCCGGCCAGGTCGGCGACCTCGCGCAGCAGGCGCAGGTGGCGCGGCTTGTCCTTCAGCAGCGCCACGCGGAGGTCGAACGGGTCGTGCCCGCCGGCCTGCGCCACCTCGTCGAGGAAGCTCTCGTAGAAGGCGTCGTTCATCGAGTGCCCGACCGAGCGCCAGAACGCGATGGTCACCGGATGCGCGACCTTGGTGAAGGTCATGCGCCGGTTCGGGATCGCATAGGGCTTCTCGACGATCCCCTCGACTGCGGACGGGTCGACGGGCGTCTTCATCAGGACGCCGAAATAGCGGCCGATCGGCCCCTCCCCCACCGTGCGCGCCTCGATCGCCGTCGGATGCCCCGCCGCGTCGAGGGCGGCGCGGAAGCGGCTGAAGCTCAACGGCCGCAGCCCGTCCCGGGCGAATTCCTCCTCGCGCGACCACAGCACCTTCACCGGCCGGCCGGTCGCCTTCGCGAGCAGGATCGCCTGCGGAAACGGATTGCCGTTCTCGTAGATGAAGTGCCGGCCGAAGAAGCCGCCGAGCATCGGCGAGTGGAGGCGGACCTTGTCCGGCTCCACGCCCGCGACCTTCGCCGACACGGCCTGGAACAGCTCCGGCATCTGGTTGGGCAGCCAGACGTCGAGCGTCCCGTCGCCGTTGACGCGCGCGATCGCCGAGGGCGGCTCGAGCTGCGCATGCGCGAGATAGGGCGCCGCGTATTCCGCCTCGATCACCTTGGCGGCGCCCGCGAAGGCGGCGCCCGCATCGCCTTCCGCCTCGGCGACGTGGCCGGCTTCCGCCGAGGCCTTGAGCGCCGCGAGCAGGCCGTCCGAGGAGAAATCGGCCGCGACCGTGTCGAGTCCGGTGGGCTTCGGCCGGCTCCAGCGCACCGACAGCGCCTCGACGGCCTTGCGCGCCCGCCACCAGCTGTCGGCCGCCACCGCCACGGCGCCGGGCAGGCGGTGGACCGAGTGCACGCCGGGCATCGCCCGGACCGTGGCCTCGTTGTCGATCCCGACCGGCTCGGTGCCGGGATGCGGTGCATGCGCCACCGCCGCGTAGAGCATCCCCTCGACCGCTTGGTCGATGGCGTAGACGGCCCGGCCCGTCGACTTGTCGCGCACGTCGATCCGGGCGACCGGCCGGCCGATGTAGCGGAAGGTCTCAGGCGGGCGCAGGGACGCGGCCTCGTTCGGCTTGAGCGCCATCGCGTCGGTGGCGAGCGCCCCGTAGGCGAGCGAGCGGCCGGAGGCCGCGTGGATCACGGTGCCGTCCCGGGTGGTGAGCTCGGCTTCCCGCACCTTGAGCCGCGCCGCGGCGGCGCGCAGCAGCATGTCGCGGGCGGTCGCGCCGAGCTGACGCATCAGCGCGTAGCTGGAGCGCGTCGAGAAGCTGCCGCCGGTCATGCGGATGCCGTTGACCACCGCGTAGTCCGGGCCGGGCGGGGCGCACTCGACCAGGAACCGTGCCGGATCGACGTCGAGTTCCTCGCCGACGATCTGGGCCATGCCGGTGGCGATGCCCTGCCCACCCTCGACGAAGGGCGAGAGGAAGCGCACCGTCCCGTCCGGGCGGATCTCCAGGAAGGCCGGGACGCGGGTGCCGGGTTTCGGCGCGATGGCGCCGGCCCCTTCCGCAGGGCCCTGCGCCTCGGCCCGCACGGCCCGGCCGGGCAGCGCGACGCCGAGCACCAGGGCGCCGGCGGCGGAACCGAGGAGCCGGCGGCGCGAGAGGGTCGGGGCGCCGACGGGCGCGGCGGGGTGATGCGGCATCGGATCCATCACCGGCCTCCTCACGCCGCGGCCCGCCGCACGGCGGCGGCGATGGCATTGTAGGTGCCGCAGCGGCACAGGTTGGTCATCGCGCTCGCGATGTCGTCGTCGCTCGGCTTCGGGGTGGAGCGCAGGAGGGCGGTCGCGGCCATCACCTGGCCCGACTGGCAATAGCCGCATTGCGGCACCTGGGCGGCGACCCAGGCCTCGACCACCTTGCGCCCGGTCGCGTCGGCCTCGACCGCCTCGATCGTCTCGACCTTGGCCGATCCGACCGAATCCACCGTCACCTGGCAGGAGCGCATCGCCTGGCCGTCCATCAGCACCGTGCAGGCGCCGCATTGGGCGATGCCGCAGCCATACTTGGTGCCGGTCATCCCGAGGGTGTCGCGCAGGACCCAGAGCAGCGGGGTGTCGGGCTCGACGTCGACGCGGCGGGTGCGGCCGTTGATGGATAGATCGAACAAGGGGACCTCACGGGGTTGGCGCCGCGACGGACGACGGGCCGGATCGTGCCGTCACCACGAATTCCGCCTGTCCCATCGGCTCGCCTGGACCTTGCAGGGCCGAACGGAGCGCGGCTCTGGCATCGCCCTATGTTAGAGCCTTGGCAGTCCGAGGCAGCCGGGGAGCCGGACGTTAAAGCCACCTTTTCGGACATTCTGGCCGGCCGGCTCGCGGCCGCGACCCGGTGGATCGGCCCGAGGACCGATCCCAAGGACCCGACCCAAGGACCCGGCCCGGCGGCGCGGCCGTGCGGCCCCGTCACGGGACCGCGAGGGGGCCGGCGCCGTTGCGGATCCTGCGCGGCACCTCGCCATGGGCCCGCAGGAACGATCGGCGCATGCGCTCGCGGTTGGCAAATCCCGCCTCCTGCGCGACCTCCTCGATCGGCAGTCGGCTCTGCTCCAGCATCAGCCGGGCCGCCTCCAGGCGGAGCGTCTCGACCGCCTTGGCCGGGGAGGTGCCGGTCTCCGCCCGGAACAGCCGCGTGAACTGGCGCGGGCTGAGGCAGGCCACCGCCGCGAGCGCCTCCGTCGTCAGCGGCAGCCGGAGGTTGCGCCGCGCATAGGCCAGGACGGCCTGGATGCGGTCGGTGCGCGCGTCGAATTCGAGGAAGGCCGAGTGCTGCGCCTGGCCGCCGGCCCGGCGGCGTTCCATCACGAGGCCGCGGGCCACCTTGTGGGCGAGGTCCCGGCCGTGATCGCGCTCGATCATGGCGACCGCGAGATCGATGGCGGCCGACATGCCGGCGGAGGTCCAGAAGGGGCCGTCGACGACGTAGATCTTGTCGATGTCGAGGTGGCAGGCCGGGTAGCGCGCGCGGAATTGCGGCGCGAAATGCCAATGGGTCGTCGCGCGGCGCCCGTCGAGCAGGCCCGCATCGGCCAGGGTGAACGCGCCCAGGCACAGGCCGGCGACCCGCCGCGCCGCGCCGGCGGCGGCGCGCAGGCGGGCAGCGAAGTCGGGCGAGGTCTGCGGGATGGTGATCCCGGCCGCTACGAGCAGCGTGTCGAAGGGCGGCGAGTCCGCGAGCGGCTCGCTCGTCACCTCGACCCCGAGACCGGCCCGGATCGGGCCGCCGCGCTCGGACAGCACATGGACGTCGTAGGCCGCCTCCCCCGCGTAGCGATTCGCCACCATGAACGGCGAGGTGACGGCCAGCCCCATGAAGTCGAAGTCGGGGCAGATCACCAGCCCGACGCGGCGCGTCATCGTCATCAGGTTCGTCTCGTCGCTGGGCCGCAACATCGGTCCCGGCGCCTGCCGTGGCAAGAAGCATGGCCGGAAACGAGGCATTCCCGTCCGGTCGAGGCGGCCGCGGGGTGACGGGAGCGGGGCCGTGTCGCGGACGGGATTTGCCCCGAGGGACGAGCGGAGCATCCCTCCGTGCCCGGGCGGGCACGCAACAGTCGACGGCATATTCGTGAAACCGGGCCGGCGTAGTGAACGCCACGTTTCGACAGGACGAGAGCGGCGACGCGGGCCGCCGCGATCGGTCGAGCCAAGCACGAGCGGGATCCGGGTCCATGAACGCCATCGCCATCTCCTTCACGGCTGCCATCCTCGCGGGAGGCGCGGCCTATGCCCATGGCAGCCGGTCGGTCGCGCAGCAGCTTTCGGCCGGCCGCCTGACCTGCACCACGCGGCCGGAGGCGGGCCTCGTCTTCGGCCATACGCCGGTCGCCGATTGCACCTTCGTGTCGAGCCGCGGCGGCTTCCGGCAATCCTACGCCGCCCTGCTCTCCCCCCAGCGGCGCCCGCGCGACGCGTCCGTCCCGGAGACGATCCGCTGGGACGTCCTTACGCGGGACGGCGACAGCCGGCCGGGCATGATCGGCGGCACCTTCACCGCGTCGGCGGACCGGCCCGGGATCAGCGTGGCGGCGGGAGAGGTGGCGGCGGGAGGGATGGCGGCGGGAGGGATGGTGGCACTTGGCGTGCCCGTCACCCTGAAGCTCGTCGGCCATTCGGGCCAGCGGATCGCCAGCTTCGCGCTCGCCACCCCGCGCGTCGCCTTCGCGGCCGCGACCGACACGCTGGTCCGGTGAGTGCCGGCGCACCCGGGCGAGGCCCGCGGGTGCCCGGCGGCCCCCTGTCGGCGCAGGCCCGTCGTGAATGAAGGCAGGGGCCGCCCGGCCTC
>NZ_LABZ01000218.1 GCF_001043955.1 Methylobacterium tarhaniae | reverse complement strand
TCGCGATCATGAAGAAGATATGGCCATTGGCGACGGCCGGTTCATCCGGGGCGGCCCGCGCCCGGTGCCGGAGGTGGTGCCGCGTATAGCAGGTCTGCGGGGGTTGGGGAGTCGCCGCGACCTGACGCACCACTTGCACCATCGCCGTAGTCCGGCCGCTCGGCACGCCCTCTCCATCCAAGGCGGCCGACTTGGCAGAACGCTTGCTTGCCGAGCAGGCCTGTCAGGGGATCTGGCCATGATGGACGCGAACGCACTGAAAGATCTGTTCGACCGCTGGGAACGCGTCTGGCACGAGGGCGCCTTCGACCTCGTCGAGACATGCGTCGCTCCGCGTTACATCCGGCCGGGTCCTTCCTGACGGTGATCGTCACGAACGGCCAGCCGTTCACATGTCTCGCCCCCCTCTCCGGTCAGCGCCAGCTAGAAAGGCGGCGGCCGGCGATCCCGCCGCAAGCCCCGCATGCCACGGGGCCCTCGCGGCCGGAGAGGATCTTCCCCAACGTTCAGAGTGATCGCGCGGCGAGGTTACCGATTCGCCTAGCCGGCGGAGCTCCGCCCGTGCCCGTCAGACCGGGACGCCGTGCTTCTCGGCAAAAGCCGCCAGCGCCGGGCGCAGCGACGCCCCGTCCTTGGTCCGTGCCAGTTCCTGCTCCAGGAACGCCGCCACCGCGCCGGCATCGATCCCCAGCACCATCGCCTTGACCGGG
>NZ_LABZ01000217.1 GCF_001043955.1 Methylobacterium tarhaniae | reverse complement strand
CCGGCGGGTGTCGACGACGGGTTGCGCATCCGGCTGGCCGGCGAGGGCGAGTCGGGCCTGCGCGGCGGGCCGGCGGGCGACCTCTACATCTTCCTGTCGATCAAGCCGCATCCGTTCTTCCAGCGCGACGGCGCCGACCTGTTCTGCCGCGTGCCGATCTCGATGGTGACGGCCGCTCTGTCGGGCGAGATCACCGTGCCGGTGATCGACGGCTCGCACACCTCGGTCCGGGTCCCGGCCGGCACCCAGACCAACAAGCAATTCCGCCTGAAGGGCAAGGGCATGCCGGTGCTGCGCTCGCGCGACGTCGGCGATCTCTACATCCAGGTCTTCGTCGAGACGCCGCAGAACCTCACCAAGCGCCAGCGCGAATTGCTGCAGGAATTCGACACGCACGGCACCCAGGCCGACAACCACCCGGAGAGCGCCGGCTTCTTCTCCCGGGTGAAGGAGTTCTTCGACGGCCTCAGCGGCTCCGGCCGCGCCTGATCGCCGTTGGCGCGGCTCCGGCCGCGCCCGAACGCACGAATCCGCGAACCGGAGCTGTGCTCGCGCGTTCTCCCGCGCGGTGGGATTGCGTGGTTCGCGGGTCTCGTGCGGGCGCTCAGGCTTGACGGCGGCGCGCCTTTGAACGACAGCCGTTCCCCAACCGACTTTCTTCGCGTGTTCAAGGGTCTTCGGTCTTGCCTTTGCCTCACCGATCCAGGGCCAAAGCCGTCGCGGTCTCGAGCCCGCTGCCCCACCCGCAGCCCCAGAAGAAGCGCGACATCCTGGAGGACGAGGCGCGGTTCCTGCGCTCGTGGTTCGAGCGGCCGCTGGTCACCGGCGCCGTGACGCCGTCGGGCCGCATGCTCGCGCGCACCATGGCGTCCTACGTCGATCCGCGCCTCTCCGGTCCGGTGATCGAGCTCGGGCCGGGCACCGGCCCGGTGACCGACGCCCTGGTGCGTCGCGGCATCGCGCAGGAGCGGCTCGTTCTCGTCGAGTACAACCCGGATTTCTGCAAGCTGCTGCGCCGGCGCTTCCCGAAGGCCACGGTGCTGCAGGGCGACGCCTACGACATCCGGGCCACCCTGGAAGGCGTGGTCGCCGAGCCGGCCTGCGCCACGATCTCGAGCCTGCCGCTCTTCACCAAGCCCCTGGAGCAGCGCCTCGACCTCTTGAGCGCCGCCCACGACCTGATGCACCCGGACGCGCCGTTCGTGCAGTTCACCTACGCGGTGGTGCCGCCGATCCCGGCCAAGTCCACCACCTACACCGCCAGTCGCTCGAACAAGGTCTGGCTGAACCTACCCCCGGCGCGGGTCTGGGTGTACCGCCGGCCCTGAGGGCCGCAGGTTGCACGAGTCCAGTCGGCAGCGTGGGGCGGTCCAACCCGCGACCTCATCCTGAGGTTCTGCCGCTCGTGGCAGCACCTCAGGATGAGGTCGAGAGTGGGATAAGCCGAAGCTTGCTTCAGCAACGCTACCCTATCAATGGCCCAGGATGCTGACGCATCGGGCCATTGATCCATCTCGAAGCTTTTGATGCCAAGCCCGGACGTCCGGGACCTTGGGCTTGACGAAGATTCGAGAACGGAACCAAAGGTCGTTGTCTTTCGACCGTTGGTATCACGCCTTGTCCCACTGGCTCTCGATGATGGTATAGACCTTGTCGCTGAGGTTGATGTCCATCTCGACGAGGCCGACCGTGGCCTTCACCCGGCTCAGGGTCTCGGCGAGTTCCAGCACCGGCTCGGGCACCCGGCGCTCGGGCACGGCCGGGCCTTCGAGCTTCAGCACGTCGGCCAGCATCGCCGTGTAGGCGCCCCAGAAATGCTGGTGGCCGATGACGTGGAAGCGCGACAGCGCCTCGATCGCCAGCGTCCAGTGACCCGGCTTCATCGCCTCCCCGGGAAAGGTGCAGGAGAGGTCGCGGGTGAGCGGGTTCTCCAGCCAGGTATAGGTGTCGAGGTCGATCCGGTCGAAGCTCTTGCGCAAGCCGGAGACGCTGCCGAGGTCGAGGCCGGCCGCGAAGGCACAGGGGCCCTGCAGGTGGTCGACGCGCCAGCTCTGGGCCGGGTCCTTGCCGATCTCCGCCATCCGGCGCAGCCACAGGATGCGCTTGGCCAGTTCGACGTACGGATCGACGACCAGGATCGTCTTCACGTAGTCGCCCGACTGGATCACGTCCTCGTAGCGCTTCAGCAGCAGACTGCCCTGCAGCAGCATCGAGTCGCTGTACTTGATGTCGATGATGCAGCGTAAGAGGTCGAAGTGGATGTCGTGGATGCCGAAATACGCCATCGCGAATTCCGGGAAGAGCATGTCGCGGGCGGCGTTGTCCTGGTTGATCGTGTAGTCGAGCGCGAGCACGCGGGCCGACCGGTAGGCGGCGCCGGCGCGGTGCCGGTAGAGCAGGATGTTGGTGTCGCCGTCGTAGATGTCGTAGCGCTCGACCTGATCGAGGCCGGGACAGCTCTCGCCGTTCAGCTTGAAGCCGCAGATGCCATGGGCATGCCAGCCGAACTCCTTCAGCTGCGGGTAGTGGACCCAGGCCTCGATCACGGCCTCCCGGGTCCGGTCCATGACCACGCGCAGGCGTGGCGTGCGGCGCATGTCGTCGGGGGCGATCCAGAGCTCGAAGCTCGCCGGGCCGACGACGTTGAAGTTGAATCGCATGCTGCTTGCTAGGCTGAAGACCGTGTCTCGGCAAGCGCGTCGGCGCGGGGTAGGGCCTGCTCCCGCGGCAGGAAAGGGCGGACGGGCCCGCCCTTGTGCGGTGGGCGACCGAAGAAGGGTTCTTGCGGCTCCGCCGCCCGCGGGTGTTGATGCGGGCATGTCCGACCTGTTCGCCTCCGCGGGCCTCGACCGCGACGCTCCCCGTCCCCTCGCCGACACCTTGCGGCCGACGACCCTCGCCGAGGTGGTCGGGCAGGAGCACCTGACCGGGGAGGGGGGCGCGCTGACCCGGCTCCTGCGCGGGCGCAACCTCGGCTCGCTGATCCTGTGGGGGCCGCCCGGCACCGGCAAGACCACGGTGGCGCGGCTCCTCGCCGGCGAGACCGACCTGCATTTCGAGCAGATCTCGGCGATCTTCTCGGGCGTCGCGGAACTCCGGAAAGTGTTCGAGGCGGCGCGCGCCCGGCGGGCGGGGGGCCGCGGCACGCTGCTCTTCGTCGACGAGATCCACCGCTTCAACCGGGCCCAGCTCGACGCCTTCCTGCCGGTGGTCGAGGACGGCACCGTCACGCTGGTCGGCGCCACGACCGAGAACCCGTCCTTCGAGCTGAACGCCGCGCTCCTCTCCCGCGCCCGGGTGCTGGTCTTCCGCGCCCTCGACGAGGCGGCGGTGGAGAAGCTCCTCGCCCGGGCCGAGGCGGTGACCGGCCGGACGCTGCCCCTCGACGGGCAAGCCCGCGCGGTGCTGGTGCGGATGGCCGACGGCGACGGGCGGGCGGCGCTCACCCTCGCCGAGGAGGTCTGGCGCTCGGTCGGGCCGGGCGAGACCCTGGATGCGGCCCTGCTGCAGGAGTTGATCCAGCGCCGGGCCCCCGTCTACGACAAGGCGCAGGAGGGCCACTACAACCTCATCAGCGCCCTGCACAAGACGATCCGCGGCTCGGATCCCGACGCCGCGCTCTACTATCTCTGCCGGATGCTCGATGCCGGCGAGGACCGGCTGTTCATCGCCCGCCGGCTGGTGCGGGCGGCGGTGGAGGATATCGGGCTCGCCGACCCGCAGGCCCTGGTGGTGGCGAACGCCGCCAAGGAGGCCTTCGACTTCCTCGGCTCGCCGGAGGGCGAGCTGGCCCTGGCGCAGGCGGCCGTCTACCTGGCGACGGCGCCGAAATCGAACGCGCTCTACACCGCCTACAAGGCCGCGACCCGCACCGCCAAGGAGCACGGCTCGCTGCCGCCGCCCCGCACCATCCTCAACGCCCCGACCAAGCTGATGCGCAAGCTCGGCTACGGCGAGGGCTACCGCTACGACCACGACGAGCCCAACGCCTTCTCGGGCCAGGATTACTGGCCCGAGCGCCTCGGCCGGCAACGCTTCTACGCGCCGACCGACCGGGGTTTCGAGCGGCGGGTCGCGGAGCGGCTGGACTGGTGGGAGGACGCACGAAAGTCCCGCCGGGACGATGCGATGTGACGATTTGGTGACGATCTTGCGCGAAATTGTACAGGCCGTCATGGGGCCTTCGCAGCCGCTTGTGACCGAAGGTCACTTCCGACCATGATGGCGGGCACCATGTCTCGCCTGGGTGGGAATCGTGATGACGACGCGCATTCTCTCGGTCGCCAATTGCAAGGGCGGCACGGGCAAGACGACGACCACGGTGAACCTGGCGGCCGAGTTCGGAAGCCGGGGTTTCCGGGTGCTCGTGATCGATCTCGATCCACAGGGACATAGCGGGCTCGGCTTCGGCGCGCTGGCGGAACTCGGCCACCCGAATGCCCATAGCCCGCTGCGCCGCAGGGGCGGCAGCCTCGACCGGGCCGTGCAGCCGACGGAAGAGGACGGGGTCGCGATCATCCCGGCCGACCGCAGCTTCAACGGGCAGATGGGCCACGATGACGGCCATTGCCTCGCCGAGGCCCTGGAGCCCCTGCTGCCGGATTACGACCTCGTCCTGATCGACGTGCCGCCTTCCGCCCGGGCGGTGATGATCTGCGCTCTCCTGCCGAGCAGCGGCGTGGTGGTTCCCACCACGCTCGACCCGCTCGGTCTCGACGGCGTGCGCCAGTTCGCCCGCTCGTTCCACGAGACGATGCTGCGGTTCCGCGCCGCGCCCCTGGGCCTGGCCATCGCCCCGATGCGGATCGACCTGCGCACCAACGTCGAGAAGGAGACCCTGGCCCAGCTGCGCACCGGTTTCGGCCCGGGCCAGATGGTCCGCGGCGTGCGCGTCGACGTGGCGGTGAGCGAGGCCTTCGCCCGGCGCCAGCCGCTTCGGCGCTGCCGCCCGCACTCCCGTGCCACGGTCGATTTCGCCGCGCTCGCCGACGACCTGGTCCAGCGCTTCGGCATCGAGCAGGGTGCGTTCCTCACCGACGCCATCGGCCGCAGCGAGGGATTCGCCCGCGCCGGCTCATGGGCCTGAAACTCGGGACCTGAAAATCCTGGCCTGAGCCTCCGGGCTTGAACATTCGAGCCCGGGATCGGCGCGTCGGCCGGGCCGGGTTGCGTGAATCGAGGGCCGGGATGAGGCGCCGGGCGTGACGGGCGCCGCCGCGGGTGCTACGAGCCGCCGCATGACGAAGCCTCCCTATCGCGGCGGTTCCGGGCGGTCGCGGACCGGCCCGGGCGGACCCGCCTCGGGCCACCCGCCGCGGGCCCGCACCGGACCGCGCAACACCGCGCGCGACGCCGCCGAGCGCGCCGCCGGCCTGGCCACCTCGACCCGCGCCGCCTTCGGCCGCGACATGAGCGACGCCTCCCCCTGGGAGCGGGACGAGGCGCCGAGCCGCGTGCCGGCCGGCAAGTTTCCCGCCAAGCCGAAACCGGACAAACCGAGATCCGACCGGCCGCGCGCCGGCGCGGTGGACCGGCCGGCCGGCCGTCCCCCGGCCCGGCCGCGCCGGCCGGAGCACGAAGGCGAGCGCCCGGATTCCGCCGAGGCCCCGCGGAGCCGCGCAGCCGTGGAGGCCAGAGCCCGGGCATCCGAGGCCCCGGCATCCAAGGCTCCCGCATCCAAGGCTCCCGCATCCAAGCCCCCGACCCGTCGCGCCTTGCGCGAGGCGACCGCCGAGGCGCTGGCCACCGGCGTGCAGACCCTCGAGGTGACGCCCGACGAGGCCGGGATGCGGATCGACCGCTTCCTCTCGGCCCGCTTCCCGCAACTGCCCTTCACCCGCATCCAGAGCCTGGTGCGCAAGGGCGAGCTGCGCGTGAACGGCAAGCGCGCCAAGGCCGCCGACCGGGTCGAGCCCGGCGCCAGCGTGCGCGTGCCCCCCTTGAGCCTGGAGGCGCGTCCGCCCGCCCCGAACTCGCCCCGGGCCGAGGGCGACCTCGCCTTCCTGCGCTCCCTGATCCTCTACGAGGACCAGGACATGATGGTGCTCAACAAGCCCTTCGGCCTCGCGGTCCAGGGCGGCTCGGGCACCACCCGCCACGTCGACGGCCTGCTGGAGGCGATGCGCGACAAGGACGGCCAGAAGCCGCGCCTCGTCCACCGCCTCGACAAGGATACGGCGGGCTGCCTCATCATCGCCAAGACCCGGCTCGCCGCCGCGACGCTGGCCAAGACCTTCCGGTCGCGGGCGGCGCGCAAGATCTACTGGGCGCTCGCCGCCGGGGTGCC
>NZ_LABZ01000216.1 GCF_001043955.1 Methylobacterium tarhaniae | reverse complement strand
GGTTGGCGAGCGAGCGTGGTGCTTGTACAGCACACCCCCCCCCCCCGCCCCTCCCCCGGCCGGGGTCTCCCGCCGCGGGCGTGGGGGGGGAATCCCCCCCCCTCACGAACGCGGGCGCGCCCGCCCCCGCGGCCCCCTTCGTCCCCGACCTCTTCGTTTTCGGCGCGGACGCGGCGCTCGACGTCGCCGCCCGCCATGTCGACGTCTACCTGTCCTGGGGCGAGACGCCCGAGCAGATGGCCCGCAAGGTCGAGGTGGTGCGGGCCAAGGCGGACGCGCTCGGACGCCACTTGCGCTACGGCATCCGCCTCTACGTGATCGTGCGCGACACCGACGCCGAGGCCTGGGAGGCCGCTGCCGCGCTCTACGACCGGATGGACGAGGCCGCGATCGCCGCCAACCAGCATTTCGTCGGCGGCACCGATTCGGTCGGCCAGCAGCGGATGTCGGCGATGCATGGCGGCGTGAAGCCGGCCGACCTGCGCGTCCTCGAGGTCGCCCCCAACCTGTGGGCGGGCCTCGGGCTGGTGCGGCCCGGCCCCGGCACCGCGATCGTGGGCTCGCCCGACACCGTGCTGCGCACGATCGAGGCGTACCAGAAGGCTGGAATCGAGACCTTCATCCTCTCTGGTTTACCGCTCCTGGAGGAAGCCTACCGGTTCGGCGAGCGCGTGCTGCCGCGGCTGCCGGTCGAGCGCGAGGCGCCCGGCGCCGGGGCGGTCGGCGCCGACAGGATCGGAACCAAGCCCTTCACGTGGTCGACGCTGTTCGACCGCGACCTCGGCCAGCCGAAGCATCCCTGACCTCGAAGGCCCTCCTCCGAAGGTCCTCGCGCTCAAGGATCTTCCACAAAGGATCTCCACCATGCATCGCCGCACCCTCCTCCGCCTCGGCGGCGGC
>NZ_LABZ01000215.1 GCF_001043955.1 Methylobacterium tarhaniae | reverse complement strand
GGGCGGGAGAGGGGAACCACGGTTCCGGATATAACGGCACCGTTCTGACGGGCGCCAAGCCCTGAAGCGTCGCGCCGCCCCTCTCGGCGGGACTTCGTCCCGCTGCGCTCACTCCGTTCGCCACCCTCCCCCGCAGAGGGGGAAGGGTTGGGGTGGCGCCTTGTCGACGATCGGGACGTGAAGGGGGGTCGCAGTGAAGGTCTACGGCGACATGGTATCGGGCAACTGCCTGAAGGTGCGGTACGTCGCCGACCACCTCGGGCTCGCCTATGAGTGGATCCCGATCGACATCATGCAGGGCGAGACTCGGACCGCCGACTACCTCGCCCGCTTCCCCGCCGGCCAGGTGCCCGGCGTCGAGTTCCCGGACGGTCGCCGCCTGGCGCAGTCCAACGCCATCATCCGATACCTCGCCCGCGGCTCCGCCCTGCTGCCGGACGATGCCTGGACCCAGGCCAGGATCGACGAATGGCTGTTCTGGGAGCAGTACAGCCACGAGCCGACCATCGCGGTCTGCCGCTTCCACATGCGCTACAAGGGCGAACCGGCCGAGACCCGAGACCCGAAGAGGGTGGCCGGGGGTGAAGCCGCCCTCGACCTCATGGAGCGACACTTGACCGCCGCCGACTGGTTCGTCGGGAATGCGGTCAGCATCGCGGATGTCGCCTTGTTCGCCTATACGCAATTCGCCGACGAGGGCGGATTCGACCTCTCGGGCCGGCCCGCCATCCGGGCCTGGCTCACCCGCTGCGGGGACGCGCTCCCCACATCCGCCACCGTCGCCGGGGTCGCTTAAGACCCGCCGCCGGCCCGATCACTTCACGAACTGAGCACTCTTCCGATGGGCAAGGTCACAGGCTTCCTCGAATTCGACCGGCAGGAGCAGAAGTATCAGCTCGCGGCCGACCGCGTGCGCCACTTCCTCGAATTCACCCTGCCGCTCGACGAGCACGACCTGAAGAAGCAGGCGGCGCGCTGCATGGATTGCGGCATCCCGTTCTGCCACGGCCCGACCGGCTGTCCGGTCCACAACCAGATCCCGGACTGGAACGACCTCGTCTACAACGCGGATTGGGAGGAGGCGGCGCGCAACCTGCACTCCACCAACAACTTTCCGGAATTTACCGGTCGCATCTGCCCGGCGCCGTGCGAGGAGGCCTGCACCCTCAACCTCGAGAACCAGCCGGTGGCGATCAAGACCATCGAGCAGGCGATCGCCGACAAGGCGTGGAGCATGGGCTGGGTGGTCCCTGAGCCGGCCGAGGCGAAGACCGGCAAGAAGGTGGCGGTGATCGGCTCGGGGCCGGCCGGCCTCGCGGCGGCCCAGCAGCTCGCCCGCGTCGGCCATGACGTCCACGTCTTCGAGCGCGAGCCGAAGGCCGGCGGCCTGCTCCGCTACGGCATCCCCGACTTCAAGATGGAGAAGCGCCACATCGACCGCCGGGTGCGGCAGATGGAGGCCGAGGGCGTGCAGTTCCATTACGGCGTCAACGTGGGCGTCACCCGCTCCTTCGCCAGCCTGCACAACGAGTTCGACGCCGTGCTGTTCGCCGGCGGCGCCGAGGCCCCGCGCGATCCCGGCCTGCCGGGCCAGGAGCTCGAGGGCGTGCACTTCGCCATGCCCTACCTCGTCCAGTCGAACCGGCGCGTCGGCCATGAGCCGGCGACGGCCGAGGAGCCGATCCTCGCCGCCGGCAAGAACGTGGTGGTGATCGGCGGCGGCGACACGGCGTCGGACTGCGTCGGCACCGCCTTCCGCCAGGGCGCCCTCTCGGTGACCCAGCTCGACATCCGCCCGCGCCCGCCGGAGCGCGAGGACAAGCTGACCGTGTGGCCCTACTGGGCGACCAAGATGCGCACCTCGTCGAGCCAGGCCGAAGGCGCCGAGCGCGAGTTCCAGGCCGCGACGCTCCGCATCGAGGGCAACAAGAAGGGCAAGGTGAAGGGCGTGGTCTGCGCCCGGGTCGACGAGTCCCGCAAGCCGATCGCCGGCTCCGAGTTCCTGCTGCCCGCCGACCTCGTCTTCATGGCGATCGGCTTCGCCGGCCCGGTGGCCAAGGGGCTGCTGGAGGAATCCGGCGTCGCGCGCGACAAGCGCGGCAACGTGCTCGCCGACGACACCCAGTACCGCACCTCCAACGACAAGGTGTGGGTGGCCGGCGACATGCGCCGCGGCCAGTCCCTGGTGGTCTGGGCGATCCGCGAGGGCCGTCAGGCCGCTCGCGCCATCGACGAGGCCCTGATGGGCGCGACGACCCTGCCGCTCTGACGGCAGGCTCCGCGGCAGGGATCCGTTCCCACCGGCGCGCCGGGTTCGATCGACGACAAGCGGGACCTGCTCCGTCCGGGGCGGGTCCCGTTGTCGTTCGGGCCTTGGTCGCGCGGGACCTCGCCGATGCGGTGCCGAGGATCCATGCCGGTCGATCGGCCCCTCGCCATTTTTATATTTATTCTAAGTTACGCAATGCCGACCGAGTGATCCGCTGCCGCCATCGTGAGGTGAACGTTGCGGAAGATGCGTTGTTGCCACACTGATGGTGATTGCGACCGGGGCTGGAACCTTTCCAAATCATGCTTCTGCGCGACGATTGATTGCCGACGGGCGAGCCCCTACGCCGCAGGGAGGCAATTCGTCCCCCCGAGGTCCCCGTGCACTCAATCTCCCGCTCCGCGATACGGCGCCGGTCGCCGCTGCTCCTCGCGCTGCTCGCGGGGGCGGCGCCGATCCTCGCGGCCGGGGCTGCGGGGGCGCAAGCGACCGGCGACCTCATCGCCCTCGACACGATCACCGTCGCGGGCGTGCCGCCATTCCGGGAGACCGCCACCGGCCCGGTCCAGGGCTACCGCGCGACCCGCAGCGCCACCGCGACCAAGACCGACACGGCGCTTCGCGACACGCCCCAGACGGTCAACGTCGTCCCGCGCGAAGTCCTGGTCGATCGCCAGGAGACGAGGCTCGCCGACGCCCTGTTCAACGTCAGCAACGTGCAGCCCGGCGGTACCCTCCAGGGCCGCAGCGACACCTTCCTCATCCGCGGCTTCCGGACCCAGAGCTACGCCATCGACGGCGTGTTCATGAACCAGGCCAACACCTTCTACCCGGTCCAGCGCGACTTCGCCGATATCGAGCGGATCGAGGTCCTGAAGGGACCGGCCTCGGTGCTCTACGGCCGCGGCGATCCGGGCGGCGTCATCAACATCGTCACCCGCCAGCCGAGCCCGGTGCCGACGGCCGATGCCAGCATCCAGGGCGGCAGCTTCGGCTTCCGGCGGGTGCAGGGGTCGGTCTCGGGCCCGGTTCCGGGCGTCGAGGGGCTGGCCGCGCGCCTGAGCTTCGCCTCCCAGGGCGATTCGACCTTCCGCAACCTCGCCGGCCGGGAGAATTCCCGCTCCTTCGTCGCACCCGCGATCACCTGGAACCCGAGCCCGGATACCCGGGTCTCCTTCATCGGCGAGTTCACCCGTCAGGACACCGCCTATGACGAGGGTCTGGCCGCCCGGAACGGCCGGGTGCCGCTCGACGACATCGCGCGCTTTTACGGCGAACCGTTCGCGAGCTACAACGCCACCGCCAATTTCGGCACGCTGAAGGTCGAGCACGACTTCAACGAGCATCTGATGATCCGTCAGGTGCTCAATGCCCAGAGCGGCACCTTCGACGTCTTCGCGCCTCGCGCCGTCGGCTTGTCGGCCAACGGAAGGCTGGTCAACCGGCGCACCAGCGGCATCAACTCGGCTTTTGCGGCCGTCGACAGCCAGACGGAACTGGTCGCCAAGTTCGAATGGCTCGGCCTGCGCCACACCGCCCTGGTGGGGGTCGAGTACTTCAACGGCTACCGGCGGGCCTACACGACGCAGGGCACGCTCGCCTCGGTGAGCTTCGACAATCCCATTCTCGGTGTCGCACGGCCGGGCGCGATGGGATTCTTGAGCGAAATCAAGCAAAAGAACGAACTCACCGGCCTCTACGCCCAGGATCAGATCGATCTCGGCTACGGCCTTCAGCTCCTGCTCGGCGTCCGCTACGACGCGGGGACGCAGTTCTACTTCAACAGGACGGCGGCCTCCCGCACGATTCCGCCCGACCAGGAACTGTCCGGGACGTCGCCGCGGGTCGGCCTCATCTACCGGGTGGCCGAGCCGCTGGCGCTCTACGCGAGCTACACGACCTCGTTCAAGCCGCAGACCGACAACGTCCTCGGCACTTCCAACCCGCCACCGGAGACCGGGGAGCAGGTCGAGGTCGGGACCCGCTTCGATCTCTCGCCGGACCTGAGCCTGACCGCCTCGGTGTTCGACATCACCCGCAACAACGTCTCGGTCACCGATCCGGCCAATACCGGGTTCTCGATCATCACCGGGCAGCAGCGCTCGAAAGGCGTCGAGGCTGACCTCGCGGGCACGATCCTGCCGGGCTGGAAGATCATCGGCGGCGTCGGCTACACCGACGCCCGGATCACCCGCGACACGACCTTCGCGATCGGCAATCGGCTGGGCGGCGTGCCGCTGTTCAGCGGCAGCGTCTGGAGTACCTACCAGTTCCAGGACGGGCCCTGGCGCGGCCTCGGAATCGGCGCAGGCCTGACCTATGTCGGCTCGCGCTTCGGCGACATCGGCAACACCTACAAGGTCGGTGCCTATACCCGCGTCGATGCGGCCGTATTCTACGACCTCAACGAGCACGCCCGGTTCTCGCTGAACCTGCGCAACCTGACCGACGCGCGCTACATCGAGCAGACGTTCAACCCGGTCAACAACCTGCCGGGGGCGCCGTTCTCGGTGCTGGCGACGATCACGGCGCGGATGTGAACCGTCTGCGCGTCCGATCGATTGCTTCAGGCGATCCCGTCGGATCGCTTACGGGCAAGGCGGGAGGCGGCTTCGCTCGGGCGTGTGGCGCCTCCAGTTCCACCGCGCGGGCGGGCGAGACGAAATCCAGAAGTGACTCCCGGTTTTCGTATCACCCCCGCGGCCAGCGGAAATCATCCGCGCGGCCGGGCTGGGGCGTGGGCGCCGCGCCGCGGATCAGGCTGCGCTCCAGGGTATAGCCGGTGTCGCGGTCGATCCGCGGCCGGCCGGTGACGAGCTGGCCGCCGGGCGCGACATCGTTGCGGGTGAGCGGCAGGACCGGGCCGGCGGCCGGCTTGACCGGCAGGGCCGGGATGCCCGGCGGCTCCGGAAGGCTCGGCAGCATCGCGGTGATGAGCCGGTCGATCGCCGCGTCGTCGTCGAGCTTGCCCGAACCCGCCGCCGGTGGCGCCTCCGGGGTCAGGGTCGAGACGGCATCCGGGAGGGCAGGGGTGCCGGTCGTCGCCTCGATCAGCCGCTTGATCTCGACATCGGCGAAATGTGCCGCCTTGCGTGCACCGGCCTGGGTGAAGTGCACCCCGTCGGAGGTGCGCAGGCGCGCCTGCTGTCCCTCGAGGTCGGGCCCGTTCGCGGCGTAGCGGTTGTTCTCGTCGACGAAGGCCGGCCAGATATCGACGTAGACGCCGCCCGCGCGCTGCACCCGATCGCGAAAGATCTCGTTGAGCGAGGTGATGTCGGCCGAGAGGGTGTCGCTCTTCATCGGCGGCTCGCCGACCCACACCACCGGCACCTTGCGGTCGGCGAAGACCTTCAGCAGCGCGTCGACCCGGTCGCGGTAGAGGGCGCGCCAGCGCTCGCTCAGGGGCTCGATGGTCTGGTCGCCGTCGCGCAAGGGCTGGCGGTCGTTGGCGCCGATCATCACGACGGCGTAGGACAGCTTCGGGTTGGACTTGAGGTAGTCCTCCGCCGCCTTCGGCCAGTCGACCACGTCCTTGCGTACGAGGCCGCTGTCACCCTTGGCGCGGCGGATCACCACCACGTCCGGCTTCGCCTCGTAGACGGTGTCGAGGCCCTGGCCCAGCAGCTCGGCGAGGGAATCGCCGAACACCGCGATCTGCGTGCGCGGGTCGGTCTTGGGCTTCGGGGCGGCGGGCCGCGCCACGACCGGGGCCGGGCGGGGCTTGGGCCGCTGGACCGAGCGCCCCTCGCGGCTATGCACCACCTCGCGCTCCCGTTCCCGCTCCCGCTCCCGCCGCGGGCGGGGCGTCCGGTAAGCGCCGCGATAGGCGGGCCGCCCGGCATCCTGGGCCTGGCTCTGGGGCTGCGCCGCGGGCCGGTCCTCCCAGGGCCAGTAGAATTGCCGCTGCGGCTCGGGCGCCGGGGCAGGGGCCTGGCGATAGGCGGGAGCCCGGCGGTAGCCATAGCCGTCGTCGTAGTACTGGGCCCGGGCGGCCCCCGGCAGGGCCAAGCCCCCGCACAGAGTCCCGAGCAGGCTCCAGAGGACGAGGCGCGACAGCTTCCGTCCCGCCGGCCATCCCATCCGCATCGTCCTCGGCTCCGACCGCATCCTCATCCGGTCGAGTATAGCGCGGCAACCGGTTGCGGCCCACCCCGGCCCGCGGGCGGGACGCCGCGTTCGTGCCGCATCAAGGTTAGGGGATGATAAAGGCCAGTGTAAAACCTCCATTCAGCATCGCGGAACATCGCCGCGATACGACGAGGCGACCGGTTGCCGCGACGACCGGCCGTTAAGCGGTGCGCGCCGATGATGGGCACCAAGCGAGCGACGGATCGACAACACGTCGCCGCATGACAGGCGGGTGTTCCGGATGGTTCGGACTGTACGGCGGCTGGGTCTCCAGGCCGCGCTCATCCTCGCGATCGGGTCTGCGGTCTTGCTGAGCCGGGGCGGCCGGGAGGCCGCGGCCGTCACCCTGCGGCCGGCGCTCGACCCGGTCCCGATCGCCGCGGCCCTGGCCCGGCCGGTCGCCCCGGCACCGGCGCCCGGCGTGCGGGTCGTGCTGCCGCTGCCCTGGACGAATGGCAGCGCCGAGCTGGCGAACGAGGTCCTGACCGCCCGCTACGGAGCCGGCCTCAGCGGTTCGCGGTGACCACCGGCGACACCGCCCGGCCGAGGGAGACCCAGCGGACGCCTTCGTCCCCCTCGCGCTTGATGAAGGTGTAGCCGGTCTTGTGCCAGGGCAGCACGGCGCTGGTCTTATTGTCGAGAACCAGGTCGCCGCGGTCGGTGCGCAGCATCAGCACGGCGTGGCCCTCGCCCTTCTCGTCGATCACCACCGTCATCCGCATCGCCCGGCGCGGCAGGCCGGCCTGGGCCAGCAGCTTGCGCTTGAGGAGCTGGAAATCCTCGCAATCGCCCGAGCCGTCCTCGGCGAGGTCCCAGCGGTCCGGCACGCCCCAGTGCTCCTGGTCGGTGACGGCGCGCAGGCTGGTATTCACCTGGCGGTTGATGCCGGTGACCGTGTGCCACAGCCGCGGGGTCAGCGTGACCTGCGCCGGCTCGCCCGGATCCACCGCGCATTCCGAGGCGTAGCGCGCGCAGAACTCGGACCAGGCCGGCACCGGCCGCGCCTCGCCGACGGTGGCGGCCGGAATCGTGACCGCGGGGAGCGCCGCCAGGGTCTGGCTGCCCGCCCCGCTCACCGAGGCCAGAAGCCCACCCGCGAGACCGGCGGCGACCGCCGCGGCCCGCGCCATTCCGATTCCGCCTTTGCGACCCGCGATACGCATGCGACCCGTACCCGCAACCGTTAAGCTCTCGTTAACGAGTTGGTCGCACGCCGGGTCCGCGAGGGCAACGGCCGAGTTAAGAAAAGGTTAACCTCCGTTCACAGGCTTGCGGGAGCCGGTCGGTTGCCGGCTCACACCCGCCGCAGCGAGAGCGCGGCGATCACGGCAGCACCGAGCAGGGTCGCCGCCACCGGGGTCGCCGAGCCGTCGTGCCATGTCGCGACCACGAGGGTGAACAGGGCGCCGAGCGCCATCTGCATGAAGCCGTAGAGGCTCGAGGCCGAGCCGGCGGCGTGGGGATCGACGTTCATGAGGCCCGCCACCGCATTCGGTCCCAGAAGCCCGATGCCGACCGCGTAGAACACGAGCGGCGCGAGCAGCGTCACCACCGTGAGATGCCCGCTGCGATCGATCGCCAGGAGCGCCAGGGCGGCAGCGAGGCAGATGCCGTTGCCGATCCTGGCGGCGCGCTGGATCGGCATCCGACCCGCCAGGCGCCCGGCCGCCGCCGATCCGATCACCATCCCGGCCACCACGATCAGGCAATCGAGCCCCACTTCCTGCGACGAGCGTCCGAGCCGGTCGACGAGGAGGAAGGGCGCCACCGCCAGGAAGGCGTAGAGGCTGGTGCCGGCGCAGGCCCCGGCGAGCAGGTAGGCCCGGTAGGCGGGATGGCGCAGGAGGCGCAGATAGGCCCCCGCCACCGCGCCGATGCCCGGCAGCGCGACCGGTCGCCGGTTGGTCTCCGGCAGGGTGAGCACCACCAGGGCGCCGAGCCCCGCCACCACCGCCGCCAGCACCACGAACACCGCCCGCCAGCCGAAGGCGCCGTTGACGAGGCCGCCGATCGCGGGCGCCAGCGCCGGCGTCAGCGTCATCGCCATGGTGAGGATCGCGATCTTGCGGGCGGCGTCGGCGGCGGTCGAGACGTCCCGCACCATCGCCCGGCCGAGCACCAGCGAGCCGCAGGCCCCGAGCGATTGCAGCACCCGGGCGACGATCAGCACCTCGATCGAGGTGGCGGGAATCGCGAGGAGCAGCCCGGCGAGATAGAGCGACAGGCCGGCGATCAGCACCGGGCGGCGGCCGAACCGGTCCGAGAGCGGCCCGTAGACCAGCTGCCCGCAGGCGAGGCCGACGAGGTAGAGGGTGATGGTCAGCTGCGCCGCGACCGGCGTGGTGCCGAGGTCGGCGGCCGCCGCCGCCAGGGCCGGCACGAAGATATGGAGGGCCACCGTCCCGGTCATCGTCACGGCGACGAGGAGAGGCAGCGACGCCCGGCCTTCTGCCAGCGCCTGGCCCTTCGGCGGGGACGCTGGGCCGGAGCGCCTCGGTGACATCTTCATCGCTCGGTCTGCTCGCGGATCCTACGGGCGGGATCGTCCTCTGTAAGGCGAGCCCGGGTGCACGAGGCATGCCGGTCCGGAATGGCTGGGCCCTGACGCCGGCCCTGCGGCTCGCGCGGTGTCAGCCCGGCCTCGCGGCGCCACACATCACATCCTGGTGACCGCCTCGATCTTGTTTGTCTGCGAACAATCAGGACAATAATCACAGTCTCACGGCGCGGCGGCCGGATTCTGCCTGCGCGCCGCGCCCCCGGCCCCGGGGCCCGGGGCAGGCGATGCCGCAGGAGATGCCGATGTCCGATCGCGTGTTCGTTCCCGGCCCTCGGTCGAGATCCTTTCCCGGTGACGACGCGTCCTCCCGCGGGAGCCTGTCGGTGCGCCGCCTGCGCGAGATCGAGGCCCTGCTCGGGGTCTCGTTCCCGCCGCCGTCCGATCCGGAGGCCGAGGAGCAGGGGGACGGCGTCTTCGCGTGTCAGGCGGTCGACCTCCTGCGCGCGTTTCACAGGATCACGGATCCCGAGGCCCGCCGCGCGGTGCTGCGCCTGGTCACGGAGGCCGCGCGCGGCGAGCGGGCCTGAGGCGGCAGCGTCCCTGCGACACCGGCACCGCGCTTCCCGGCGCGAACCGGGAGGGCGGGCGGCCGTTGCCCCGGGTCGCCGCCCGCGAGAGGCGGCCTTCCAGCAGGAGAACATCCCGATGCGAGGGACGCTGATCGCGGCATCGTTGCTGCTTCCGCTCGTCGCCACCGCCGCCGCCGCGACGCCCTGCGCCGAGCAGATCGCCACGATCGAGCGCCGCCTCGAGAGTCCCGGTGCCGCCGCGGTGACCGGCAGCACGCCGAGTGCGGCGGGCTCGCCCAAGGCCCTGGCGGCGCCGCCGGCGGGCCGGCCGAGTGACCCCGCGACGGTGCCGCAGGCCGGCCGCATCGCCGAAGCCCGCGGCCTGATCGCCACGGCGCGCGAGCAGGACCGGGCCGGCAACGCTCAAGGGTGCAACGGCACCATGACCCGCGCCAAGGAGCTGATCGGCGCGCTGCCCTGACCCGCCCGCCCGCGCTCCCGCGCGGGAGCGCGCCTCAAAAGCTCTCGCGCAGGCGCCGCATCACGTGGACCCAGTCCCGCGGGGTGGGGGATGTTCCCGAGATCCGGTATCGATCCTGGCGGGCGAGACGGCCCTCGCGGGCGAGGCGGCGGGCGTCCCGCGGGGTCATGGCGAACCGCACCCGGAACGAGCGGCTGAAATGCGTCTCGCTCGTGAAGCCGCTGCGATAGGCGACCTGCGCGATGGTGGTCCGCTCGTCGTCGGGCCGGCTCAGGGCCGTGAAGGCCCGGTCGAGCCGGCGCCCGGCCACGTAGGCCATGACGCCGCCCTCGAAGCCGAACAGCCGGTACAGGGTCGCTCGCGAGACCCGGCAGGCCGCCGCGATGCTGGCGGGGCTCAGGTTCGGGTCGTCGAGGTGCCGGTCGATATGGGCGCAGATCCGCTCGTGCACGCTGGCGCCGGCCGCCGCGCGCACCCGAGGATCGGCCTCCCGCAGGTCGCTGCCTGCCATGAGCAGGCAGAGCGCCTCGAGGGCGGCGTCCGCCTCCCGTGGCGAGAGGGATGCCGCATGATCGGCCAGGCTGCGCAGGTGGCTCCCGATCACCGCCGCGATCGCGCTGCCCCGGCCGATCGCCCGCCCGTGCAGGTCATGCGAGCCGGCGACCGGCAGCCGGTCCCGCGGCAGGATCAGCGTCAGGTTGGAAAAATCCGTCGCTCGCGTGCGCAGCGTGCCGTTGAGGTCGAGGATGTTGATGTCGCCGGCCTCCACCGCCACCGTCCTGTCGCCGCACAGGCCCTCGAAGCCGCCGCTGAGGTAGTGCTGGATCACGATGTGGTCCCAGCCGGAGCTGCGGACGTCGTCCATGTCGCGCTGGAAGGTTTGCGCCCGTGACGTGCAGCGCGTCAGCAGGGCATCGGCGATCGGGGCGGCCTGCACCTCGGCCCGGAAGGCCGCGGCGGCGTCCTCGTCGAGGCTGACCCGGAACAGGGGCTGCACCAGATCGTGCCAGAGAGCGAATTGCTGCTCGGCCGCGAGGCGCCCGAGCATGAAGTCCGTCGTGTCCTCGTCCGGCATCGCGTCGGTATCAACTCCCTCGGTCGGCCGGGGGCCTGGTCTCCGGCCGCCTCGCTGCGAGGGCTCGCATCGAGGCGGTGCGGCCCCGTCATCCATCACCGCCGCAGCTCCCGGATCGATGCGCGAACAAGGCATCTGCGTCAATCGGGGGCATGCTCCACGCTTCATCTTCGATAGTCGTAGACGGGGTCCCGCGAGAAGGGATCACGGGGGCTTGATGTTGAGACGACCGGAGATCTTTTTGAGATGCCGTGCGCCCTCATTCCGCGCGGCACGTCGCCGATCATGCTACGAAACGTGGATCCTCTCTCCGTCGACAAGCAGTTTCGTCATGGCCGGGCCGAGTTTCGGGAATGTCCCGCATCAGAACAGGGACGTCCGGCCGGGTGCTGCCGGACGCGTGGCCTCCCTCGTCCTGACCGTCGCCCTTGCCCTGGCCATCGCGCTCGTGGCGGCGGTGCCGCTGATGGCGGCCCCCTGAGCCTGCCCGGCGTGGGATCCAGCCAGATCTCGTCAAAATGTTTTCCGGTTTTGCGATAAAAAGCTGAGGTTGAAAAATCTTAATCTGCCAAATATTTGGCATGTCCACAGTACACGGCAGCAGTGTGAGGCGTGCAGCGATCGGCTGTCCCGCCCTCGACCTCGTCCTGAGGTGTCGGCGATCGAAGATCACGCTCCATCGAAGGTGGACTGGCTTCGACGGAGGGCTCCGGGGATCGCAGAGTTTTCTGGAGCCCTCCTTCGAGGCTCGCTTCGCTCACGCCTCAGGATGCGGTCGCGGGTGCGAGAACTTGACCCGCAAGCTTGGCCCATACGGGCCTCGGTTCCTGTCGTGTGCCGTGTAGCCCGCCACCGCCAGCCCGCTTAGCCGCGCCAGCCCGCCGGAGGCCCGCCCAGCTTGATGCCGGCGCGACGAAACAGCGTCAGCCAGATCGTGTTCAGCTCGCTGCGGGTCGCGTCGCTCGCCGCGAGGTCGACCAGGAAGCAGCGCACCTCGTATTCGAGGCCGTGCTCGCCGATCCGCATCAGGAGGGCGCTCGGGGCCGGGTGAGCCGCGACGTTGGGGTGGCGCTCGACGACCTTCAGCAGGATCTCGTGCAGCACCTCGATGTCGGTCTCCTTGTCGAGGAGCAGCGGCACGCGCAGGCGCTGGGTGTCGTCCGTGAGGGTCTTGTTGCGGACGATCGAGGTGATGAGGTCGGTGTTCGGCACCACGAGGTCGGTGCGGTCGCCGGTGGCGATCAGGGTGGAGCGCACGCTGATCTTCCTCACCCGGCCCTCCTCGCCCTTCACGGTGACGAGGTCGCCGACCCGGATCGGCCGTTCGGCGAGCACGATCAGCCCCGAGACGAAGTTCGACACGATGCTCTGCAGGCCGAAGCCGATGCCGACCGAGAGGGCACCGGCGATCACCGTGAGGCTCTGCGGGTTCACCCCGAGCTGGCCGAGGGCCACCACCAGCGTCAGGGCGAGGCCGCCATAGCCCACCACCGTGATGACCGAGTAGCGCGCGCCGGAATCGAGCCGTGTATGGGGCAGGAAGCGCCGGTCGAGCCAGCCGGTGGCGAGCCGGGTCGCCAGCAGGCCGGACCCGAAGACGATGAGCGCGAGGCCGGCGGCTCCCACCCAGCCGCGCAGGTCCGCCACGGTGGTGCCGAGGAAGGCGTCCTGGAACGGGTTCAGCTCGCCATGGGCGAGGCTCCACGGTCCGATGACCACGAACACCATCGCGCCGACGACGAGTGCGTGCAGCAGGCCCGAGGCGGCGATCGAGGCGAGGGCCAGGGTCTCGGGCCGCAGGGTGAAGGTGCGGCACAGCCCCGTGAGCCGGGCCGAGCGCGCGACGTCCTCGGCCCCGACCGAGAGCGCGTCGACGCAGATCAGCAGGATCCACCCGAGGGCCACCAGCACCCCGGTGACGAGGAGGCGCCCGACCAGGAAGGCGCCGAGGGCCGTCAGGCCGAGGAGCACGCAGGCGATCGCCGCCGCCGTCACCGCCCAGGCGACGGGTGCCAGGGCGCCGAGGAAGCCGACGGGGGACGCTGCCGCCATCGCGGCGGCCTCGTCCTCGCCCGGAGGGGGCGCGTGGGCGAGCCGCACCAGGGCGCCGGCGAGGAGGGCGCAGCAGGCGAGGACCGCGAGGATCGTCGCGGCCTCGCCGATCGCCACGCCCAGATGCGCCATGACGGTGAACTCGGCGAAGACGAGGGCGGCCGCGTAGATCATCAGCATCGCCGTGCCGGTGCGATGGATGGTCCGGGCCGCCCGGTCGCCGACGGCGAGGAGCCGCACCGCGGGGTCGCGCGGCGCCACCATCGCCCGCAGGATGCCGGTGCCGAGGAGCACGCCGGCGACCGCGGCCAGGAAGCGGACGAACAGGGAATCGAGGCTCCCGGGCGAGAGGTCGGTGTCGTCGTTGAGCAGGAGCAGGAGGGCGAGCGCCAGCGGGACCGGCACGACCATGACGCCGAGGTCGATCAGGGCGTGGATGGCGGCCGCCCGCCGCGGGCCGATGCCGGCCCGCTCGACGAAGCGGCGCCAGCGGCGCGCCAGGCGGCGGCCGACCGCGCGGAAGATCCAGGAGATCGCGAGCGCCAGGATCAGGATCACGGCGAGGCCGAGGAAATCCTCGTCCCAGGCATTGTCGGTCGCCCTCGCGCCGAGTTCCGCCATCCTCTCGCCGACCTGCGGCACCGCCCGGTCGAGGAGCTCGCTCCAGAAGGTCGGGGTGAGCGGGCTCGGGCTCGTGGCCAGGAGGCGCCGGGCGAACAGCGACCGGCGCGCCTCGGTCACGCGGTTCAGGAGATCCTCGGCGGCGCGCAGGCTCTGGCCGTCCTGGCGCAGCCGGGCCTCGACCTGGGCCAGGTCGGTCTCCGCCTGCCGCTTCTCGGCGCCGGCGGCGTCCGGGACGGTCGCGCGCCCGATCTCGGCGAGCTGCGCCTGGAGGCGGGAGCGGGCCGATTCGGTGTCCCGCCGCAGCGCCCTGGCCTCGGCGATCAGCGCCTCGATCCGGTCGCGGACCCCGAGAAGACCCTTGAAGTCGCCCTGCAACCGGTTCGCCTCGGCCTGGGCCGCCGCGATGCCGGCGCGCAGCTCGGCCCGACGCGCGTCGTCGGTCTGGGCCGCGGCCGGCAGCACCAGGGCGAGCAGCAGGGCGACGGCGCCGAGAACGAGGCCGCGAAGGAGGGCGGAGGCGGGAACAGGCATGGGAGGACAGCTCGGGACGCCGCGCCGTTGCGAGGCTTGGCCGCAGGCTGCCTAGCACGGCCGAACCGATCGGCAAGCGTTTCGGGCAAGCGTTTCGGGCAAGCGCTTCGGGCA